>DATMXS010000468.1:0-34087 GCA_035561355.1 Bryobacteraceae bacterium | reverse complement strand
CTCGAGCGCCGGGTACAACAATCCGAGGTCCATCGTCACTGGTTGTCCGTCCAGTCGCAGACCATACGTCTTCACAAGCCCGTCGAGCCCGTCGGGACGCTGCACGAACTCGTATCCCACGCCAAGCCGCCATGGCTGCGTCCGCCGCGCCGCATCGGTGATCGTCTTGAAGTGGCGCTCCCGGGCGTCGGCGCTTCTCACCACCATCGCAAACGTGTTGTTGAATCCCAGCGGATCGAGCCAGGCAAGTTCCCATTGCCGGTACCCTTCACGAACGTGGTCGAGGACAACAGCGGGATCGCTCGCGACAGGGCGTTTGAGTACGGCGGTGAGCGCCGTACCGGTATACTCGGGATACAAGTCGATTGCCCCGTTCTTCAGTGACTCATGTGCGAGTAGCGTTCCTCCAAGATTGAACTTACGGTCTACTCGAATGTCAGTGCGGCGCTCGATCTGCTGCGCGATAATCTCGCCGAGCACCACCTGTTCTGTGAAGTTCTTCGACCCGACGGTAATCCGCGCGTTCGACGAGCAACCGGTAGTGAAGGCTAGGACAAGGAAGAGAATCGCCGTTCGGACCATCCCAACACCTCGTCTGCCGCCAGCGCCAGCAGCGCGGCCGGGATTGCACCCGCGAGAATCGTGTTTGTGTCCGCCATCGCGATGCCGCGAAAGACGAATGTGCCCAGGCCTCCGCCCCCGATAGCGGCGGCGATCGTGGCAGTTCCTATGGTGGCCACGGTAGCGACTCGAACCCCTGCCACGATCGTGGGGAACGCCAGCGGCAACTCCACGCCCCAAAGAATCTGCCGGCCGGTCATACCCATGGCGACGGCGGACTCCCGAACGCTGCGGTCAACGCCCAGAATGCCGACGATCGTGTTCCGCAGCATCGGCAGGAGGGCGTAAAAGACCAGGGCGACGATGGCCGTCTGCTTCCCGATGCCGCCGATGAGCGGAACCGGCAGCAGGAAACCGAAGAGTGCGAGACTCGGGATCGTTTGCAGGATATTCACCACGCCCATGGTCCAGCGGCGGAGCCCGGTGCGGCGTGTCAGCGCGACACCCGCCGGAAGGGCGATGGCGGCCGCGACGGCGACAGAGATGCCCACGAGCCACACGTGCTCAGCCGTAAACGCAATGATGTCAGAAGCGAGTGCGCCACTCACTGGTTGTCCTATCTTCGCGGACGCTGGCGAGAAATGCCGCCGCCTCACCGATGCTCGCGTTCAGGAATTCTTCTGGCGGGGCGACCAGTTCGATCGCGCCGTCCTTCAACACTGCAATCCGTGATGCCATCATCACGGCTTCGCGCACGTCATGGGTTACAAACAACGCGGTGGTGCCCAGGCGGCGGCGCAGTTCCACAAACTGCTTTTGCAGTTCAAAGCGCGTCACCGGGTCCAGCGCGGCAAACGGCTCGTCGAGCAGCAGCAATGGGGGCTCCGCGGCGAGCGCACGGGCGATTCCGACCCTCTGCTTCTCTCCTCCCGATAGTTGCCGCGGCCGGCGCGATGCATATTCTTCGGGCGGCAGACCCATCATGCGGAGCAGCGCAAATACACGCTCGCGGACCTTCTCCTCCGGCCAGTTCTCGAGGCGCGGCACAAGTCCGACGTTTCGCTCCACCGTCACGTGCGGGAAGAGCCCTCCCTCCTGGATGACGTATCCGATACGCCGCCTGAGCCGGATCGGGTCCTGATCCGTGACTGGCACACCTTCGAAGCGCACCTGTCCGCCATGGGCATCAACGAGGCGATTAACCATCTTAAGGAGCGTCGTTTTCCCGGACCCACTGCGCCCCAGCAGGACGACAGTTTCACCGCGTCCGACGCTCAGATTAATGCCGTGCAGAATTTCACGCCCGGCGATCCGGCAGGTTACGTTGTGGAATTCGAGCAGCGCGGCCATGCCGATCCGCCCGCTTTCAGCCGACCTTCGTTCCAGGCAAATGCACTTTGGGCAGAACTTCCTCGAGCTCCGCGCGCGACGGCTCCAGCCAGGGAGGCAATAGGAGGTGGGAGCCTAACTCGTTCACCGGCTCATCCACGGTGAAGCCGGGTGGGTCGGTGGCGATTTCGAAGAGCACGCCGCCCGGCTCCCGGAAATAGATGGAGTGGAAGTACTTCCGATCAATCACCGGGGTCACGTTGTATGACCGCAGCGCGCTGCGCCACAGCAGTTGCTGTTCGTCCGTCGGAGTGCGCCATGCGACGTGGTGCACCGTACCGACGGAAACACGACCGGATCTTCCGTCCGGAAGGCACCGAACGTCAACAGTAGTCCCAGTACCACCCGAGGCGACAGCGTACCGGAATTGATTGTTCTTGGTGTCCACTAACCGGAAGCCCAACGTTTCCGTGAGGAGCTTCGCCGTACTTTCATAACCGTCCTCAGAGAGAGTCACGTGGTGGAAGCCGCGTAACGCGAAGTCGATCGGCACCGGCCCGTGCTCCCAAGCCCGTTCCGGATTCGCGTCCCGGGTAGCCACAAGTTCCAGTTGCAGACCGTCGGTATCTTCAAACGCCAGCGCGCGCTCGTCCAAAAGGGAACGGCTTTCCCTCCAGACAACCGCGTGTTGGCGAAGCCGCTTTTCCCAGTACTCGAGCGCGTGCTCGGGAACCGCGAACGACGTCACGGTTACCTGCCCCGTGCCAATGCGCCCGCGCATGCCACCCGGCCACGGGAAGAACGTCAGGATGGTTCCAGGATGCCCCTGGCCATCACCGTAATACAGGTGATAGGTGGTGGGATCATCGTAATTCACCGTCAGTTTGATCAGCCGGAGTCCCAGCACGCCTGCGTAGAAATCAATGTTCGCTTGCGGTTCACCGGCGATGGCTGTCACATGGTGGAGTCCCAGAATCTCCTTCTCCATGTCGGTCCCTTCGGCTAACCCGCCGCCCGCGCGTTCGGCTCGATTTGGGTGGGAACCAACTGGTCCACATAACACCACACCCACTTCTCTCCGGGTTCGATCGAGCGAACGAGCGGATGCTGGCTCGAATGAAAGTGTTTGGTCGCGTGCTTGTTCATCGACGAATCGCAACAGCCGACATGGCCGCAGGTGAGGCACATGCGCAGGTGAACCCAGGAGTCGCCGGTCTTGATGCAATCCTCGCAAACATTGGCGTCCGTCTCTGTTAGCCGGATCTGATCGAGGTGCATACACTTTGATGCCATGAAAATGATCCTCAGGCTTTCCCCGAGCGGACACGCTGCGGCATGTCTGCCTCGGAACGTTCGAGCGCGGCGCGATCCCAGCCGGCCAGGTTCGCCCCGGCCTCGTAGGTGCTTTGGCAAAATTGAAGCAAGGCCGCCTCAGGCTCGGGCGCGC
This sequence comes from Bryobacteraceae bacterium, assembly GCA_035561355.1. Taxonomy (GTDB): domain Bacteria; phylum Acidobacteriota; class Terriglobia; order Bryobacterales; family Bryobacteraceae; genus DATMXS01. The sequence goes on along the minus strand of DATMXS010000468.1, from coordinate 30,750 downwards.
GCCGGACCTCGTCATACATCAAGATGAATTCCTTCAGCTTTGAGTCATAGAATGCAGCGGGCGGGCGAACCGGAACGGCCGCATATCCGGGGGGTTCCGGCACGGCGTAGGCGTAGAAGGCGGGGCCCGCCACGTCACCACTGCCGGGCCAAAAGCCCACGCTGCTGCACTCGTGAGAATAGGCCTCACGTGTAATCGCGTCGGCCCCTTCCCGCTCCGGCGCACGGCGTCCGGAAAAGCGCGTTACCGCCAGGTCAAAGCTTCCCCAAAAGAAATGTACTGGACTCACCTTCCCGATGAACCTGCTTCTGAACTCCTTGAAAACGGCATCGGCTTGCAGCAGAACGCGGTGGAACCGGCTGACGTACTCGGGATCATAAGATGCATTCCGGTCGTCGTCCGGAAACGGCACCGGATCCGGAACCTCCACGGGAGTCGGCCAGATCTTTACGTCGATCGCTAACGCATGCAGCACGGCCGTCACTTCGCGGTAGAAGTCCGCGACAGAGCGTGGGTACAGCGGCACGAACTTCGTGGCCCGGTCGCTCCCACGGATTACGAGATTGTGGTTCAGGAAATCGAACTCGATCTCGAAGATTCGCTCTCCGTATGGAATCGGGGAGGTCGTCATCCCGCGCGCACTTACGTATAAGGGCACTTCCCACCAGTGGTTCACGTGGGGACTCAGCGCCAGTCGAACCTTGCCGACTATTTGAGTCCACATGTGAAGCGTGGCGCGAGTGGCCGCCCATTCTTCAAGCGGCAACGCCGGCCAGGGGGTGGATTCGCCGGCTGTGGCTGATTCGAACCCAGTGCGTAAAGGATCCTGCGGTTCAAGGTCTTTCATAGCCCCTGCAGCCTTCTTAACGGACGCCCCTCTCAAACTTGAGCACAGTATAACACCGGCCCAAAGTCACGCCGCCGTTATCCCGGCAACTCAGCGACGGACTGGCCAAAGGCTCCTTCGAACACGATTTCCCTCAGCGGTCGCCTCGTATTCGGGTGCTCGCGTTCCCGCAATGCATCGGGGAGGTTGTCGGCGCTTCCACGGCGGCCTATCGCGAGCATCGCGTGGACCTCGAAGTCATCGGGGATGTTCAACTCGGTTTGGGCGCGCTGGTAATTGAATCCCTCCATCCCATGCGCAACCAGCCCGCGGCGCGATGCTTCGATCGCCAGATTTTCCCAGGCAGCCCCGGCGTCGAACGCATGGGTGATCGACGGCTTGTCGTTGTACTCGAATTTCTTACGGGACGCCACGACCACGAGCACGGCCGCATCCTTTGCCCATGCCTGATTGCCCGGCGCCAGCAGGCCAACGAACTTCTGAAACTGCTCGGCGTGTTGCCGCCGGCCGATGATGAACCTCCATAGCTGGCCGTTGAACGACGATGGAGCCCATCGCGCAGCTTCGAACAGTGGGAATAGCTCCTCATCGCTGAGAATCTCGCCGGTCATGGAACGTGGCGACCAGCGATTCAGCAAAAGAGGCGAAATGTCATAGTTCGCCTCCCGGTGTTTCTTCACTTCCTCGGTAAGCAGTTCGTTTGTCATCCGCATGCCCCCCAGCTACCGTTCTACCTTGAAGCAGGGACGACAGGAGAAACGCTCAGCGAGGGCTTCCCGCGGCCGGGTTCGGCAAGGGTGCGTGTGGCGGGGATGCAGCAAGCGCCCTTGGCCGTCGCGGCGGCCAGGCTACCTCCTGCCTTCTACCTCCTCCCCATCAGTGATCCTGAATGAGCTCTAACAGCACTCCTCCGGTAGAGGCTGGGTGCAGGAAGACGTAGGTGTGGCCGCCGGCGCCCGTTCTCGGTTCATTCAGGAGGCGTGCGCCGCCGGCCCTGAGGCGCTCGACGGCAGCGTTCAGGTCGGGGACGCGGATCGCGACGTGGTGCAGGCCTTCGCCGCGCTTTTCGATGAACTTGCCGATCGCCGATTCGGCCGAGGTGGGCTCTAGTAGCTCAATGCGCGGGCCGGATGCGGGCAGCATCGCGAGGTTCACCTTTTCGTGCTCGACGGTTTCGCGCGTATCCACGCGCATTCCGAGTTGTTCTTCCCAGAAGCGCAACGCGCCATCCAGGGAGCGTACGGCGATGCCGAGGTGATCGATTTTAAATTCGTTGGAGCCAGTCATTGACGAGTGTGTAAGGGTCACGTTTACGCGCGGCCACTTCTTTGGCCGCGGCTTCGATTTCCGATGCGGAGAATTTCTCAAGCAGGCGTTCGCGAAGCATCTCGCGCAACCGCGCAGACCACAGCCGGGTGCGGCTTTCAGCGCGATCGTGCACCTCGCGCAGCTTCCAGATTTCAGCCGCCAGTTCGCCGATGCCCTGCCCTTCCGTCGCAACCGCCTTCAGGATTGGCGGGCGCGCGCCGTTCGCCGGTGAGAGGCTGAGCGCCAGATTCACTTCGCGTTCCAGCACATCCGCACCGGGGCGGTCCGCCTTATTGATGACGAAGACGTCCGCGATCTCCATGATTCCCGCCTTGATCGCCTGCACGTCGTCACCCATGCCGGGCACGAGCACAACAACCGTCACGTCCGCCAGACGGGCAATCTCCACTTCGTCCTGCCCTACGCCGACGGTCTCCACCAGGACGACGTCGCGGCCCGCTGCGTCGAGCAGCAGCGCGATATCCGTAGTGGCCGCAGCAAGCCCGCCCAGCGAGCTCCGAGACGCCATGGACCGTATGAAGACGCCCGGATCGGCATGGTGGTCCTGCATGCGTATGCGATCACCCAAAATGGCGCCGCCTGAGAACGGGCTGGTAGGATCGACGGCGATGATGCCGAGCGTGTGTCCCTGCGCCCGCAGGGTGTGCGCAAGCTGATCGACGAGCGTGCTCTTCCCCGCCCCCGGCGGGCCGGTGACGCCCACGATGATGGCGCGGCCGGTGCGCGGGAACAGGTTGCGCATCAGCGCGAGTCCCTCGGGACGCCTGTTTTCGATCGCCGTGGCGGCGCGTGCGAGAGCGCGGAGATCGCCGCCTACAATCTGGTCTGCCCAAACTGTCATCAAGCGTCCTTCAACAACTGGCGCGCGATGACGAGCCGCTGAATTTCCGAGGTGCCTTCACCGATGGTGCAAAGCTTCACGTCGCGATAGAACTTCTCCACCTTGTAATCCTTCACGAAGCCGTAGCCGCCAAGAACCTGAACCGCTTCATCGCAGACGCGTACGGCGGCCTCTGAAGCAAAGAGCTTCGCGATGGCGGATTCCTTCGTGACGCGCTGACCGTTGTCCTTCAGCCAGCCGGCTTTGTAGGTCAGCAGGCGCGCGGCGTCGATCTGGGCGGCCATGTCGGCCAGCTTGAACTGGATCGCCTGAAACTCCGAGATGGGCTTGCCGAACTGCCTGCGCTGCTTTGAATAGCGTAGCGCGATCTCGTACGCGCCCTGCGCAGTGCCCACCGATAGCGCCGCGATGGAGATGCGGCCGCCGTCGAGAATCTTGAGGCTGTCTATGAACCCTTCGCCTGCGAATCCGAGCAGCTGCTCCGCCCCCAGCCGGCAATTCTCGAAGATCACTTCGCCAGTGGGGCTGGCGCGCATCCCGAGCTTGTTCTCCTTGCGGCCAAGGCGGAACCCGGGTGTGCCCGCATCGATGATGAACGCCGAGATCCCGTGGTGCGCCCGCGTCCGGTCCGTCACCGCCATCGCCACGCATACATCCGCTTCATGCGCGTTCGTCGTGAACGTCTTCGCGCCGTTCAGCAGCCAGCAGCCATCCGTTTGAATCGCCGTCGTGCGCGTGCCCGCGGCATCCGACCCCGCCTCCGGTTCCGTGAGCGACCATGAGCCGATCCACTCGCCGGTGGCCAGTTTCGCGATATACCTCCGGCGCTGTTCCTCTGAGCCTGATTGGAAGATGTGGTTGGAGCAGAGCGAATTGTGCGCCGCGACGCTCAGGGCGAACGACGGGTCTATTCGCGCGAGCTCTTCAATGATGATGGAGTACTCGATGTACCCGAGCCCCGCCCCGCCGTACTCCTCGGGGAAGATTGCGCCCAGGTAGCCGAGTTGTCCGGCGTGCTTGATGGCGTCACGCGGAAACACCTGATCCTCGTCCCACTCGGAAACGAAGGGAGCAAGCTCGGCTTCCGCAAATTCCCGTACAGACTTCCGAAGCGTTTCCTGATCCTGCGTGTATCCGAAGTCCATAGCCCTCTGCGTGACCCCCTCCGCGCGACGCCGCACAGCCATGGGTCACGCGCCGCGGGCGCTATACGATCTCTTCTTTTACCGGGTCCCAGCGAACGGTCTTGCCCCTGCGGTAGCTCTCCACCGACATCCGGCAGGCGATCGAAACGCGGAAGCCGAGGTCGAACGGACAGTTCGTCTCGGCGCCCGAGCGAACGCAATCCATAAAGTTCTGGAGATGCGCCTGGTTCGGATTGGCGACACGCACCTGACCGACGGTCTCGGTGCCCTGCGGCCGGTTGACCTTCTGCGGTTCGTAGCGGATCAAGCCGCCCTTGGTGTTCGAAAGCGTGCCATCCGTCCCTAGAACGTCCTCGCTGACGCCGAAGGCGTTGTTACCGAACCCAGAGTCCCACGTAAACAACATCTCCTCGGGTTGCTCCATCGCGACGTTCATCGTGTCCGGAACTTCCCGGCCGTCCTTCCAAAGATAGATGCCGCCGGTGGAGGTCACCGCCTTCGGGACTTGGAGGCCGAGCGCCTTGTACCAGAACGCGACCTGGTGGCACATATTCTCGTAGTAATTGCCGCCGGAGTAATCCCAGTAGAAGCGCCAGTTGGCATAGCGGTTGGCATCGAAAGCGACCTTCGGAGCTTCACCGAGGAATGCGGGCCAGATGATGTTCTCCGGCGTCATGTCCGGGAAAATAGGCCGGGTCCACTGCGGCTTCCCGTGCGGCGTGTTGCGGTACATATGCGCGTGCAGGGCCGTGATCTTCCCGAGGTTCTCTGGCGTCGCGAGTGCGGCGGCATCCACGGCCTGCCCGCTCGAGCAGGCCTGGTGCCCGATCTGCACGGTCTTCTTCGAGCGCTGCCGCGCCGCGCGCATGCGCTTCGCGTGCTCCACCGTAAACGCCATCGTCTTTTCCTGATAGACGTGTTTGCCGGCGTCGAGCGAGGCTACGAAGTGCTCGCAATGAAGGTGCTGCGGCGAGGCGATCAGAACGGCGTCCACTGACTTGTCATCGAGCAGATGCCGGTAATCGAGGTACGTCTTTGCATTCGGCGCAATCTGCTTCGCGGCTTCGAGGCGGCGGGTGTAGACATCGGCGATTCCGACGCATTCCGTCCCGGCGCAGTGGAGCGCCTCACGCAGGATCTGCATCCCGCGATCGCCAGGACCGATGATTCCGATGCGGACACGATCGTTCGCGCCCAGCACGGTGGCGGGCGCCGCGAGAGTGCCGGCAAGGCCTGTGGCTACTTGGCCTATAAACCTTCGACGTGAGTTCATGAAGCAGCTTTCGATAACGCGCGGAGGCGCGGACGTGCTAACCGATTGAATCGGGGCTACTATCAGGGTACCACCGGCACATCCAGACGGATCTCTTTCATAAAGCGACCGCGCATCACCCCGAGCCACGGCTCGTCGTAGCGCTTGTTCAGGTCAACTGTCGTGATAGCGGCCGACCCGTTTTCGGGCGCGTGAGCGAGCACCTCGCCTACGGGATCGATGATGTGGGTGGGGTAATCGTACCCGGAGGTGGCGAGGAACACATGATTCTCTATGGCGCGGGCCTTCGCCAGCGTTTCGTTCCCACCCCAGATCGGCACGGCAATGATCTCGGCGCCCCGTAAAGCGAGCGCCCTCGCCGGATCCGCGTAATGAACGTCGTAACAGATCATCATTCCGAGGGCGCCGAAATCGGTCTGAAAGACCGGATAGTCAATGCCCGGCGTGATGCCGCCCTCGATCTCCTCGCGCGGAATGTAGACTTTCCGATACTTGCCGGCAAGCCGGCCTTCCCGGTCGAGCAGCACCGATGTGTTATAAACCGCGGCGCCTTCACGCTCGTAAATCCCGGCAGCGATCCAACTCTTGTGCTTGCGGGCGAGGTCGCCCAGCACTTGGGTGGTCGGCCCGGGCACCGTTTCGGCCACGTCCGTGTACTTCTTAGTGGTGCCTACGACCGTGATGCCCTCGGGCAGGACGATGAGATCCGTCTTCTGGCGCACGCTCTTCCCGACGACCTCGACGAACGCATCCACGGGCCGCTCGACGTTTCTCGGGCGGAAGTTGATCGAGGCGATTGTGACCGGCCGGGGGGTCGGTGCGGCAACCGCTTCGAATGCGATGTCATCCCACCAGACAGTCGCCTGCGGCGCGTTCGATAGATAGAGCTGGATCTTGACTGAAGCGGCCTTCTCCGGCGCGGGCGCTTCCGCACTGAGACGCCGCCAATCGCCTTCGTTAGCAGTCCGCCAAACGAACTCGGGCTGGCCGGTGCGCTTACCCGCTTGATCGAACCAATCGAGCCGGGCGAGCACCTGGCCTCGCTCGAACGTGAGTCCTTCAGCGCGATAGAAGGCGACCAGACGATACCATTTTCCGGGTTCTACGGAAACGCTGCGTTCCCAGCCGCCGTGCTCCGCGGAGTTGCTGGCGCCGGAGATTGCAAGGGCTCCCGGGCCTCCCCGTGAGAACCGGGCGTCCACGAAAGTACGAGGGGCGACCTCGGGACGCTGCGCCCACGTCGACGATCCGGCGGGTGGCGCCGTGAACTCCGACTGACGGAAATCCTCGGCGCACGCCAAGGCCGCTATTGCGAAAAGAACAACGGTTCGCATGGACTGTAGTTTACTTGAAGCCGTCAGCGTTCGGCATTTCACGGGTCAACTCTCAGGAACTGGCTCGAGCCGTTCGAAGATGCCCTTATCCCGGTTCTTCCTGACCTCGTCCCATCGGAAGCAACGCCCGTTCATCACGATGTAAACGCCGTGCGGAAGCGTCTGGACGAATGCCAGTGCGCTGCCCAGATTAAACAGGCCATCCGAGCTGCCGAATTTGTACGGCACCATCGCGCCGGTCAAGACGATCGTTTTGGCGAGCCCCTCTTGCGCGAGCCGCGCCGCCGTTTCAACCATCGTATCAGTGCCGTGCGTGATGACGATGCGCGATTCGCGGCAGGCCCGGCAGTGGTCGGCGATGATGCGGCGATCGTCTTCGGTCATCTCGAGGGAGTCGATCATCATGAGCGTGCGCGGCTCGATGTTGAGCAGGCAACGGCCGAGGCGCAGCATTTCCGGCAGATGAGTATCGTGAAAAAACAGAGTACCGGTGAGTTCGTTGTACTCTTTATCGAACGTGCCGCCCGTGACGAGAATGCGTATGGGCTCCCCCGTCATCGGCGCGCCTCGTCCCAACAGCGCAGCATCGCTTCCAGAGAGCGCTCCACGTCTTCATCCGCCGTGGCCCACGAGCACACGCTGATCCGCATCGCGACGCGGCCCTGCCATGTCGTTTCGCCGCACCAGCAGGCGCCGTCACGCTGGATCAGACCGATCGTCCGGCGTGTAACGTCAGGGTCGCCGAATGAGACGAGCACCTGGTTGAGGACCACGTCATTCAGAATCTCGCAACCCGCGCGCTGGAGCCGCTCGGCGAACATCGCGGCCTGGCGGCAGTTTCGCTCAATCATGTGTGCGACGCCGGTGCGGCCGAGCGTCTTCAGCGCGGCCCAGATCTCGACACCGCGGGCCCTCCGCGACAACTCCGGCGTGTACTGGGAAGGTTCGCGTTGCGCCCCTTGCGGCAGATAGGCCGCGGTGAGCGACATCGCGCGCTGCAAGTGTTCCGTGCTGCGAACGAACGCCACGCCGCTGTCATACGGCACGTTGAGCCACTTGTGAGCGTCGGTCGCCCACGAATCGGCCTGCTCGACTCCGCTCACCAAATGCGCAAGCTTCGAACTCGCCGCCGCCCAGAGCCCAAACGCTCCATCGACGTGGACCCATGCGCCGCGTTCGTGCGCGAGGGCGCAGACTTCCGCAATCGGATCGCAGGCGCCCGTATTGACGTTGCCCACCTGTACGCATACGATGGTCCGCTCGTTCAATGCGGGGAGCACGTTCGCGCGCATGCGTCCCTGCCGGTCAACCGGAACCGTCACTGCGCGCTTCCGGCCCAGCCCGAGCATTCCGAGTGACTTGAGCACCGAAGGATGCGCTTCCTCGCCAGTCACGACGGTAATCTGCGGAGCGCCCTGCAGGCCGTCGGCCTCCACGTCCCATCCGGCGCGCTCAAACACCGCATTGCGCGCTGCCGCAAGAGCCGTGAAATTCGCCATCGTCGCGCCGGTCACGAACGCGCCGCCCGTTCCCTCCGGCAGCCCCAGCAGATCCACCAGCCAGCGGAGCGAGACATCCTCGAGAGCCGCGCCGACGGGGCTGACTGTGACGAGTCCCGCAGGCTGGTCCCATGCGCCCGCGAGCCAGTTCGCGGCGACCGTCACGGGCAGCGCACCGCCGATCACAAAACCAAAGAAGCGCCGTCCGGTGGTCGCTGTGGTCGCGGGCGACCCGATGCGGTCGAGCATCTCCAGCACGCATTCAGGGCTTGCGGGCGCCTCCGGAAGGGGCTCGTCTAGTTCGGCGAGGCACGCAATCGCTTCCGGCGACGCGGCGACCGAACGCGCATCAATGCCACCCACATAGCGGACGCCGCGGCTCGCCGCATCGAGCAGGAGTTCGCGACTCACTTCGGTAACCCCGCAAGCGCACGCTCGGTGGCCGCCAGCATCGCCTCGGCGCCTACGGGCGCCCCGGTTGCACCCTTCATCCAGAGATCCGGAGTCAGCCTGCCCTGACGCGTGATGCGCTCTACCTCGGGGCCGATCTTGCCGGCCTTGCGGATGTGCTCCTCGAGTTGATGCGCGATCAGGTGGCCGATTGAATAGTCCGGCAGGTACAGATAGCGCTCGATCATGTGCGAGTAGATGCCGAGCAGCGCCACATCGCGTGCGCCGAACGCGGGCGCATAGTACTTGTTCCAGACGTCCTTTGAGATCCGGAGTACGGCCTGCTTCAACTCCGCCGGTTTCGCGTTCGGGTGATCGTACATCCAGTGCCAGACAGCCATGTCTACCAGCCCTACTCCGGCGATCTCGTAGGTTCCCCAGAAATCGTTGAGCGTGCGGAGGGCCTCCGCCTGAGGGTCGGGTTCGGCCAGCCCAAGAAGCGCCAAATCCTGGGCCTGGAAGACGAACGCCACCGCCTCAGTGAACGCCGTGTTCGGGACGCCGTTCAGCAGCCAGTGGTCGATATTCTTGAGCGAGAACGTCTGCTCAACGTTGTGGCCCATCTCATGGACCGCTATGTTGTATCCCTTGAAGTCCATGCCATCGTTCCCGACGCGCGTGCGAAGGTGCGCCGGCTCGGAGCGGAGTTGAGCGCCCCAGGCGTGGCCCGATCCGCGGGCCGGATCGACGACGATGTTCGCGGCGAGGTACTTCGCGCGATCGGGGCTGAATGCCAGCGCCTCCAACATGCGCGGCATATCGTCCTTGTAGGCGGAGGGCGTCGGGTACTTCTTTCGCGTGATGGCGTCGAGTTGCGCTTCGGTGTACTTGCCGCGCGGCTTGAACCCCGCGTACCAGATGTCGAAAGCCTCCAACTTCCTCCCCAGCCGTTTCTCGATCAGCGCTGCGACCTTGGGCACAAGCGGCGACGACACGACATCGGTCAGCATCTTGCGCACACGCTCCTCGGGAAGCTCGCGCTCTTCATCGAACTTACGTGCGATGTGCGTGGGCGCCGTGGGGGAGTAGGGATCTATTTTTCGAAGTGCCTGGAAGGTCAATAGCAGCGTGGCGTAACGGGTGTCGGGCTCAGGCGCGGCCGAAGGCTCAACCAAAGGCGCGGAGTCGTAGTCCTTCACATCGGTAGGGCGCACCGATCCGGTGAACGGGTTCCAATCCACGGAAGGATTATCGATGACGGCCCTCGGAATCGTCTGGTTGACGATGTGATCCATCACGCGTGCAATCACGCGCTGTCGGGCGAGTCCGTCCTTTTCGGAGTAATCCGCCTTGATCTGGTCGCGCAGGTTCCAGTGTGCGAGCAGGCGCATTTTCTCCGGGAAGAGCCGCTTGCCTGAATCGTCCAGAACGTGATGCATCCAGATGTTGTACTGGGCGATGTAACGTTCCGCCTCTGCGCCGGCAGCCGCGACAACGAGATTCACTTCGGCTGGGACACGCTTTGAGAACCACTGGGCGAGCCGGGCTTCCGCCCACTCGTTCCGGCTCCAGCGCTCGCCGTTCTTAATGCGTTCGTCAAGCGTGGTCAGCGGGAAATTCAGGAGAACCGCGAACGCCAGTTTGTTGCGGAAGAAATCCTCATTGGCGTGCGCCGACGGATCGTATGCGGCGAAGATTTCGTCGAACGGACGGATGGGGCCTCTATCGAGATCGGTGTGCTCGCGGAACTCACGAGTGATCTCGAGCATGTGGCCCGAGTACTGCTCGAAGAGTCTCTCGCAGCGGGCGAGCAGTTCAGAGGGGTCCGCCTGGAAATGCGCCGTGGCGAATTCAGAGAACGCGGCAGAGTCGCCGTCCTCGGCACGCCAGAACTGGCTGGTTTGCCGCAACCCTCGGCGAATGCGTTCGCGCTGCTGCTCGCCGTGCTTCGCGACGAGGGTGGCTTCAACTTTCGCCGCGGTATCCTTCGTCCATTCAGGAGTCTGGGCGAAAACGGTCGCGCTCATGATTAGAAGGAGTATCCAGTGCCTCAACACGGACTCAGTATAGGGTATACATCGCGTCCGATGACACTCTCATGCCGCGCGTTCCTCGCCGTGTCCACGACCGCGCTCGCCGCGGCGAACTACAGCCCTTGGCGTACGAGAACGGGACGCGACTCACGCGCAGCCTACCGCAATCTGCGAGCGAGTCGCGAGTATACGGGACGAATCTTAGGTGTACCGCGCCATAGCCTGCCACGGGCGTGAATCTCCGGCTCCACAGGCCCACGAGCGGCAAGCGATGGCGGGAGCCACTTCCTCTACCCTTTCAGCGGCTGCCTGATCTGGTCCGACCCCTTACAGTCTTTCTCGTGCTCGCGCAGATCCGTGGCGCTATTGAACGTGCGGCCGCACCGATCGCACTGGAACGGCGCCTTCCCGCCCGTGTCTTCTCCAGATGAATTCATCATCCCCTCCCCTCATGCGTGTTCAAAAGTGAGGCCGCGGCCGTACACCGTTTTTGTGAAGTGCCCGATCGCGTCCTTCAGGCTCATCTCCGGAAATCGCATCTGTTCTGTGTCAGTCACGCCGAGGCCCGCGCGACGCGCCTCCCACAGATGCCGGACCGCTTGGGGATCGAAGCCCAGCAAGCGCGCCGCCACAACATCGGCAGCCACGGGATCCGTGCTCGCGACCACCAGCCCCGTCTCCACGGCGTGGCCACCCAGCGGCCCGGTCCCGACCATTGCCGGATGACCGACGGTAATCGCGAGATTCGCCGGGAACCGGCGCGCCATCGCGACGATGAACGAGTGCATGTCCGAGAAGAAGTAATTCTCATGCATGCCCGACGAACGCGGGTGGCCGTAATAGTCCGCGGCGGGATAAGACATCGCGATGTTTTTCAGCGCAAGCGTGACAGTGGCGGTTGCGTGCAGCTTGAGCTGATTCAACGCGATGAGGCACTCATACTCGAGCACGCGGGGGTTGACGAAGACCGTCTTCTGCGGGCCGTCGAACCCAACTTCCGGCATATACTCGAGCGCAACCTCCAGGAACGGCGGACGGTTATGGTCGAAAAACTCGACACCCTCTTCATCGATCACACGCATCATCCCGCTGATGCGGAAGACTTCGTCCGTTTGTGCGGCGCCCGCGCCGCCGCTGACGACGATGTGCGAGGGAGCCAACTGCTTTACATGCCGGATCATGGCCCGCAGTGTGTCCGGTTGGGTTACGCCAGTGGTGTCGTCGGCCGAAGCCCACGTATCGTTCGGCTTGATGGCAACGAGCTTACCCCGGACGAGCGAATCAAGCGGTATGTGCACCATCGCCTGCGCGATTGCATCGTGTATCTCGTGGTTTTGCGTGATGACAACTGTAGACAAGTTGACCCCCTGAACCAACCGTGGCAACGGATCTACGGCGTGTTCGCCTGTCCGGTCAAGTAGCGCTGGAACCAGTCACGCGCTAGTTCGGCCACCCTGTCCAGCGCATCATTCTCTTCAAACAGATGCCCCGCACCCGGGATGACCTCGAGCCGCCGCTCGCCTCCGAGGTGCTCCAGGGCCTCCGCGTTCAGCCGCAAAACGGTGGTATCCTCGCCGCCCACAATGAGCAGTGTGGGCACGCGGACCAGGCTCAGTGCGTCACCGGCAAGATCCGGCCGGCCGCCTCGCGACACCACTGCGCGGACACTCGCCGGTCCGGAAGCCGCAGCCTTCAAAGCCGCCGCGGCGCCTGTGCTGGCTCCGAAATAACCTACGTGAAGGCCCGCTGTCTGCTTCTCCGCCGCGAGCCAGTCGGTAGCGATCAGGACACGCCCGGTGAGCAGGCCGATGTCGAATCTAAGGTGTGCCGTGCGGAGGTCAATCTGCTCCTCCTCCGGCGTGAGGAGGTCCAGCAGCAGCGTGCCTATGCCGCCTTCCCGAAGCAGGCGCGCGACGTGCCGGTTGCGCGGGCTGAAGCGGCCTGAACCGCTCCCGTGCGCGAATAGGACAACGCCGCGCGCTCCTGACGGCACTCCGAGATCGCCGTCGAGCATTTGCCTGTCAACGGGAACGCGGACCGGTTCTCCAACTGAGAGCGGCCCAGCCACAGCTCAGCCCCGTCCTCCCATTCGTGCGAGCACCGGCATGATGCCGAACGCCTGGCGAGTCCTCAAGTTCGTGGTACCGCGCGTGACGAGACCCATGCCGGTGGCAGCCATCAACTTGCCGAGCATCCCGTGCCTGCGCATGCCGTAGTAAGAGAGCGCGCCGCCGGTCATGCCGGCAAGAAAGCGCGATGCCGGAGCCCACTGGCCCGGCCGGCCGCCCCGCTCCGTCCACTGCACGTCGCGCACCCGGTCTATCAACCCGTGACGGCGGCCCTGACGCCGAGAGAGCAGATAGGCGAGTCCAGTCCCCAAGCCGACCCCGCCGATTGCCGCAAGCGTGCGGTTATCCATTTTTACGTCCATAGCTGAGTTCCCCTCCTGATGAGTAGCCGGGCGAACCGGCCTTACCTACATCATCGTGCAAGTCGGGCAACGGCGGGAGGGCACGGATCAGTTACGGTGGGCACGCGCGGAACTCGCGAGCAGAGACCGAATCTCCTCATCCGTGGTCTGCGAGAAATCTTCGTACCACGCGCCCACCGCATAAAATCGCTCCGGTAGTTCGATCGCCACAATTTCGTCCACTGCGCCGCGGAACTCGCGGTAAGTGGACTGCGCCGCGACCGGCACTGCCACGACGATCCGGGCGGGATGCTGGGGACGGAGTGCAGCGATCGCCGCGCGCATGGTGGCCCCCGTTGCGAGTCCGTCATCAACGAGAATTGCGATCCGTCCATCCAGATGCGGCGCCGTTTTTTCTCCGCGATACTCCCGGGCGCGCCTCGCGAGTTCCTCCAGTTCGCGCGTGGCGACCTCATTGATCTCGTCGGGACGCACGCCGGCATCCTCGATGACATCGTGATTCAAGACCCGGACGCCGCCCTCGGCGATCGCGCCCATCGCGAGTTCCTCGTGCCCCGGAACCCCAAGCTTGCGAACCAGGAACACGTCCAAAGGAGCATCCAGGGCGAGCGCAACCTCGTACCCGACGGGAACCCCGCCCCGCGGAAGCGCCAGCACTGTGACGTCTGAGCGCCGGGTGTAGTGGAGCAGTGCCTGCGCTAACTGCCGGCCCGCATCGACTCGGTCGCGAAAGGCCATACCTACCTTGTACCCCGAAGACGGGGGGCGGTGGCCGGGCGCTACACTGGACGTTTGCCACTCACGCCCTGCACGCCGGAGGAACTCGCTGAAGCGCTCGGATCCGCGACAGCGGACGGCCGCACCATGCGCCTCACCGGACGCGACTCGAAACGCAACATGGCCGGCCCAAACGCGCCCGCGGATGTCGAGATTTCGACGTGCGCCCTCACGCAAGTGCGGAAGTACGAACCGGGCGACCTCACCATCAGCGTGGAAGCCGGTATGCCGTACGTTGAACTCGCGGCGCTGCTTGCGGGACACGGCCAGATGCTGCCACTCGATCCGCCATTTGCGGGCGAAGGCACGGTGGGCGGCGTAGTAGCGGCGAACCTGAGCGGCCCGCGGCGGCGACTCTACGGCACGGCGCGTGACTTCGTGATCGGGATGCGGCTGGCGACTGCGGAGGGCAAACTGGTAGAGACCGGGGGCATGGTGGTGAAGAACGTCGCCGGGCTCGACATTTCGAAGCTCCTCATCGGTTCGTTCGGCACGCTTGCGGCGATGGTGTCCGTGAATTTCAAACTCGCGCCCGCGCCGCCCGAAACGCGCTCCTTCGCTTTCGAGTTCCCCACCCTGGAGGAAGCGCTCATTCGCCGCGACGCGATTCTCGCGAGCGTGCTTCAGCCTTCGGCCATCGACCTCCTCAGTCCCGAGGCGGCGCGAAGAGCCGGGCTCGACGGCTTCGTCATCGCACTGCAGGCGGGCGGCAACGAGGGCGTCATCCGCCGGTACACGAAGGAACTGGCCGGAGCGCGTGTGCTCGAGGGCGACGAGGAAGGGGCGTTCTGGACGGACATACGGGAGTTTACGCCGCGGTTCCTCGCGGACACGCCGTCAGGCGTCGTGGTTCGCACGCCCGTGGCGGTGAGCCGGATGGGCAGCGTGATCCCGTCCGGGCGTCCCGCGGTTGCTCGCGCTGGGTCGGGAGTTGTGTACTCCTACTTCGAAAACGCGGCCGCCGCGGCGGAGTGGCTCAAAGGCAAGCGCGGCGTAATTGAGTTCGCGCCTGAGTCCGACAAAGACGGGCGCGAACTCTGGTGCGCGCCCTCCGGCGATTTCGAACTCATGCAGCGGCTCAAACGGCTCTTCGATCCGCAAAACCTTTTGAACCGGGGCAGGCTGTATGGCCGGATCTGACATATTGCGACAGGTCGATCTCGACCGCTGCATACATTGCGGGCTGTGCCTGAACGCGTGCCCCACGTATCGTGAGCTCGGCGTCGAAATGGATTCGCCTCGCGGCCGCATCTATCAAATGGTTCAGGTGGCCACCGCCGCCGCGCCGGTCAGCGATTCTTATGTGGAGCACATCGGGCTGTGCCTAGCATGCCGCGCGTGCGAATCGGCCTGCCCTTCGGGTGTGCAGTACGGCAAGCTCGTCGAGGCCGCGCGCGCCGAACTCGAGACCGCCCGGCCGCGCTCTCTGAGCCAGCGGATTGTCCGAAGCCTGCTGCTCGATACGCTGTTCTCTTCGCGAAGGCTGATGAGCTTGGCCGGCCGCGGGCTGTGGCTGTACGAGAAGAGCGGCATGCGCGCGCTGGCACGCTCCACAGGCCTGCTCCGGGCGCTCGGCATGGAACGCCTGGATCCGCTCACGCCCACCGCGGAGCCGCCATTCTTCTTCAATCAGATCGGCAAGGTCTATCCGGCTGAAGGGAAGCGCCGGTACCGTGTTGCGTTTCTCGCCGGCTGCATCGCCAATGTCGCGTTCGCACGACTGAACGAAGCCACGGTCCGGGTGCTGAGGAAGAACGGGTGCGAGGTGGCGATTCCTGCCGGGCAGGGCTGCTGTGGCGCGCTCCACCTTCACGTCGGCATGCGCGAAAGCGCGCTGAAGCTGGCGCGGCGCAATGTGGACGCCTTCCTGAGTGACGATTACGACGCGATTATCACGAACGCGGCGGGCTGCGGCTCCACATTGAAGGAGTACGGGGAACTGCTCGCGGGCGATACTGCATACACAGGACGCGCCCACAAGTTCGCCGCTTTAGTGCGGGACGTGAATGAGTTCCTCGCCGGCATCGAGATGGTCCCCGCGCATCCGCTCCAGGCGACCGTCACGTACCAGGACTCCTGCCATCTGGCGCACGGCCAGAAGATCAGGATCGCGCCCCGCAAACTGCTGGCGGCCATCCCGGGCCTCCAGTACCGTGAACTTGCAGCGGCTGACCAGTGCTGCGGTTCCGCAGGCATCTACAATGTTGTACACGCCGATATGGCGGACGCCCTGCTCGAAAAAAAGATGGCCGCGGTCAACGCGACCGGAGCGGGTATCGTGACCACGGCGAATCCGGGCTGCCTGCTGCAACTCCGCGCCGGCGTCACCAAACACGGCCGGGGCCAACGCGTCTTGCACGTTATCGAAATCCTCGACGAAGCGTACCGCTCGCAACGCTGAATTGTGGCTCTCGCACGAAGCGTGCACGCGAAAGCCGGGTTAGAGTGACAAGAAGAAGGAGTTTCGGGCCCGAATGATGTATCGGCGGACGTTTCTCGAAATCGGGGGCGCGGCTGCTGCTGCCGCGGCGGTCGGATGCGGGCGCAAGCCGTCCACGGGCACTCGTACTGTCAAGACGTATTGCGAGATGTGCTTCTGGAAATGCGGCGTCCTCGCAACCGTGCGCGATGGCGACGTGGTTGGCTTGGCGGGCAACCCCGACCATCCGCTCTCGCGCGGGCGACTCTGCGCTCGCGGGTTCGGCGGCATTGCCGCGTTGCACGATCCCGACCGCCTCAAGACGCCGCTGATCCGCCAGGGCGCACGCGGCGAGGAGCGCTTTCAGACCGCCTCCTGGAGCGCCGCGCTCGACCACTCCGCCGAGGCGCTCGACCGCGTGCGCCGGGAGCGCGGCCCCGAAGCCGTCGCCGGTATCATCCACGGCCAGACCGCTCCACACCTGCATCACCTGCTTCACGCTTTCGGGACGCCTAATATCGCCGAACCCGCCTACGCCGAGTGCCGCGGGCCCCGCGATGCCGGTTTCCAACTCACGTTCGGCATACCTGTGGGCTCACCCGAATGCACGGATATCGCGAACGCGCGTGTGCTCGTTCTGCTCGGGTACCACCTCGGCGAGAACATGCACAACACGCAGGCGCAGGATTTCGCCGCGGCGCTGAGCAAGGGCGCAAAGGTGATCGTGGTAGACCCGCGATTCTCCACGGCCGCCTCCAAGTCCGATTGGTACCTTCCCATCCGGCCCGGCACGGACATCGCATTGCTACTCGCCTGGATTCATATCCTCCTGGCCGAAAATCTCTACGACCGCGAGTACGTAGACAGGTACGCAATCGGCCTTAAAGAATTGCGCGAGTCTGTAGCCGAAGCCACACCGCAGTGGGCCGCCGGTGTGGCGGACGTATTCGAGGACGATATCATCAGCTCGGCGCACGCCATGGCCGCGGCGAAACCCGCCGCCCTGGTCCACCCCGGACGGCATGCCGGCTGGTACGGCGACGACGTGCAGCGCTCGCGCGCCATCGCGATCCTGAACGCACTCCTCGGCTCCTGGGGCCGCAATGGCGGATTCCTGCCGCCCGTCAGCCCGACAGTTCCGAAGTACCCTCTCCCGCCCATTCGAGAGTCTTCAAAGCCTTCCGTGGACGGCACAGGCACGACGTATCGCTTCGCCACGATGAAGCGCGCAACGGGAATGGTGGAAGGCACCGAGTCCGCCAAGCCTTATCCTGTGAAAGCGTGGATCGTGGGCGGCTCAAACCCGCTGCAATCGATTCCGAACACCGCTCAGACACACCGCGCCATCAACCGCCTCGATTTCCTCATGGTGGTGGACATTCTACCCGCGGAGATCGCGAGCTATGCCGATGTCGTGCTGCCCGAGTGCACTTACCTGGAGCGCTACGACGACCTGCACGTAGGCGCGTTCCGTGAGGGATTCGTTGCGCTCCGCCAACCGGCGATCGAGCCCATGTATGACTCCAAGCCCGGCTGGTGGATCGCGCGCGAACTTGGCCGTCGCCTCGGCCTCTCCGCCTGGTTCCCATGGGCGAATTACGAGGACTACCTCGGCAAGCGCCTCGAAGGATTCGGCGTCACGATCGATGAAATGAAACAGCGCGGCGTGATTCTCGCCGGTGGAAAGTCCGCCGAGATTCCCCTTGACTACAATTTCGAAACGCCCTCGGGGAAGATCGAGCTTTATTCAAAGCAACTCGCGGATGCCGGGTTCGATCCTATCCCGCGCTACACGGCTCACCCGCAACCCGGTCCGGGCCAGTTCCGGCTCGTGTTCGGCCGTTCCCCCTTGCACACCTTCGGCCGAACACAGAACAACCCGGCGCTCGCCGGTATCCAGCCGGAAAACGAGGTGTGGATCAATTCGCGGGCAGCTGCGGAACGCGGTATCGAGCCAGGCAGTCGCGTCCTGCTGGTGAACCAGGACGGCGCTTCAGCCGGACCCGCGCGGGCGCGCGTCACGGAACGCATCCGTCCTGATTGCGTCTACATGGTCCACGGCTTCGGCCACTCAGCCAGAGGCATGCGGTTCGCGCGCGGAAAAGGCGCGTCCGATTCCGACCTCGTCACCCGCTACGCAGTGGACCCGATCATGGGCGGCACCGGCAAGTTCGTAAATTTCGTTCGGGTGGAGAAGGTATAGTGGCGCGCTACGCGATGGTCATCGACCTGGAACTGTGCCTCGGTTGCGCCGCTTGCGTAACGGCCTGCCAGGTGAAGAACGAACTCGGTCCGCGGCGCTCGCGAGCGCGCGTCGCCGAAGTGGCATCGCGCAAGGGCGCGCGATTGCACTTGAACTTCTACTCCGAACGCTGCAACCACTGCGCTGACGCTCCGTGTGTCCGAAACTGCCCTACGGGCGCCAGCCATTACGCCGAGGCCGGGCTGGTAAGTATCAATCGCTCGCGCTGCACAGGATGCCAGGCGTGCATCGCCGCGTGCCCGTACAGCGCACGATACATCAGCGCGGAAGGCTACGCCGACAAGTGCGACTTCTGTGGCGGCCGAGAACCCGCGTGCGTAGCGAACTGCCCCTCCAGCGCGATGTACTTCGGCGATCTGGACAGTCCGGCAAGCGAGGTCGCCCGCCTGCTCAAGACGCGGAAATCGCGCGTCCCGCGCCCCGAATCCGGCACGCGGCCGCACGTGTTTTATCTGACGTCGCGCAAGCAGGAGAGGGCCTGATGGAAGTCACGTTTCTGCAATCGCCCGAAGGTATGGGAAGCGCTGCGTTCTGGGGCTGGCCGATCGCGGTGGACCTCTTCTGCGGCGGCCTCGCGGGCGGCCTGCTCGCTATCGAAGGGACTCGGCGCGCACTCGGCAAACCAGGATCGGTGCGCCCTCCAGCGATCGCGTTCCTGCTCTTGTGCATTGCGGGTTTGTCACTGTTCTTCGATGTGTCGCGGAAGATCGGTCTTTGGGCGTTCTATGCTGCCTTCGTACCGAGTTCGCCGATGTCGTGGGGCGCCTGGATCCTCCTGGCGCTATTCCCTGCCTCGTTTCTGTTCCTGGGCGGGATTCTCAGGAAGAACGAACGTCTGATCCGCGCAGCCGGCGCGGCAAGCGCCATCCTGGGACTCGGCGCGGCAATGTATACAGGATTCCTGATGAGCGTGCTTCAAGCCCGTCCGGCATGGCATACGCCATTGCTGGTGCCTGTCTTCATCGGCTCCGCTATCGCAACCGCACTCGCGCTGCTGGCAGTAATGGAGGGTGGGTACGGCGTAGCGTTCCGCGTCGCACTGGTAAGTGAAACACTGTTTCTCGTGGCCTACCTGATGACGCATCCCGCCGCTCCCGCAAGCCTCTGGTACGCGGCAGCTTTCGGTGGCCTGCTCCCGGCCCTGTTGCCGCGCCGCATCGGAATCGTGCTTGTTCTCGGAGGGGCGGTGGCGCTGCGGTTTCTGATTCTCGCGGCGAGCCAGCTACCACCTCTGAACCTGCAATAGGCCGTAGACGAAATGCGGTGTCAATGCGGTGCCGGCTGCGGCCAGAGCAACTCGACGGGATCGCCTGGGGCCAGCAGGCCTGCCTGATTCTCCACTGAAACCTCGGCGAAGCGCAGTCCGGCGCGCATCACAGTGCGCTCCAGGATTCCCGTGCCTTTGCGCTGCCCGGAACGAAAGGCGATCGATCGCCCGGCAGGCAGTTCATACGGCGCCACCGCGACGATGCGTAACCGCTCCGTTTCGATGATTTCGAAGAGCGGCGTCGCGTGCCGCTTCATACCGGGTCCAACGCGCGCCCCGGTCACGATGAAGCACTCTGCCACGACACCTGCGAACGGCGCCCGCACCTCATGCGGCTTCTCGCCAATGTCGCGAAAAATGTCCGCCAGCAACTGGCCGCCGGCGACACGATCGCCTTTGCCTGCGCGAACGCGTTCGACGAAGCCCGTCTCAGAGGAGTAGACCTGTTCCGTGCGGTAAGGTCGCAACTCGCCCTTGATTGGAACGAGTTGCGCCGCAAGCACGGTCGTAAGCAGGCTTACCACTTCAGTTTCAGATTCGCTTCCAGCCGCTCGGTGGACCTCATCATTTCGTCCCAGGTGACGGTCCGCTGCCCGTAAGCAGCCATGCGGCCCAGGATTGCGGTCAGGTTGCTTTCGCACGCGGTCTCCGCGTTGTTGAGCGGCTTGTTGTCGCGGACGCTCGCGATGAATGCCTTCACGTTGTTGATGGCGCCCTGCCGGAAGGTGTCATCCTTCTCGGCGCCCATCCACGGCGTCTGCCCCGTGATCCGGACCAGCCCGCCGTAGTGCGAATCCACCGCGCCCATGATGCCGAAGCAGCGGATACAAAGGTCGCTGAAGTGAGGCGTGAGCTGATGAGAGCTGAAGTCCGCCTGCACGTCTCCCGGGTAGCTGAAAGTGATGATGAAGTGATCCCATGCGTCGTTGTTCGTCGCGTATCCCGTCCCGGACCAGTCGGTGCGCCCACCTGTGCCGGTGGCCTTCAAAGGATGGCCCTGAAGATACCAGTTCGCGACGTCGATCACGTGTATGTTCTGCTCCACGATGATGTCGCCGCCCAGGACCTTGTCCATATAGAAGTTCAGGACGCGCGCCTGGCCGGGATCCATGCCGGGCTTCGACTTATCCGGCGACGGCCGCCCGGCGTAATAGAATACCTGCGCCATCACGGGCTTGCCGATGTCGCCGCGGTGCACGCGGGCGGCGGCTTCCTGGAAGACAGGCTGCGCGCGGGTCTGGAAGTCCACAAGGTAACTGAGGTTCCGCTCCTGCGCCTTTTTCCCCGTCGCCAAAATGCTTTTGCAACCCGGCACGTCCACAGCGACGGGTTTCGCAAGATAGACGTGCTTGCCGGCATCCACCGCGGCTTTCGCCTGCTCCGGGTGGTAATAAGGAGGTGTTTCGATAACGACCGCGTCCACCTTCGAATTCGACAGTTCGCGGTATGCTTCGGGACCGTAGTATGCGCGGCCGCCCTCTACCTTCAGTTTGCCGCGGGTGGTCTCCAGATGATCCTTCATGACGTCAGCAACCGCGACCACACGGGCGCCGGCGTACTCGATGAAAAACGGCGCGATCCAGTTGCCGCGGCCGCCGCAGCCGACCAAGCCGATCTCGATGGCCGAGTTGGCCTGCGTACCGAACACTGTTTCCGGCTTCAAAACCAGGAGGCCGGCGGCGCTTGATCTGAGGAAAGTACGACGGGCAGTGGGGGTTGGCGTGTCCTCGGGCATAGCACCGGAATATTACCACGCACCGCGTTTGCCATGCCGTCTATTCCCCCGCTCCGAACGGCAACCGCGTCGTGAAGCCAACCACCACTGACCAGCCGCGGGTACCCCCGGCGAAGCTGCGCCCCACCTCGACGTCGATCCCCCGGTTCTTCCCAATGTCGCGGCTGAACCCTGCATTCGCAACCCACACCGCCCGATGACCGCAACCGGCCGGCGTGACGCGGTACATTTCTATGTACCCGCGAAACCCGTGAGAGATCGGGTGCCCGGCGGCGAGGCTCTGCGCGTGCATCAAAACGCGCCTGCCCTCGCCGCTCACGGAACCGACACTCAGGTTCCCGGCCACGTCAAAGCCCCGCGGCATTTGCTTGCTCCATGCGACCGTGGCTCCTGGATCGTACTCCGCGCTGGTGACCTCCGGACTTCCGAAAGGCAGCGACAGTGTCCCGATCAGCGCAACCTCAGGCCGCCATCGGGCCTCGTCCGCCACGCGGAACATTACGCCGGCGGTGGGATCCGCCGCTCCTGTGACGCCGTCGGGGCCAAAGCCGTGCTGGATGCCGTTGCTGCCCGCTCGAACCTCCAGGCGGTCCGTAACTCCTATGCGGATCAGCGGAGCCGGACCGGTGAGACCGCGCCCTCCCGCATCGCCGCTCAGAATCGTGCTCGATTCCACCTGGACAGCGCCCCGTCCCACCGTCCCTGAGGGCTGCGTGAAGTCCTGGGCCACAGCCGGCGCGGCAACCGCCAACAGAAGCCGTGCGATCCATTTGCAACTCATATGCAACAAGGATCAATTTTATGAGTTCAGGACAAACGTGTCAATCAGGCCCACTAGTCCCTATTGCAATTCAGTAGCACAATAGGGATATGGCGGCAACGGTCTGGAAGGGGCACCTCGGCTTCGGACTCGTTTCGATTCCCGTTCGACTCTGGCGGGCTGCCCGCCCCGAGCGCGTCAACCTGCGTCAACTCGCCCGCGCCGCCGCACCCGAGACCGGGGAAGCCCACGGAAACGTAATCCAGTTGCCGGGGCCGGCCCGCTCGCGTGCGCAGGAACCGGTCTCCGAGCCCGAGCCAGAGTACGAACGCTCAGCACAGCGTGAATCCCTGAGTTACGAGCCTTCGCCTCGCGAGCCGCTGCCGCCCGTTGCCCGTGTCCACCACGAAATCGTGAGCGAAGCCGGGGGTGAGCGCATCCCGCCCGCCGAGGTGGTGAAAGGCTATGAGGTAGCGCCTAACGAGTGGGTGCTGCTTGAAAACGCCGACCTCAAGCGAGTGACTGCCGAGACATCCAAGACGATCGATATCCGCGAGTTCGTCCCGTTCGACCGGATCGATCCTGTCTATCTGGAAAACTCCTACTACGTATCGCCGGAGCGGCAGGGCGAGCGCGCTTATGCCCTGCTGTACCGCGCGCTGCTCGACACCGGCCGCGCGGGGATCGGAGAGGTCGCGATGCATGGCCGCGAGCACGTGCTCGTGATTCGTGCGGGCCGCAAGGGCCTTATGGCACACACCATGTTCTATGAGAACGAGGTTCGCCGCGAACAGGAGTACACAGCAGATCTGGACTCCGTGCAGCCGCGTGAGCTCGAGCTTGCGCGCCTGTTTGTCGAATCGCTCGAAGCGCCCTTCTCGCCTGAACGTTACAGCGACCGCTACCGCGAACGCCTTGAGGCGCTGATCGCAGCAAAGGCTGCCGGGCGCGCCGTCAGCCCTGAAGCCCGTTCGGCGCCAACCGCCGGCGCGCTGAAGGACGATCTTATCGCGGCGCTCGAAAAGAGTCTTGCAGCCATGAACAAGCAGCCCGCCGCGAAGCCCGAACGAAAGCCGGCCGCCTCTGCTCCGGCGAAGAAACAGCCCCGCCGCAAAGCCCGCTGAGTACCGCTACCGCGAGATCTTCAGGGCGATATCTTCCCTGTAACGTGGTGACGCGAATTCCCGCTTACCGCCGCCGTGAGTGAACCTGTCGTTAGCGGCCACCGCTCCCGTTTTCGTATCCACCCACAAAGCTTTGTACTCGCCTGCGGGCAGGTCCAGCGAAATCTGTGTTTCGCGGATCTCATCGCCCACCTGGTATTGCGGCTTCTTATCTTTTACGATGCGGCCGTGGTGAATGTAGATGGCATACTGCCGTCCGGTCTCGGCCAGCGCCCGGGCGGATGCGCCTTCGGGAATCTCGAGGATGACACCCGGAGCGGGAGACATCTTCACCAAGTCGAACGAATCCACAAAACGCTTGAGTCCTCCCAATTGTTTCCGCAACGCCGGTGTCCCGCCTCCGGGTTGCTTTTCGGGGTACTGGAAGGTGCCGTCCTCCTGGCCTGCGACAAACGAATAGTCCAGGTTGTTGTAAAGCGCGCCTCCCGCGATGATGAAGTCCCAGCCCTGGATGCGGTAGGTTGCATCGGCAGTTCCGTCGAACCCTGTCTCGTTGTTGCCTAGGGCTTTTCCTAGTGAGTAATTCATGGCCACACTCTCGGGCGGCCGTGAATAATGGAAGTTAAAGATACTCACAAGCGGGTCGGGTTTCTCGACCTTCTTCGATCCGTTCGCAATGTTCTGCGAAATCAGGTGGCGCTCCCCGTCTGCTTCCCGAATCACCCTCGCGATGTGCGCCTGCCATTCGAGCGTAATGCCGCCGAAGTAGGGTTCGTTCGCGATCTCGTAGTACAGGTTGTCGAACGGGCGCAGTTCAGATACGATCTTTCGCACCAGCCCATCCTGCAAGCGTGTAAGGCCCTCGTCTTTCAGTGTGTACACCTCCTCACGCTTTACCTGCCCGATGCCGTTCACGTTATTGCGAGCATTCATCGGGCTCCACTGCCAGAGCACCTCCTCATAGAACGGGCAGAAGAGGTTGATCTCGACGATAATGCCGCGTTTGGCAGCTTGGCGGACGAAGTCCTTGAGGCGCTTGAAATGCGCGTCGTTCCATTTGGACAGGTCGAACTTGTTCAGCCCGTCCATGCCGCCCGGCTCGCCCGAACGCGGCCACGGCGAACTGAAGCGCGCCGGCGCGGGCGCCAGCGAATTCCGTTCGATATTGAACGAACCCGGCACCTCGCGATAGTTCCCCACGAAGGTGCGCGTGTGATTCAACCCGTCCTTCTTCAGGGTCTCCAGGTACCGCGGATAATTGAAGTCGAGATTCAGGACGGCCCCGTAGTGTTCGCCCGAAGTGATCAGGACCGTGGGCTTTCCCTTGTACTCGAAATAATGTGGATTCGCCGGGTGTAGCCGGAACGGCTGCCCGTAGGCCAATACCGAGACAGTGAATGCAAGTAGAGCGAATCTCATAAGATGTGTATTGTTTCTTCAAGGGGCCGGCGATCGCGGATCTCCGGCGCCGCATTTGCGTACCCGAGCGGCAGAATTGAGACCGGCGTCGCCTCGGCGGGTGCACCCAACAGAGTTCTTACCTGGTCGGGGTCGAACGACCCCGTCCACACCGTTGCCAGGCCGACGTTCACGGCCGCGAGCATTGCGAACGTGCACGCGATCGTCGCATCCTGGATTGCGTAAAGGCTGCGTCCCCGTTCTCCGTAATCCTCACAGTTACGTTCCGGACTCGCCACGAACACCAGTGATATCGGGGCCGTGAGGATGAAGCCTTGCGCCCCCGCTGCCCTCGCGAGCGCGGATCTCTTCCTCACGTCTCTTACGATGTAAATGTCGTAAGCCTGCATGTTGCCGGCCGAAGGCGCGCGGCTCGCCGCTTCGAGTACGCAGCGGAGTTTCTCCTCTTCCACATCGCGGCCGTCGAAAGCGCGCGTCGAATGGCGGGTCTGAATCAATTCGAAATATTCCATGAAGCGTCCGTTGTAGCCGGAAAGCAGGTCTACTGCAGTGAATCTCGCCCTTTGGGCCCACGCCCGTTCGCGAGGCCTGATGGCCTCACTTCCGCGGCCGTCGGCACTCCCCCGATCGGCATTATAATCTTTTCGCGTCCGGAACTCCGAAGCTCCCAAGCCGAGGCTGACCGCCGCCCGCTTTCCCGCCTGCGCGACCGAGTAACAGGAAGTAACTCGGCCACGCTTCGCGCCACAAATCAGCCTGGGACCGCCGCTTCTTACCATGAGCGCAGTTAACTATCGAGCGGCCCGAGTGAAAAAATTCCTCAGAGTAGGTTCCATCGCCCAGGCGCGTAGTCTATCATGTAACTTGCCGTAAGGAGTCCCGCTCCGGAAGAATGCTTCGGCCCGAATCCGGAATTCTTACAAGGAGAATCATGGCCAGGAAGAGTGAATTGGACCGATCGATTCTCGAGGCAGCTCTTGAAGGGCTTCAGCACCGCCTCGAAACAATTAACGAGAACATGGCCGAAGTGAGAGGGCTGCTCTCCGGCCGTGCAAAGGCCGTCTCGGCGCAGGTCGAGTCACCCGCCGAAAAGCCAACCCGCAGACGCCGCATGAGCGCCGCCGCCCGGAAGCGCATCGCTGAGGCTCAGCGCCGCCGGTGGCAGCAGTTCCGTGCGGGCCAGAAGGGACCGGGCAAACGCGGCAAAGCTGCGCCGAAAGCCGCCGCCGAGGAAGCCGCCGAGTAATTTTTGCACAGTTGCAGGCATCGGTGGCCTGTAAGTCACTCATTTTGAAGCCCAATTCGGTGGACTGATAATTGCTCCACACACACCGGAGGCTGCCATGAGGAGACCTTTGTTCATGGGGGTCGCCCTGCTCGCAATGGCCAGTTTGAGCTTCGGCGACACCCTCATCTTGCGTAACGGCAACACACGCTCCGGACGTTTCGTCTCGGGTTCGCAGAACTCGATCGTGTTTCAAGACGACACCGGCGGGCGTAGAACTTACAACCGCAGCGAAATCCAATCCATCCAGTTCACAGGTACGGCGCTGGGCTCCAATCCGAATTGGGGCGTGAACACCGATAGCGGTACTTCGACGACGAGTGCTGCTGCTGGCGCAGCGCGGACCGTACCGGCTGGCACCGATCTGGTGATCCGTACCAACGAAACCATTGAAGGTGACGAGAGTATTCAGGGCCGCACCTTCAGCGCTCAGGTAGATCGGGACATTCGGGATGCGTCCGGCAATGTGGTTGTGCCGAGGGGATCAGACGCGGAACTCGTAGTTCGCAGCGCAGCAGACGATTCCAAGGACGTGGTTATCGATCTTCAGAGCGTCCGCGTGAACAACCAGCGTTATCTGATCAGCGCCGCAGGCGTTGAGCAGGAGGCTGGCAAGGAGGGTATCGGCGCCAATCGGCGTACCGCCACGATGGTCGGCGGCGGCGCAGTACTCGGTACTCTGCTCGGCGCCATCGCCGGTGGCGGCAAGGGCGCGGCGATCGGCGCGATAGCCGGAGCCGCTGCAGGCGCCGGCGCGCAGGTGCTTACGCGAGGCAAGGAGGTCAAGGTTCCGGCTGAGAGCACGCTAACTTTCAGGCTGGACCAGCCGGTGCGATTAGTGCCGCAGAGCAGTTAACCGGTTGAACCCTTCCGATCGCAAGGCGTGGGGGCCCCGGCTTCCACGCCTCACCCTTTGAGAAACCCCCCTTCCGCCCTTTTTCCCGCCCCGTTGTGTAAACTGTCCACCTATGCGAAAGCTGATTCTGCTCATTCCTGCCCTGCTCGGTACGGCTATCGCGCAAGCACCGGACCCGGCGGGCAAAACGTATATCGAAGTCAAGACGTACTCTCAGGCCGACGATGAGCGCATTCTCAAGCTGTACAACGGCCTGCGTGTGGCCGACGTCACGGATGGTCTCGATGTCGTGGGCTTGCAGGGCGTCGGCCTCATGGACCCCACTATGCGTCCCCTCTGGCGCGACACGGACAAATTCGATCACCAGTTCGCCGGTATCGCCGTGACCGCACGTTATGTTCCCACCAACAAGCGTGCGGACAAGATGGCAACTCCCGAGGAGTTTCACAAATGGGAAGGCGCCTGGTATAACCGGCTATCGCCCGAGCCCTTCGTGAGCCTGCTCCGGCCCGGTTCGGCTCTCGTCATCGACGGCGGGGAGGATGGCGACACTGGAACTATCGGTTCGAATAACATTCTGGGCTGGAAACTGAAAGGCATGCGGGGAGTCGTCACGAGCGGCGGTGCTCGCGACACGGACGAGATCGTCAAGGAGCGGGTGCCGCTTTATTACAAGCGCCCCGGCCGCGGCATCCGCCCTGGACGTAATGAGATCGAAAGCGTGAACAGGCCTATTATGTGTGGCGGCGTACTCGTCCGGCCCGGCGATGTGGTGGTGGGCGATGGCGACGGCGTCGTGGTGGTGCCGCGCGAGCAGGCCGAGGCGGTCGCAAAAGCCGCTCGCGAGATTCTTGAGGGGGATAAAGCGGGCCGCCGCAATCTATACAAATCGCTAGGGATCCCGTCGGACAGGACCATCGAGCCCTGAGGATACCCGCACTTCGGAGGATGTGGGTTGCGAGGGCAGGAGATCGGAATGACGCCGGAAGCGAACCGGGCTGCAACCCACACCAGCAGCGTCTTTATCAACTCTACTAACGATCGGCTCCGCCCGTAAAGTGATTCGGGCCGTTTCAACTGCAATTTCAGGTGTTGTGAGGGTCGTGCGGCACGCTGCGGCTACGCCGCACGACCGGACTCGATTCAGAGCGTGTGAATGTCGCCGCGCCCCGGGATGATAACATCCAGTTGGTACCGTTCCCGGACTGCCGTGGCGAACGCCTCCGATTGCGCCGGCTCGCCGTGTACCAGGAACAACTTCTTCAACGACTTCGCCATCGGCTTCAGCCATTCCAGCAGTTCGCGCTGATCTGCGTGTCCGCTCAACTCATTCAGAGTCTCGACTTCGGCTCGAACCCGCATCGGATCGCCGAAGATTTTCACTTCAATCTCACGGTCCACCAGTTTGCGGCCGAGCGTGTTCTCGGCCTGATAGCCGGTGATGAGAATCGTATTCCGTGCGTCTTCGATGTTGTTCCGCAGGTGGTGCAGGATGCGGCCTGCCTCGCACATGCCCGAGGCGGAGATCACCACGTACGGCCCGCGCAGGTCGTTCAGCGCCTTTGACTCGGCAACGTCCGCGATGTAACGAAGCCTGTCGAAGCCGAAGGGATCCTCTCCATTCTTGACGAATTCACCGGTCTCTTTGTCATAGAGTTCCACGTGCTTGCGGAATACCTTCGTCGTTTCAACGGCGAGCGGGCTATCGACGAAAATCGGGATGTTCGGGATTTTGCCCTGGTCGGCCAGCGCATGAAGCGAGACGACGATCTGCTGCGTACGGCCAACCGCGAACGCCGGAACAATGATCTTTCCGCCGCGTTCGCAGGTGCGATTGATGACGGCGGCCAGTTTGTTCTCCACCACCCCCATCTCTTTATGCAGACGCCCGCCGTAGGTGGTCTCCATGATGAGATACTCCACCGGCGGCATCGTCGCTGGGTCGTTGATGATCGGCAGGTTGCGCCGCCCAACATCTCCCGAAAACCCGAGACGCACAGTCCGTCCGTTCTCCTGCGACGTCAGCACGATGGCTGAGGAGCCCAGCATGTGCCCCGTCTCGTATGCACGGTACGTAAGTCCCGGGGCGATCTCGTGATCGGTCCCGAGCGGCAGAGGCCGGAAGAGCGGCAGCGTCGCTTCGGCATCCTCGACCGAATAGAGTGGCGGCACTGCGGGTGAATCGGCGTTTGGATCGAGCTTGCGCCTCCGCAGGTACCGCTTGTTGACGAACTCAGCGTCCTTTTCCTGAATGAACGCCGAATCGCGCAGCATCGGCACGCACAGATCCGCGGTTGCCGGGGTGGCGCAAATAGGCCCCCTGAAACCGTGCTTCACGAGCGACGGCAGGTTGCCGCTGTGATCGATGTGCGCGTGTGAGAGCACGACGGCATCCATGTCACGCGCTGCGAACGGAAGTTCCGAGTTCCGCTGTCTCGCCTGTTCCCTTCGGCCCTGATACAGCCCGCAATCGAGCAGGAATCGCGTCCCGTTCGCACGCACTTCATGCATGGAACCGGTGACCGTCTTGACGGCGCCCCAAAAGGTGATTTTCATGTTTTAGCTGGCCTGTGGCTTCGTGGCTCGTCTCACGGTACTACAACGGCCCGTGGCTTAACGCAGGTTGTCCGTAAAGTCGAACAGCGGCTCAATATCGACCGGAATGTCAGTGATCGACGCCAGCGCCTTCCCGAGGTGGGGAGGCACAGTGCTGTGCTGCGCGAACCACTTTTCCCCGCGCGCGCGATCGCCCGTGGCTTCGATCTCGAGCAATTCCTTCGTCAGCCGCGCGATCGCGCCGGGCAGAACCGTGAGGTCCACCGAAAAGCGGCCGGCGGCGTCCTGCACGATCGCCTTCTGGTTTGAAAGATAGTTGAACTCCATGAGTTCCGCCTGTCCGTGCGCCTCGGCCGTCCCGAATCGAAGCGTGCGGAACATCCCACCCAGATAGGAGATATAGGCTTCCTCGAGTTGGTCCTTGGGGTAGGCGCCCCGGTCCGCGAGCCACTTCAGCCCGTACATACCCGTGACGTCCGCCTTGGCCTCTTCAAGGCCGGAGTACAACGGGCCCAGCGCCTCGCGGATCTCTACCCGCTTCCCACCAACGCGTGCGTACGCCGGACCGAGCCCGTGCGAAATCTCGTGCATCAGCGTGCCCGCCATATAGCCTTCGCCGGTAACGCGCCCGGCCTGCCCCGGAGCGATCAGCCGTTTCGCAATCGGCAGGATCACCTCATTCACGCGCGCATCCATGAAGTTCTTGAAGAAGACCTTCTTCGTGCCCTTCTTCTCGTGTACCCGGGGATCGTTCGGCAGGTTCGTAGCGACCGCCTGGTAACCGTGGCGTGCGTCGCCCGAGCGGTACGGCGAATCCATCACTTCCATCGGAGTGGCGTGGCCCCGCTTCGAGGGCCGGTCCTCGGCCGCGAGGGGCAGCACCTCCTGAATGTCCGGCACATACTTCGCGAACAAAGCGAGCTTTAGGCTTTCGGGCTCGTTGCGGATCAGGACGGCCGCCTCATACGCGGCCTTCACGCCGAGCAACCCGTCGGTGTAGGTTTCATACGGACCCATGAGGACGTCGAACTTCGGGTCCTTCAGGTCCAGCCACGCCAGGTCGCTCTCGTAGTAATCGTCTGTGAGGAGCGCATCGGCACGGAGTTTGAGGTACTTCGCAAACTGCGGATCGTCGGCCAGCCCCGATGCTTCGCGCAGGGCCTTTGC
>DATMXS010000467.1:0-13472 GCA_035561355.1 Bryobacteraceae bacterium | reverse complement strand
TCGCGAAAGAGGTGGACCTCATCCCGGGCGTGTGCGGCGTAGTAAAGGGCTCCATTCACCCGTGCTACTTCGGCATCGAGGCGGGGCTCTCCGCGACGGGCGACATTTTCGACGCAATCGCGAAACGAGCCGCCACGACGGTGGCGGCGCTTTCGTCGGGCCTCGAGAACTTCAGGGCAGGGCAGACAGGACTGCTGCGCCTCACCTGGGATAACGGCGACCGCACGGTGCTGGTGAACCCCGAACTCGGCGGAATCACGCTCGGCTGGAACCTGACGCATACGGCCCAGGACGAACTGTTCGCCGCGATCGAGGGGACTGCATTCCACACGCGGATCATCCTGGAGCGCATGGCGGAGAACGGAGTCCCGATCCGCCGCGTGATTAACGGCGGCGGCATCCCGCAGAAGAACGAAACACTGAACTGTGTGTATGCAAACGTCCTCGGCAAGCCCGTCCTGGTCCCCCAGAGCGAGGTGACCAGCCTGGGCTCCGCAATCTTCGCGTTCTTAGCCGCAGGCATCTTCAAGTCGATCGAGGAAGCGCAGGACGCCCTCTGCCCGACCTACAGGACCGTAGAACCCGATCCGAAGGAAGCGGCAGTCTACGAGCGCCTGTACGGTTTCTACAAGGAACTCTACTTCACCTTCGGCCGGCCGGGAACCTCGTTCGGCGACGTGCTGCCGGGCCTCCGGGGGATTGCGGCCGCGCGGGGATAGACGCCAAAGCCGGCGGGCGACACGCGGAGTTTGTACCCTGCGCAATGCAGTGGCTTACAACCCATTGACGGCGATAACGGTTCCAGCCGGGAACGTTCCGTCCGTCACCGGCTTTCCCCCCCGGCTGTCCGCACTACCTCCGTGATGTCCAGGAAATCACGTGTGGTGGCGGTCGGTGTGCCGCACAACGTCACGCAGCGCGGGACCGACCGCCCGCGACATCTTCTGGCACGAGCGTGACCGCCGCGCATACCTCGAAACCTTGTTCGAGTACGCTGGCAACTCCCTCTCGCGGCCGCCGCTGGCATCTCGGAAAAGGTGTAAATTGTCGCTACTTACTGTTAAGGAGGGAAGACTGGATACGCGGAAACCGGCCAACCCTATGTCAGCGCATCTTTTTCCTTCGGTTTTTCTCTGCGTCTCTGCGCCTCTGCGGTTATAGCCCTTTGGAAGTGAATAGCCTTTCGAGTGACAGATTCGCTGACGCCCCAACCTCCAGGTCAGCGAACTCCCCGGCCTCATACTTCGGGAACGCCGCCGCCGCGATCATCGCAGCGTTGTCGGTCGAGAGCGCATGCCCCGGGAAGTACACGGGGTAGGGAAGTCTCGCCGCCTCCGCTGCCGCACGCAGCCCCGAGTTACACGCCACCCCTCCCGAGACCACCAGTGACCGTGCCCCGATCTGCTCCGCAGCCGCTGCTGCCCGCCGCAGTAACTCCTCGACTACGGTCCACTGAAAGGACGCGACCAGATCCAGCGTTCGCTGAGGAGTCACTCGCAGCCACTGCTCCGTCGAAGGGTGAGGTGTCTCCCGCAGCAACTCGCGCCGCACATCGATCTCCTCCGCCATGTCGTGCGCTTCCACCCACCGCAGCACTGCCGTCTTGATGCCGCTGAAACTGAAGTCGAGCGCGTTGCCCTTCATCTTTGGGCTTGTGAACCGTACCGCGTGCGGGTTCCCGTTCGGCGCGAGCCGGTCGATCACGGGGCCCCCGGGGTAGTCGAACCCGATCAGCTTGCCGACCTTATCGAACGCCTCACCGGCCGCATCGTCCCGCGTCTTCCCCATCAGCCGGAACTGTCGCGGACCCTGCATCTCGAACAAGTGCGTGTGCCCGCCGCTTACTACCAGCGCCAGCGCCGGATACGTGACATGCGCCTGCGACACCACGGCGTGTATGTGCCCCTCGATGTGGTTCACAGCGATGAGCGGCAGATCCCGCGCGAACGATACCGCCTTGGCATAGGTCAGTCCTACGAGCAGCGATCCGAGTAATCCTGGCCCGGCCGTGACCGCGATCGCGTCTAGTCCTTCCCAGCCCGTGCCGGCCCGCTCCAGCGCCTCCCGCACCACTGGTACCACCGCGCGCAGGTGCTCCCGAGACGCCAGTTCCGGAACGACGCCGCCGTACTTGCCATGCGTATCGAGCTGCGATGCCACCACGGACGAGAGGATGTGCGAGCCGTCCTCGACCACCGAAGCCGCCGTCTCGTCGCACGAAGATTCAATGCCTAAAATGCGTGCCACTGCTATCCTTCAAAATGAACCGGCCACAAGCCATGCCATTGTTGCCTCAAATCCAGCATGCTGCTATCAGACTTCGATTATCACTTGCCTGAGGAGCTGATTGCGCAGCGACCGCTCGAGGATCGCGCCGCATCACGCATGCTCGTGCTCTATCGCAGGGAGCAGCGTTGGGAGGACCGTGCGTTTCGCGAACTCCCGCAGTTCCTCTCGCCCGGCGATTGCCTGGTCCTGAACGACTCCAAAGTGTTCCGCTCCCGGCTCTACGGCCGCCGTGAGGGTGTCCGCTCCCTCCCTGTCGGAAAGCGCAACCCCGCTCGCCACGAGCACCTGCAAGGTAAAGTAGAGGTATTCCTGGTCCGCCCTTGCGCCTCAGATCCCCGCGTGTGGACCGCGCTGGTCCATCCCGGCCGCAAGATGCACCTTGGTGAACGCGTCCACTTCGACGAAGGTCTCACGGCCGAGGTGATCAAACGCGGTGAGTTCGGAGAGCGCACCCTCCGCTTCGATCATGACGGCGATCTTGTCGAGGTTTTCAATCGCATCGGCCACGTGCCGCTTCCGCCCTACATCCACCGCGAGGACGAAGCCGCTGACCGCGATCGCTACCAAACGGTCTTCGCTCGCGAGCCCGGCTCCGTGGCCGCCCCGACGGCCGGCCTGCACTTCACCCCGGAAGTCCTCGACGCCTGCCGCG
Organism: Bryobacteraceae bacterium; assembly: GCA_035561355.1. Lineage (GTDB taxonomy): Bacteria > Acidobacteriota > Terriglobia > Bryobacterales > Bryobacteraceae > DATMXS01. The sequence continues at coordinate 10,531 of DATMXS010000467.1, read as the reverse complement.
CTGCCGGAGCCGCTGTCGCGCGCGTTACTCTTCACGTGGGCCTCGGCACTTTCCAGCCCATCCGAACCGAGGTCGTCGAGGAGCACAAGCTGCACTCCGAGTTCTTCGAAGTCACTGAGGAGACCGCCGCCAGCATGCGCTCCGCCTCTCGCCTGGTTGCGGCAGGTACTACAAGCGTGCGCACACTGGAGACAATGGGGCTCCGAGGCGGACTTACGGCGGCACGCGGCGACACGGACATTTACATCTACCCGGGCTTCCGCTTTCGTCATGTCGGCGCGATGCTGACCAACTTTCACCTGCCGCGCTCGAGTCTGTTGCTGCTCGTCAGCGCGTTTGCGGGACGTGAATTTACGCTCGCGGCGTACCGCCATGCGGTCGAAGCGCGCTATCGTTTCTTTTCATACGGGGATTCGATGCTGATTCTATGAGCGACGAGGCACAAGGCTTACCCGGCGAGGCGATGGTCGAGTGGCACGAGATCCGCGACCCGGCTGATCCCCAACTGGACCGCCTGGCGGAGCGCTACGGCTTGCATCCTCTCCATATCGAGGACTGCCGTCACCGCGATCAGCGGGCCAAAATCGAGGAGCTGGACGAGTATATCTTTATCGTTCTGAAGCCGGTCGAATGCGGCGGCGAAGCTGAGCTCGAAGCCTCTGACCTCGATATTTTTCTCGGACCCAACTTCGTCATCACAGTGCAGGAAGGCAACTGTGTCGCCGTCGCCAGAATGTTATCGACCTTGCGGACGAGCTGGGGCACCTGGACGCGCGGCGATCAGCTCCTCTACCGAATCATGGACGGCGTCGTCGATTCCTATCTCCCCACGATTGACGGCTTCAGCGACACCATCGACGAGCTCGAAGACGCCGTGCTTGACAATCCGACGCCTGAGGCGCTCCAACGCATTTTTGCGATGAAACGCGCGCTCGTCCTCATGCGCCGCGTGCTCGGCAATACGCGCGACGTCGCGGGCCACTTGCAACGGACGGCGAATGAACTCATTGCGGCCGATCTCTGGCCCTTCCTGCGCGACGTTTACGATCACGTAACCCGCAACCTCGACACGATCGAGACGCAGCGTGACCTTCTCAATGGCGCGCTGGATATCTATCTCTCGAGCGTCTCGAATCGCATGAACAGCGTCATGAAAACGCTCACCATCGTCGGCACCATTGCGCTTCCGGCCATCATCATCACCGGAATGTACGGCATGAACGTAGAGGGCCTCCCGTACGCTCACTCACCCTACGCCTTCGGTATTGTCGGCGCCGCCGTCGGCATCTCGATGATTCTCCTGTTGTTGATTCTCAAGCGCCTCCACTGGTTCTAGCCGTCTTTCCTTCTACCACCGGCAGCCCCCGATGCCGCCGCCGCGAGAGCTTAAAGATCGGCACCTGCCGATACTGCTTAATCGCTTTGTAGTCTTTTTCAATTGGTTACAAAGACGCTCGTTTGAATGCGGCTAGCTTATTTCGGACCTAGAGATCCGAATAGTTGAAATCTATTCTGGAATCGAGGACAATTGAAGTTAACCGTGCGGCTTACCCGCCACTCTGAGGAGGCATATGGCAACCGCCCCTGCCACCGACGCGCCGATAGTTGCTGAACCTACGGCTCCCCCCTTCTCTGTCCGCACTCACGATTGTGCGCGTGCCTTTGTTGTTCAGGAGGATTCGCGCAGTTAATGCAGCACCCAGTTTTACCGCAGAGACGCTTTTTCAGGCAGACGATTTCATTCCGATTCGTTCTCCCTGCCTGTGCTGCGGCTCTGGGAATAAACCAGCGGTTAGTGTTCTGAAGGACCCTTCATGCTTACCGTATACGGAAAACCCTCCCCTCCCTCCAGCGACAAGCGGTGGAAGATCGTGGAGGCCACCATGCGGCGCAACGGCTATCAGGGCCATGCGCTGATCGAAACGCTCCATAGCGTCCAGGAAGCCTTCGGTTACCTGGAGCCGGAAGGTTTGCGATTCGTTGCGCTCTCGTTGCGGGTACCGCTCAGCCAGGTGTACGGCGCCGCGACTTTTTACCACTTCTTCACGATGAAACCGCCCGGGAAGCACACCTGTGTCGTGTGCACCGGCACGGCGTGCTATATCAAGGGCGCGCCGAACTTGCTTGCCGCCATCGAAGAGCAGTACGGCATCAAGCCGGGTGAAACCACCCCGGACGGCGAGCTTTCACTTCTCACCGCGCGCTGCGTGGGCTCGTGCAGCATCGCCCCGGTCGCGGTGTTCGATAAAGACGTGGTCGGCAAGGTCACTCCCAACGAGTTGATCAAGCGGGCCGAAAGGTGTACCTGCCATGGCGCCTGAAGAACTCGATCAAATAGCGGCAACTGAACGCGAAGCGCGCCAGCGCGTGCCCAATCACGTGTGTGTCTGCACCGCCGCCGGCTGCCTGTCCTCCGGCGCCGCCCAGATCAAGGGCGCCCTCGAGAAGGAAATTCTCGAAAGCGGCATGCGCGGCGATGTCAAGGTCAAGGGCGTCGGCTGCATGGGCCTCTGCTCCGCCGGTCCGCTGGTCCGGGTGGAGCCTGACAACACCCTGTACCAGAACGTCACCGTCGACGACGCTGCCGAGATCGTCCAGAGCATCGACCAGGACACCACGGTCAAGCGGCTGGAGTGCTCCGCCGATCAGCCCTTCTTCACCCGCCAGGTGAAGGTGGCGCTCGAAAACACCGGACAGATCGACCCCGAGCGCATTGAGGACTACATCGCGGCCGGCGGCTATACCGCCCTACTCACCGCGATCACCGAGATGCAGCCCGGCGCTGTCATCGAGCAGATCACGAGGAGCGGCCTCCGCGGCCGCGGCGGCGCCGGTTATCCTACCGGCCTGAAGTGGAGCACCGTCGCCAAAGCGAACGGCGGCATCAAGTACGTCATCTGCAACGCCGACGAGGGCGACCCCGGCGCATTCATGGATCGCGCGGTTCTCGAAAGCGACCCGCACCGGATCCTCGAAGGCATGGCGATCGCCGCCTATGCCGTCGGCGCAACCCAGGGTTATCTCTACGTCCGCGCCGAGTATCCGCTCGCCGTCAAGAACCTCCGCACCGCAATCCGCCAGGCGGAGAAGCTCGGCTTGCTCGGCAATGATATCTGCGGCACGCGTTTCAATTTCCGCGTGGATATCCGGCTCGGCGCAGGCGCGTTCGTCTGCGGCGAGGAGACGGCGCTCATCGCCTCGGTCGAGGGTAAGCGCGGCACGCCGCGTCCCCGTCCTCCGTATCCCGCGGTCGCAGGCCTGTGGGGCCGTCCCACCCTGATCAACAATGTGGAGACCTTCGCCAATATCGCGCCCATCCTGCGCAAGGGCGGCGATTGGTTCTCCGGAATCGGGACCGCGAAGAGCAAGGGCACCAAGGTGTTCGCGCTGGCCGGCCGCGTGGCCAACACCGGCCTGATCGAAGTCCCGATGGGCATCACGCTTCGCGAGATTATCTACGACATCGGCGGCGGCATCCCGGACGGGCGGCAGTTCAAAGCCGTGCAGACCGGTGGACCTTCCGGCGGCTGTATCCCTGCGGAGTTCCTGGACCTCACGGTCGATTACGAATCGCTCGCCAAGGTCGGCTCCATCATGGGCTCCGGCGGAATGATCGTCACAGACGAGAGCTCCTGCATGGTGGATGTCGCGAAGTTCTTCATCGAGTTCTGCATGTCGGAATCCTGCGGCAAGTGCATTCCGTGCCGCGTCGGCACCACGCACATTTACAACCTGCTGCAACGCATCACGAAGGGCGAAGGCGGCCCGTGCGACACCGCCACGCTCGAGGAGTTGTGCGACGTGGTCCGTAACACCAGCCTCTGCGGCCTCGGCCAGAGTGCTCCGAACCCGGTACTTTCAACGCTCAAGTACTTCCGGAACGAATACTCGGCGCACATCGAAGAGAAGCGCTGCCCGGCGGGCGTTTGCACGATTCATAGCGAGGTGCACGCATGAGCGCTGCCATCCTTACCCTAGTCATGGACGGCCGGGACGTGAGCGCCCACGCCGATCAGAGCATTCTCGACGTAGCCCGCGAGAACGGCATCTTTATCCCGTCTCTCTGCCACATTGAGGGCTTGCATCCAGCCGGCGCCTGCCGCATTTGCCTGGTGGAGCTCAAGGGGTCCCCGAAGCTGTTCCCCGCCTGCACCACCGCGGTTCAGGAAGGCATGGAGGTCATCACCGATTCCGAACGTCTGCGGCGCTATCGCCGCGGCGTCCTGGAACTCGCGTTCAGCGAGCGCAATCACACCTGCTCCGTGTGCGTCACCAACGGCGACTGCGAACTCCAGTCCCTTTCGCAGAAGCTGGACATGAGCCATGTCCACTTCCCGTACCTCTATCCCAAGCAGTCGGTGGACGCGTCGCACGAGCGGTTCGTCATTGACCATAACCGCTGCATTCTGTGCGGACGCTGTGTTCGCGTTTGCGACGAAATCGAAGGCGCGCATACCTGGGACATGATGGGGCGGGGCATTGCCGCCCGCGTCATCACCGATCTGAATGAGCCGTGGGGCTCTTCCGAGACCTGCACCGGTTGCGGCAAGTGCGTGCACGTGTGCCCCACGGGAGCTTTAAGTGAGAAAGGGAAGTCAGTAGCCGAGATGTCCAAACGCAGACAGTTCCTGCCGTACCTGACGGCGATGAGGGGTCGCAACAAATGAGCACCGTACCCCTCACCACCACTCCGGCCGAGGCCGCCGGCCCCGTCAGCGGCAAGGTCACGATGGCGACCGTGTGGCTGGACGGCTGCTCCGGCTGCCACATGTCGTTTCTCGATATCGACGAGCGCATTCTCGCCCTGGCCGAGAAGGTCCAGCTTGTCTACAGCCCGCTCGTGGACAACAAGGAGTTCCCCGAAATGGTGGATGTCACCATCGTCGAGGGCGCCGTTGCCAGCGAGGAGGACAAGCACAAGATCGAGCGCATCCGGAAGCGCACGAAGCTCCTGGTGTCGCTCGGTGATTGCGCCGTGACGGCGAACGTGCCGTCCATGCGCAACCCGTTCGGCGTAAAAGCGATTTGCGACCGCGCCTACAGCGAGAACGCTACGGTCAACGCGGGCACTGTGCCTTTTGAGATCGTGCCGAAGTTGTTGCCGAGCGTGCGCCCGGTCCACGAGTACGTCCAGGTGGACGTCTTCGTTCCCGGCTGCCCGCCCTCGGCTGACGTAATCTTCCACACTCTTACAGAGTTGCTCGCCGGCCGTATGCCGCAGCTCAGCCAGATGGCGAGGTTCGGAGCATAGGAGGCGCGCATGGCAAGACAGACTATCACTATCGATCCCATCACCCGCATCGAGGGGCACGCGAAGATCAACCTATACCTCGGTGAAAACGGGCGCGTGGAGGACGCGCAGTTCGCCGTCACCCAGTTCCGCGGCTTCGAGAAATTCTGCGAAGGCCGCCCGTTCACGGAAATGCCTTCGCTCATGGCGCGCATCTGCGGCATCTGCCCGGTGTCGCACCTGATCGCCTCGGCGAAGGCGTGCGACGCGCTGCTTGGCGTCCGCATCCCGGAGAATGCTGCGAACCTCCGCCGCGTGCTCAACCTGGCGCAGATCATCCAATCGCACGCACTCAGCTTCTTCCACCTCTCCTCGCCGGACTTCCAGTTCGGCATGGACTACGATCCGGCCCAGCGCAACCTCTTCGGCCTGCTCTCAGCCAATCCGCAGCTCGCGCGAGACGGCGTCCGGCTGCGCCAGTGGGGGCAGCAGATCATCGAGTGGTTCGCGGGCAAGCGAATCCATCCCTCCTGGGTTGTCCCGGGCGGTGTGAACGAACCTCTCACTGCGGAGCGGCGCGACCAGGTCCTCGAAGCCATCCCCGAGGTCATGGCCATCGCGCTTCGCACCCTGGACTGGTTCAAGGGCCTGATGGGCGGCTTCCCTGAGGAAGTCCGCAGCTTCGGTAATTTCCCGACGCTGTTCATGGGCCTTGTGAACGCCGAAGGCGGGCTGGAGCACTATGACGGACGCCTGCGCGTTACAGACGGAAGCGGACGTGTCATCGAGGACGGCTTCGACCCGATGCACTACGACGCTTACATCGGCGAAGCAGTGGAGAAATTCTCGTACCTGAAGTCGCCGTACTACAAGAAGCTCGGCTATCCCGATGGCATTTATCGTGTCGGCCCGCTGGCGCGGCTGAACATCGCCGACCAGTGCGGAACGCCGAAGGCAGCGCAGGAGTGGGCGGAGTTCAAGTCGCTCGATCGCGGCGCGGTTCTCAGCTCGTTCTATTATCACTACGCGCGGCTCATTGAGATCGTCTACGGCATTGAGGTTATCGAGCGGATCCTGAAGTCCCCCGACATCCTCAGCAAGCACGTGCGCGCGGTGGCGGGTCCCAACAACCGCGAAGGCATCGGTGTCTCCGAGGCGCCGCGCGGAACGCTGATGCATCATTACCGCATCGACGACCAGGGGCTGATCACCTGGGCCAACCTGATCATCGCCACGGGCCACAACAACCTGGCGATGAACAAGGCGGTGCTCCAGGTGGCGAAGCACTTCGTCGATGGCACGGCCCTGCACGAGGGCATGCTCAACCGGGTGGAGGCCGTGATTCGCGCCTTCGATCCGTGCCTGAGCTGCTCGACGCACGCGGACGGCCAGATGGCCCTCCATGTGCGGCTGCTCGACCCGGCAGGCGAGGTCGTGAGCGAAATCAAACGATGAAGAAAGTGCTGGTCCTAGGCTACGGCAATCCCCTCCGCGGAGACGACGGAGTAGGCCCAGCCATAGCCCAGGAGCTGCACGACAAGTTCTTCACCGCAGAGGCGCAGAGACGCAGAGAAGAAATAAGAAGAATTGAGCGGCACGAGGCCGGAGCGAATTCGGCTTCGAGCGAATCGTCACCCGAGTCCGGGACAGCATCGGAGCAGCCGGAATACGTCGAATCGACATTCCCCAACAATTCCTCCGCTTTTCTCTGCGTCTCTGCGTCTCTGCGGTGTAAGCCGTTGCATCAGTTGACCCCGGAACATTCGGCTTCGAGCGACTCGTCACCCGAGTCCGGGACAGCATCGGAGCAGCCGGAATACGTCGAATCGACATTCCCCAACAATTCCTCCGCTTTTCTCTGCGCCTCTGCGTCTCTGCGGTGTAAAGCTTTACATCAGTTGACCCCGGAACTCGCCCCCGACGTCGCGGAAGCCGACCTTGTCATTTTCATCGACGCCTCTTGCGATAATGGACCGGGAGAAGTGGCGTCACGGCGCGTCGTGTCCGAGCGGTCCCCGTCGAATTCTTCTTTCTCCCACCAGTTGACCCCGGAGGTCCTGCTTGCGTTTGCCGAACGGCTGTACGGAACCTGCCCTGAGGCGATCTTGCTCTCGGTAGGGGCGGCGTCGTTCGAGTTCGGAGAGGGCCTTTCGGAAGTAGTGCAGGCGGCAATTCCCGACCTGCTCGCTCGAGTTCAAGCGGCCAGCGCCGCATTGCATTCATAGTTCGACATCGACATCGAGGAACCCCGAAATGAAGAAACTCAAGAATCTTGGCGGCGACTCCGCCAGTGACATTCTGCGTCCCCGGTCCCATCCGCTCGATCCCTTCTTCGAGCCCGAGTCCGTGGCCCTGATCGGCGCCACCGAAAACCCCGGCAGCGTCGGCCGTACCGTGCTCTGGAACCTCCTCAGCACTCCCTTCGGCGGCACCGTATACCCGGTGAACCCGAAGCGCTCCAGCGTGCTTGGCATCCGCGCATACCCGAATGTGGCTGCCATCCCCGAGCAGGTGGATCTCGCGGTCATCACCACCCCCGCAGGCACCGTCCCCGGCATCATCAAGCAGTGCGCCGATGCGGGCATCAAGTGCGCCATCGTCATCTCCGCAGGCTTCAAGGAACTCGGCCCTGAGGGCCTTGCGCTCGAACAGAAGGTGCTCGAGGAAGCGCGGAAGGGCGGGATACGGATCATCGGTCCGAACTGCCTCGGCCTCATGAATCCGCTCTCCGGCCTGAACGCCACGTTCGCGCGGGGCATGGCCCTGCCCGGCAATGTCGGCTTCATCAGCCAGAGCGGCGCCCTGTGTACTGCCGTTCTCGATTGGAGTCTCCGTGAGCAGGTGGGCTTCTCGTCCTTCATCTCCATCGGCTCCATGGCCGATGTCGGCTGGGGCGACCTCATCGATTACCTCGGGAATGACCCGCGCACCCGCTCCATCCTGATCTACATGGAGACCATCGGCGATGCGCGCAGCTTCCTTTCTGCCGCCCGCGAAGTCGCCCTCACGAAGCCCATCATCTGCATCAAGCCGGGCCGCACAGAGGCCGCCGCGAAAGCCGCCGCTTCCCACACCGGTTCGCTGACCGGCTCCGACGAAGTGCTTGAAGCCGCGTTCCTCCGCTCCGGCGTGCTCCGCGTGAACAACATTTCGGACCTGTTCTATATGGCCGAAGTGCTCGCAAAGCAGCCGCGCCCTGCGGGCCCCAGGCTGGCCATCGTGACGAACGCCGGCGGTCCCGCGGTGCTCGCCACCGACGCCCTGGTGACAGGCGGCGCGGACATTTCGCACATCTCCGCCGAGACGATGGAGGAACTCAACAAGATCCTCCCCTCCGCGTGGAGCCATGGCAACCCGATGGATATCCTCGGCGACGCGCCTCCGGAGCGCTACTCCAAGTCGCTCGAAATCATCGCCAAGGATCCGAATGCCGACGGCATGCTCGTCATCCTGACGCCGCAGGCCATGACCGATCCCACTAAGACCGCCGAGCACCTGAAGCCCTACGCCAAAATCGAGGGCAAGCCGGTGATCGCGAGCTGGATGGGCGGCGTCGATGTCGCAGCGGGCGAGGAGATCCTCAATAAGGCCGGCATCCCGACCTTCCCCTACCCCGACACCGCCGCGCGCGCGTTCGTCTACATGTGGCAGTACAGCAAGAACCTGAGCGGGCTTTATGAGACCTCCATCGGGAGCAGCGCCGGCGGCGCCGACCGCGCTAATGCCGCGAAGCTGGTCGAGGACGTTCGCAAGACCGGCCGCACCATTCTGACCGAGTTCGAATCGAAGCAGCTCCTCTCGATGTACGGCATCCCAACCGTCGAGACGCGCATCGCGCCAACCGAAGATGAAGCGGTGGCCCACGCCGATTCCATCGGCTACCCGATCGTCCTCAAGCTGTACTCCGAGACGATCACGCATAAGACCGACGTCGGCGGCGTTCAACTGAACATCCGCAATGCCGAGGGCGTCCGCACGTCCTTCCGCGCCATCCAGCAGTCCGTCGCCGAGAAGGTCGGTGCCCAGCATTTCCAGGGTGTCACAGTGCAGCCGATGGTCAAGCTGGACGGCTACGAAATCATCCTTGGTTCCAGCGCCGATCCGCAGTTCGGCCCGGTGCTCCTGTTCGGCATGGGCGGCCAGCTCGTCGAGGTCTTCAAGGACCGCGCGCTCGGCCTTCCGCCACTCACCACTACGCTGGCGCGGCGCATGATGGAGCAGACCAAGATCTACAAGGCCCTCAAGGGCGTCCGCGGCCGCAAGCCGGTGGACCTCGCCGCGCTCGAGCAGATGATGGTCCGCTTCAGCGAGCTCGTAGCCGAGCAGCCCTGGATCAAGGAGATTGACATCAACCCGATGCTCGCCTCGCCGGAACGGCTGGTGGCTCTCGACGCACGCGTCGTGGTCTACCCGGCCGACATGCCGGAGGCAAAGCTGCCGAAGCTCGCCATCCGGCCCTACCCGGTGCAGTTCGTGTCGGATTGGAAGCTGAAGGACGGCTCCGAAATCTGCATCCGCCCGATCCGTCCCGAGGACGAACCGCTCATGGTGAAGTTCCATGAGACGCTCTCCGAACGCACCGTCTACCAGCGGTATCTCCACATGATGAAGCTGAGCCAGCGCGTCGCTCACGAGCGGCTCACCCGGATTTGCTTCATCGATTACGATCGCGAGGTCGCGCTGGTGGCGATCCATGATGGCGCCATTGTCGGCGTCGCCCGCCTTAAGAAGACCCACGGCTCCAGCGAGGCCGAGTTCGCGGTGATCATCTCGGACGATTTCCAGGGCAAAGGCCTGGGCACCGAACTGGTCCGCCGCTTGATCGATTTCGCGCGGGAAGAGGGCATCTCCAAGGTGACTGCTGACATCCTGCCGGACAACCTGGTGATGCAACGCATCTGTGACCAGCTCGGCTTCCGTGCAAAACGTGCGGCCGACGATCCGACTGTGAAGGTCGAACTCGATACGGCAGTAACCGTCTAATCAAACCCGCGGGCGGCGGCGATCCTTATCGATCTGCCGCCGCTCCGCGCTCTCCTGCTATCCTCTTTTTTCACCCGCATGAAGACTGTCGCGATTGCCGGCACGGGTTTGATCGGCGCTTCCTTTGGCTTGGCGCTGAAAGCTGCGGGGATCGGTGTGCGCGTTGTGGGGATCAGCTCCCCGCCAGCGCTGCGCGATGCCCTCGCGTGCGGGGCCATTGACGACGCCGCCTCTCTGGAGCAGGCCGCCTGCGAAGCCGATCTGATCTACCTGGCGCAGCCGATCGGCCGTATCATTCACAGCCTCATGATGTTGGCG
>DATMXS010000466.1:0-14184 GCA_035561355.1 Bryobacteraceae bacterium | reverse complement strand
CTGGGCTGCGGCATTCACCCTGGCCATCACCGCCGTGAACTTGCGTGGCATCAAGATGACCACACGGGCCAGTTCGTGGCTGATGACCCTCATGACGGCCTGCGCTGCCGCATTTATCGTCCTTGCCGCATGGAACGTCATCCAGAACCACGGGTGGCAGGGGTTGTTCGCGCTGCACGGGCTGTTCCGACCGCAGGAGTTCTCGGTAAACAGCCTGCTGCTGGGGGCCGGTGTGGCAACCCTCTCCTACATCGGTTTCGACGCGATTTCGACGCTAGCCGAGGACACTGTGGATCCGAAACGCGATCTCGGCTGGGCGACCGTCGTAGTGTGCATCATTCAGGGACTCATTTGCATTGTGACAGTGTACCTGGCGGCGCTGGTCTGGCCTGACTTTCGTGCCTTCCCGCAGCCGGACACAGCGATTCTGGACATCGCCAGCGTGATCGGCGGACAGTGGATGTTCGGCGCGCTGACGTTCATTCTCCTGGTAGCGGGACTGGCAAGCGCGCTCACGGGACAAGCCGGAGCGTCACGCCTGTTGCTCGGGATGGGCCGCGATGGGGTAATCTCAAAGCGTGTTTTCGCCACCATTGATCAGAAGCGATCGACGCCGGTGCGCAGCATCGTTCTTATGGGCGCGGTCTCGCTGGTGGGCGCGCTTCTGCTACGGTTCCAGCTTGCGGTCGAACTCCTGAATTTCGGAGCCCTGGCGGGTTTCATCCTGGTAAATGTAAGTGTAGTGAGGCATTACTATTTCACCCTGCGGCTACGGAGCGGCTGGCAGACGGTTCAGAATCTGGTCTTCCCGCTGTTCGGCGCGCTGGCGTGCAGTTTCGTGTGGATGAACCTGACGAACAAGGCCAAGCTGGCCGGCTTCGGCTGGCTTGCAGTGGGCGCGATTTACCTGGCCGTTGTAACGCGCGGATTCCGGCTTGCACCGAATGCGCTGCGCAGTCTGGAGGAGAACGCGGATGCGGGCTGACGTGCTCATCGAGAAAGAACTGTTACAGTATTGCGATTCCAGGGGCGCCGCCCTCATCGAGTCGCTCCAGACGCTGGTCCGAACGCCTTCGGAGAATACACCCCCCACGGGCGCCGAGCTGGCATGCCAGGAGTACTGCGCGGAATCGCTTGCCCAAAGCGGGTACACCGTGGATCGGTTCCAGCCCGATGCGGTTGAGGGGCTGCGCGATCATCCGCTGTATCGCCGCGACCGCGATTACACGAACAGGCCAGTGATTGCCGGCCGTAGGGCTGGCACGGGTGGCGGCCGGTCGTTGATTCTCTCCGGGCATATGGACACCGTTCCATGCGGAACTCTGCCCTGGACGCGAAATCCATTCGATGGCGCGATCGAATCCGGCCGGCTGTACGGCCGCGGCTCGAATGACATGAAGGCGGGCATCGCCACGAATCTGTTTGTCGCGCGCGCGTTTCACGAGCTAGGTTTGCCCTTGCGCGGGACTCTCACGATCGAGTCCGTGGTCGATGAGGAGTTTGGGGGCGTGAACGGTACGCTGGCCTCCCGGCTTCGAGGTTATCTGGCTGATGCCGCGGTGATCTCCGAGGCATCATCGCTCCGCGTGTGCCCCGCACAGCGCGGCGGCAGAACTGCGCATATCACGTTTGAGGTCCCCAACGGCGGCATTCTTTCAGCCGGGATGGAAACTGGCGTGGCCGACCAGTTAGGCTTGTTTCTGTCCCGGCTTTCCTCGTTCGCAGAACTGCGCAAATCGTCCGCGCGCCGGCATCCTCTGTACGCACATGTTGAAAACCATGTGCCCGTTTCCGTTCTGAAAATCCATTCGGGGCCGTGGGGCACGGGCGAACCGATGGCTACTGCCAGCACCTGCCGCGTGGAACTGTACTGGCAGACGATGCCGGGCGAGGACGTCGGGACAATCGATGCCCAGTTCCGCGACTGGATGAGCAGTGTTGTCGAAAGCAAGCCTCAATTATTCCCGGTCGCGCCCTCGGTGAGTTTTCCGGTCGAATGGCTTCCCGCCGCCGTCACCGATGTTGAAAGTCCCTTCGTGCACGAATTCACGGCCTGTGTCCGGGAGGTGCTTGGCGCGGAGCCCGACGTAGCCGGCATTGAAGGACCCTGTGACATGTTCGTATTCAACCAGACATTCGGCATTCCCGCCGTGCTCTGGGGGGCGCGCGGCGGTAACACGCACGCGGCCGACGAATATGTTGAAATCGACAGCGTCCTGGTAGCCGCGAGAGCGCTTCTCCTGTTCGCGTATCGTTGGTGCGCGTAGTAGAGGACTTGTCTATGAAAGCCTGTCTGGTGTTGCTCTCCGCCGTTCTCGCCTGCACGGCTGCCGACCTGACACTGCTCCCGGAATACGCCCGCCCCAGCCCTGACGGTACTGTGGTTCAGGCCGACCAGGGGACCCGGGTACAGCCGTCGCGGTTGCTTGTGCTCGAAGCCGCACGCAGAGGTTATGTTTCCTGCCACCTTCTGGTTTCGATGCCCGAGAGCGGCCCTTACGCTGTGACAGTATCCGGCCAACTCACGGCTGAACTGTTCCGCGAGTGGTTCCATTTTCTTCCCGCGTCCGGAAGCTATTATCCGGATGCGCTGGTGCCCGTAGCTTTGCCGTACCGCTCTCAAACGCCACAGCCGGACAACGCAGTCCCGAAGCAGACGGTGCAAGCCTTTTGGCTCGATATCTGGGTGCCGGCCGATGCGCGGCCCGGCGTGTATAAGTTGACCGCCACCTTGGAAGCCGGTGGTAAGCCAACCCGTGCAACGATCCAGGTCCGTGTCCTCTCTACGGTGATTCCAGCCTCGGATCCGGTGACGATAGACCACAACTCGTACGGGACAAACTGGCTCGCCACGCTGTACCCCAAACTCGCCGCACGGCTCGGCTCGCGCTTCTACTTGAGCGACGAGTTCTTCGAACTGATCCACGCGCATCACCGGATTTTCTACGAGCACCGCGCCATTTATCACCAGCTTGGTTACGGCCACGGAGGAAAGGTCGGGCCGGAGTTCGCTCCGGCGCTCGAAGGTTCTGGTAAAACCAAGCGCGTTGCGGACTGGTCGCTCTACGACCGGCACTACGGTCCTTTGCTGGACGGTACCGCGTTCGCAAAAACGCGGCGCGGACCGGCGCCCATCCCGTTTGTCTACCTGCCCGTAAACCCCGAATGGCCGGCGTCCTACCTGTGGTGGGGCGAGCCGGGCTACGAGCGCGAGTTCGTGAACGTAATGAGCGAGATAGAGCGCCACTTTCGGGAAAAGGGCTGGACGAAGACGAAGTTCGAAATGTTCTTCAACCATAAGAAGCGCTACAAGGCATTCGAGTGGGACGGAGACGAAACGCGCTTCCCCGCCGATTTTCCGTACCTGCGCGAGTACGGCCGATTGCTGAAGGCGGCCGTGCCGGCGGACTCGCCGGTCCAGTTTGTGTACAGGGCCGACGTGAGCTGGCAGATGGAGCGGCAGTTCAAGGAACTCGCGGGAGTCATCAACTTCTGGGTATGCGGAGGCGGCATGTTCGGGTGGTACGCCGAGGCAGCGCCCGTGTTGAAGAAGCGCGGCGACATCGTGTGGACCTACGGAGGCACTCCCGCAATGGACAAACCGGCTTCTTCGATCACGACTGATCTTCTGCGGCCGTGGATCCTGGGCGTGGACGGCTTCGTCCGCTGGCAGACTACGATGCCGGGGCCGGATCCCTGGTTCAAGTCCGAAGGCGGAGACGAGAGCATCGTTTATCCAGGCGACCGGTTCGGCATCGACGAGCCCGTCGCATCCATACGGCTGAAGCTGCAGCGAAACGCGCTTCAGGATCTGGCGCTGCTCGACTCCTTCCGTAGCGCGGCGGGGCTCGAGACGCTGCGGACCGAAGCGGCGCGGCGCTTCAACGGCACGACGCCCCAGGACTGGCGAGCGCCACGGCCCGCCCTGGCTTCGACTGACGTCCTGGAATGGACCAACACCAGTATTGGCGAGGCGACCCCGGAAGACGAGCGATTCGGCAAGAAGCTAGAGCCGAACGCGTGGCAGCGCGTGCGGGAATACGTACTGGCGATGGCGCGGGGGGCAAAGTAATGCGGATTCTCGTTGTGATGTCTTTATGCTGTCTGGGCGCCGCAGCCCAGGAGGGCGGATTCCAGCTCGAGGACGTGGCGCGCGCCGCGACGGTAATGGTGGATGGCGACTTGGCTAAACGCATCCAGACGCCGCGGTCCGTATCCTCCATGCTGGTGGAGGATCCGCGGGACCGGTGGGCCGCGTCGGACAAGTACGAAGTGGATCACGCTGCCTTCCTCACGATGAAGAAGACGCTGACGCGGCTGACGCGGCTCTGTTCCGCGACGTGCGATGTGAACCTCTGGATGCCGGTTCCCAAAAAGCCGGGAAACATTCAGGTGCTGATCCGGACCCTGAACGAAACGAGCCAGTTCTGGCCCTGGGGAGCGTTAACGCAGGAGACGCCGCCGGAGATGGCAGGCGTCCTGAAGACCGGCCAGCGCGTGACGGTCTCGCGCCGCCCGGGCATCGTTTCCGTGTTGGCGCCGGTGCACGACAGCCTCGGCGACATTGCAGGCTTAGTCGAAGTGGTCAGCAGGGTCCAGCCGGACCCTCAGGAAAACGTCCAGTAGCTTACAGGCGTGCGAAGCGTGAGTGGCACTTCGCACACTCCGAGTTACTTTCCGGACTCGAATATTACGGCGACATTCTCAATCTTCGTGTCCGGTCGCGTTTGAACGGAGTAAGTGTGTCCCAGCGCTCCGGGCAGGATTCGCTCGACGTGGCGTTTCTCGACTCCGTTCTCCTTCCACACGTGGGTGATTGCCAATCCGGAGCTCTTGCCCGCCGGCGCAGACTCAACGGCGAGGCGAAGGTCGTCCACCGCCATCCCGGAGAAACGATACCGTACGAAGGCCTCCCGCGCTCCGCGCAGCGCGACATGCCGGTCGATCTCTGGCCAGGGCAGGACTCGATCAACGGGCTTGCCGTCGCGCCAGACCAGCTTGGGATCGAACTCCCAAATTGTCGTGAACGGCCCGTCCGGACTCGAACTCCATGCAATGGACGCTGAAGGTGATGAGGCTGCCGGAACCACGGCCGCCGAACGGATTTCGGCATTGAACTTATCTGGTGCAACGCCTCTCGTCAGGTCGAGAAAATGCCCGCCGGCGGTAAATCCGGAGAGGGGCGAGCCGTCGGGTTCGTTCATTCGGAACGTGAACTCGGCTGTGGAACCATCTTCCGGTATCCAGTAGCCTTGCGCGCCGTCGCCGATGAACCGGGCATGGGCAGAGTGGGTAGCCCATTGGTCCGCGTGCTGCACATCGACGGGTAGCAAGCGGCGCCGGTAGTCTTTATTGGAATAAGTCAGCTCGTTTGGCCCTGGCTTCAGGTCGGGTAGCGTCCTGGGGTTGAGTTGGACCCGGGTCGTGAGAAGCACTGGGCCGAGCCGTGCGCCCTCGGACAATGTGAGGGAACATTCGTAAGCGTAGCGGCCAGCAACCGCGGTCCGGCTGCCGTGCGCAGACCTCGTGAGCGCTTGTGGTGCGGTGGTCCAACGGCCCTGGTGCGGTCCAGTAACTGCGCCGGCGGCCGCCCATGTGTGGCCGCCATCAATCGACACTGCCGCTCGCGCAGATTGGCCGGCAGGGAGGTCCAACTGGAACTCAAACCGCGCGTCGATAATGACATACGGGCTCGCGACATCAAAGACCTGCCGGCGAGCGGCGGTCACAGCGGGACGGTATTCCAGACGCCCGGTGCCCCACCGGCGGTCATCCTTCTGGCTGCGCGGGCCGGCGGCTGTGCGGATGTCATATTCCGCGATTTCCCGGGGGAACTCCTCCCAGGAGCGGCCGGTCCATTTATAGGGCAGGTAAAACACATCGGGCCGTTCGGGCTCGAAATACCGGATCAGCTTTTCTCCAGGACGCAGGACCAAATCCATGCTGTGACCGCCCGGCGCGCGGTCGAACGGGAACAGGTGATTGTCGTTGCGCGTGGTGAACAACGAGGCGACATCGGCCATCGCGCCGGCGCGAACATCGGCGGGGTACCAGGGGTAGGGAATCAGTGAAGCGATGGGATCCCGGGGACCTCTAAGTTTCCCAAGGATGATGTCACCGTCTGATTCGATCTGTGCGACAGAAGCGACAGACGCCCGCTCGACCGGTCCCTTCCCCGTGATGTTGTAGCCCATGACATCGGAGTCGAAGTGATGGTACGCGCCGTCATAGAAAACCTCCGCGACGGTGTGCCCTGTTAAAAACCAGACGCGAGCGTCCTCAAAGCCTCCCGCTTTCCAAACTGCTGCCAGCAGGGGCGCAACCTGATAACACAGGCCGAAACCGTAGCTGTTCAGCAGCCGGACGGGGTCCAGAACTTCTCCTCGAGGCTCTTCATACGCCCATCCCGCGATGTGGTACCAGAAGCCAGGAGGCACGAACCGCCCGTCCGTCAGAAAGAAGCGCCAGATTGCCTCCGCGCGCTCACGCGGCGTCCGCGCGCCGGACTGCGCATAGATCGATTTTGCGAGCGACTGCAGGTCAGAGGCATCCGGCTGCCCGCGGCGCAGGACCTTGGGCGAGTAGATCTGAGCAGAAGCGGCTCCGGTCAGGCAGGCGGTGAGGGAAAGACTGATCAGGATACGTGAGAAGGCCAGCATGGAAGTAACCAGTCTATCCAGTTCACAAAGCCCTTAGTAGGGCCAAACATGTTGTGAGAATGATGGAAGAACTGCGGGGAACCTGTGACGGCGGTAAAATACCTGGTCAGAGTTATCTCACAAACTATATAGCGCGACAGCGGACTCTACGCCAAAATGCGCCGATAGCGCTGACTTACCAGCAAGGAGCACCAATGCAGCATTCGACACCAGTGCCGGAAGACCGGCGCGCGTTCTTGAAAACGGCCGGAGCGTCGGTGGCAGCATCGACGTTCTTCACGCCGAGAGTCTGGGGCGCGAACGACAGTATCGCCGTCGCGTTCATCGGCACCGGCGTGATGGGCACCGAGAACTTACAGGCGGCGGTAGGCAAGGGTGCGCGCGTCGCGGCCGTCTGCGACGTCTATCAACCGAACCTCGAGCGCGCCGCGGCGGCCGCGCGTAAACTCGGGCAGCAACCCCGCGAGGTGCGTGACTTCCGGCAGATACTCGCGGACCGCTCCATTGACGCCGTCTGCATCTCCACGCCTGACCACTGGCACCCCTACATGGCGATTGAGGCGTGCAAGGCCGGCAAGGATGTCTACGTCGAGAAGCCCGCCTGCCTCGGCATCAACGAGGGCCGCATGATGATCGAGGCCGCGCGGAAGTACAACCGGGTGGTGCAGGCTGGCACATGGCAGCGATCGGGAGCGCACTTCCAGAAGGCTTGCGAGATTGTCCGCAGCGGGGGCATCGGAAAAATCGCATTCTGCCGCACCTGGATCTATAACAACATGCCGCAATCGGGCATCGGCAATCCGCCCGATGGAACGCCTCCCGCCGGGCTCGATTGGGATCTGTGGCTCGGACCCGCGCCCGCACGGCAGTTCAACCCGAACCGCTTCGGTGTTTACCCGGACGCCTATTCATACTTCCGCCATTTCTGGGACTATGCGGGCGGCCACGTCACGGATTCCGGCGTCCACATGATCGACATCGTCCAGATGGCGTTTGGGGACGTGATGCCGCGGTCGGTCTCCGCCGTGGGAGGGAAGTTCTGGTTGACGGACGACAGCGAGACGCCGGACACGTTGCAGGTCAGCTTCGAGTACCCGGGCTTCCTGGGTTCGTGGGAGCACCGCGTCAATAATACTGAGGCGACCAAGGCGCGGCTGATGGGTATCAGCTTCCATGGCAGCCTGGGGACTCTGTACGTGGATCGCAGCCTGTTCCGCCTCACGCCGGAAGAGAAGTCGGGGATCCAGCCGGTCGAGATGAAGCGGGGACCGGATCCGCATCCCCTGCATTGGGCGAACTTCCTCGATTGTGTTCGAACTCGGCAGCGCCCGAACAGCGACATCGAAACCTGCGTCCGCTCATCGTATGCCTGCCTGCTCGGGAACGCCTCGTATCGGAGCAAGCTGCGTCTCGATTGGGACGGCCGGAAGGTGGTCCAGGAAAGCGCAAAACCCTACTTGCATCGCGAGTACCGCAGCCCCTGGAAGCTGCAGGTGTGACGGCGCCTGTATCGAGTCTGATCAATAGGCCGACCCGAAACCCGGCGGGAACAAGGAAGCTGGATGTAAGGTCGCGCAAAGCGCACGCCTGAAGCTCTGCTGCAGCAGTGGCGACACCCGCCTCAGGAGAACCGCGCAGCAGCAGCAGAGTGAATGGTTGGAGACAGCCGCGCCGCGCGCGATCCCGTCGGGTTCCTATTTCTTCTCGCCTGGCTGCCCTCGCGATACCCGAGCGCACGCCGCCATCGCGCCGCTGGTGTCAATGGCCTCGCGTCCCTGTTGAATGTTGCGAATCTTCCCGGACTTGTCGATGACGAACGTCGTACGGATGGCCATCTTTTCGCCAGCCATCATGACGCCGTACGCCTGGGTCACCCTGCCCGTCGCATCGCTCAGCATGGGATACGTGGCCTTCAGACTCTGAGCCCACCGTTTGAGCGTTTCCAGATCGTCGGTGCTGACCATCAGTACCTCGTTCCCGCCTGCATCGAACTTTTGGATATCAGCCTGATATCCTTGCGCCTCCTTCGTTCACCCGCCGGTGAACGCCTTGACGACAAACGCGAGCACGACGTTCTTCTTCCCGCGGAAGTCGCTTAAGCGGATATCTTTGCCGGTGGTCGAAGGTAGCGTGAAATCCGGCGCCATGTCGCCGATTGCAGCTTTCGTGTGCGGCTCCTTGGCCGGTTCCTTGGGCGGGGGCACCTGCCCAGCCAGCAAAACGCAGACGACTCCGAGCCCTAACAAGACTCGCCGAACGCTCATCGGTTGCACCTCGTTGCTGAGCAAATGTTAATGAAAGCGTAGCGCGCAGAGTCGCCGGATGCAACTGCGCCTGAGAGTCCTGCGTAGCGGCAGCATTGGGAAAATCGCTCAAGAGCTAGCCGCCAGGCTGCAAATGTGACACGTAGTGCGTGCCTGTATGGAGTGCTTGCCGGACGGACCCCCCATCGGAAGTACGGTTCGGGTATCATCGCCACCATGACTTCGTCTGAGTGGTCCCGCCGTCAGTTTTTCCGCTCTACGGCGCTGGGTGCTGGACTCACAGTGGGGAGAGCGCCCGCTCAGCAGGTTGGTGCGGCTGGCGCCGGTCCGGTCAGCGTCACTGTCAAGAATGAGCGTGTCCATGTCGAAACCCCGACGCTTTCCGCTGTGCTCGAAAAGGGCTTCCTGATTTCGCTCGAAAGCAAGCTCGATCGCCAGCAGTTCATCTCCGGCGTCGATGTCGCCTCGACCGCGGCGCTCCAGTTGCTCTATCCCGGAAGCGAGGAGATCCGCATCGATGAATCGAAGTTCGGGCAGGTCGGCGCGCGGCAGATCTCGGCCACTCGCGCCGAGTTCGTTTTTCACTCATGGGACGGCGACGGTGTGCTCGCCATCTCGGCTGATCCCGCCACCGGCGCGCTGCTCATCGAGCCTTCGGGTTACTCCTCGCGGCCCGGACTTCAGGCCTGCCGCTGGTCCCTCAAAGGCATCCGGGACGACTTGCGGCTCGTCGCGCCGTTCTTTCAGGGCGTGAATCTGCCGCTCGCGGACGCTTTGATCCGCGACACGCGGTGGCAGTGGCCCTCGGGGTGGGAAGCGGGGTTCGCAGTGCTCCTGGGACGCAACGGCGGATTCTGGGTCCACTGCCGCGACGACCGCTACCGCTACAAGGCCCTGAAGGTCGGTTCGAAGACGGATGCGGGCGTGCTCGGGTTCGACACCGAGGCTTACGGCCCGCTCGACGACAACATCAGCGCCGGGGGACTTTGCTGGCGCGTAAACACGTTCCACGGCGACTGGACTGCGCCGGCGGGCGAGTATCGTGACTGGCTTTGGAAGACGTACGGGCTCGATGCCGAGGAGCGGCGGCGCGCGCCCTGGACGCGCGACGTCAACCTGGCGCTGAGCTGGTGCCCGGGTGAGCCGGCCATCCTCGACGCACTTGCGAAGAGGGCGAACCCGCGGCGCGTCCTGATCCATTACCCCGACTGGCGCACGGACCCATATGACGAGAATTACCCGACGTTTGTTGCGAGCCCGAAGGCGCGCGTATTTCTGGAGAAGGGTCGCCAGATGGGGTTCCACATCATGCCGCACTGCAACTCCATCGACACGGACCCGAACCATCCGGCGTACAGCCTCGTGCGCGACTTTCAATACCGCGACCTGGAGCGCAGGCGGCTGCAGGGCTGGAGCTGGTATCAGCGGCGCGTGATCGGCGTGCCCGAGTCGAACACCAGCCGGCTGGGGCACCGCGACAAGAAGGTGATGGTGAAGATCCACCCGGGCTCGAGCATGTGGCGATCTATCCTGGCCGAAAACATTCAGAAGGCCGCCCGCGACCTGTCGCTCGAGACCGTGTTTATCGACGTCACGCTGACCACGTTCAATCTACACAACTCGCTCGTCGAGAACATGACCTCTACCGAGGGAATGAAGCGCCTGATCGAAGCGGTGGGCTCGCTCGAGAACGGGCTGGTGGTTGGGGGCGAGGGACTGAACGAGATCACGGCTCAGGGACAGTCATTCGCGCAGGCGCACCTGTTCAAGAGCTGGCAGGAAAACACGGAGGGCGTGGAGCGATCCGGCGGGTGTGCGTTGAACGAGTTCCTATTCGGAGGCCTGTGCCGGACCTTCGGGTACTCCGGCCTCGGCGGACGCACGCCGGCGGAGGAACTGCGGATGCGGTTGCACGAGGAGCACCGGGCGCTTCCGACGGTGACGATCCGGTCGGCGGAGGAACTGGTGAAGCCGAATGCAGCGGTTAAGCGGGTGCTGGAGAGGGCTGCGCCGGGGGCGTGACGGGCACAGAGGGTTGGCGCTGAAGGCGGTGCGGTGGCCGGGGAGGCCCGGCCGCCACGTTCGAGTTCTTCGCTATTCTGAGGGAACTTTTTCGATGGGACGAAGCTCGACCTTCCTGATGAAGATCTCGGCGCCTTCAGACTGGATCTGAATCTTTCCCGCCGTGTGCGACACACCATAAATGTGATTGACTACGGTTCCGTTGAGCACGCAGGTGATCTTGTCGCCGGCGGCATAGATCTCCTGCCGGTTCCATTCTCCGGGAAGATGCTCGACGTCCTTTTCGCCGCGGAAACCCAGTTCGTCCCGCCACTGCGGTGAGCGCCCCCACCAGTTGATGCGGCCGCTGTCGCGCGTCACCGGCGAGCCGTTCTTATCCCAATACGTCTCCCTGCCTTCAATGCGCACCTTCGCCGTCGCCGACGGGCGGTTCTTGCCCGCAACGAGGATGATGTCTCCCGAGCCACCTTCAATGATCTGCGACTCGATGGACTCCAGCCAGGTGCGTCCGGCGGCGCCGTCCTCGCCAACAGCATGCACGAGAATGCCGCTGTCTCTCGCTCTCTTTTCACGGTTGCCCCAGGTCTTGGTTCCCCAGCGCCATTCCACGATCAGGTGGTAGTCGCGATAGGAGTCCCGCGTCGCGAGCCCGCCCCAGTCCTCGCCTGAGATTCGGATCTGCCCGTCTGCCACGGAAAAGACCTGCTTGGGATCCTGATACTGCGTGTCGCGCAGGTAAGCGTACCAGCCGGCGAGGTCCTTTCCATTGAAGAGGATGGTCTGCTTCTGTGGAGCCGCCGGCGACTGGGCCGTACAAGCGAATATTGTCAGGAGTGAAACAGCGAGTGAACGGATGAGCATTGGTTTCATCATACGCTTCGCTGCCGCCGAGCGCGCCCGGTGCGTGTTGCGCAGAGGCAGACGTCAGCCGATCCGGGTGCGCCATTTCCGCAGGGCCGTCGTGAGAGCCGGGTCGAGCCACTCACGAAACCTCTTCAACAACGCTTGAGTGTCATCCTGATAGTTGAACTGAAAGAGGTCGCCGGCCGGTTCGGCCCAGGAGCCGCTCGCGACGATTGCAACAGCACCCATAATCCCGTGGAACGACCGGCCGACCTGGACGGAAGCTATGCCGATAGTCGTGGATCCAGGATTATAGATGTACATGGCGGCGGACTCTCGAAATGTAAGTGCTTGCGGGTCATACCCGAGGGCTTCCGCCGCGGGCACAAGAGCCTGCTCCGGCAACCCTGCTGATCCGCTTATGTTTGGTCGGAGGTCTGGTACGGCGCTCAGCTCGGTGTGTATCTTGGAAGCTATCTGACCGACACGGCGATCTGCTTCGCCTCTCAGGTCGCGCGAGAGCAGATACACACGCTCCATGTGTTCTTTCGAAACGGCGTGTTTTTGTGTCAGCACCTCCCGAGCGCTGGCTATGACGGCGTCGATATCCTCAGGCACGGTGACTTCGTCGCGCACGTTCAGGAGATCGATATAAGAACGTCGTTGATTGCGAACAAAGAGGTCAACGAGCGGCCTGAGATTGCTGTAGTCAGCAAGTTCGAGGGCGTCGATGTAGGCTACGCGGCTGTCGCGATCAATTACGACGGGAAACCACCCAGCTTTGAGGAAAAGCAAACTGGCGAGCGCGCGGGCAACTCGGCCATTCCCGTCTGTGAACGGATGAATTTGCGTGAACCGATGGTGGAGCCATGCAGCCTGAACTTCCACGGGCACTCCGAGCGTTTCGTGGGTTCGATTGAGTTCCACGAGGCGGTCCATCTCGGCCGCAACGTGTTCGGGCGGACAGTACTCGTGGGTTTCGCCGTCTGGCCTTCGAGGGTTGTTCGGGAGAGTTTTGTATGCACCGCGCTCTATCTCAACCTCCATCGCGTGCCCGAACTGATCCTCGACGACCGTCGTTGGCGAATGGCGGAGCAGAGCAGCGTGTACCTCTTTGATATAGCTTGTGTTCAATGCGCGTTCTGACCTAACGAATGCAAACAGGCCTTCCAGCACAGCGACATGATCCTGGACGATGTGAGCGATGGTGACCGGGTCTTTCGTTGTTGGTGAATGTGGAATCAAGCTCGCGTCGATGCCGCGCGATATGAGTAGTTCCGTCGTGCCGCGGTCAAGTGAGTAGACGCTTTCGATAATTCCTGTCTCGATGGCCCACCGCCGGTGCAACCGGTCATTGAACGACCTGAGTACGCCGGAGCGTTCCATCTCTACACGCTGCTCCTTCCAGACCTTGAGGAGCGCGTTCAATTCGCCGTCGGACAGGTGCTCCCAATCGCTGGGGAGGTCCGTGATTGGACGCCACTTGTATCCCGTCGCCATGCGGGAAAAGGGTACCGCAACCAAGCTTTCAGCGTCTGAACGGAAATCTCGCCTGCGCTATCGGCACTCCCACAACATCTATTCGCTCGAGGTCGCGGGTGCCTAGGCCCAATTCTTCCGCCAGCCGGAGGTGATTGTCGCAGCGTTCGAAGGGGGCTTGGCCGCGGTCGGCCATCGGGTCGAAACCCATCACTGCGGCGGCGACCGCATCGGTGCAGACGGTGTTGAAGCCGGCTACCAGGACACCCGGGCTGAGTCGCTTTGACCCCATGATCCACGGGCCTTCGCCGCGGCTCATGCTCTCGATGCCTTCAATGATGGCCAAGTCGATCGGCCGCGCCGCGCAGATCTCGGCTACGATCCTGGGGATCCGCCATCCGCCTTGCCTCGGTGATTTAGGGTCGTTCTCCTGGATGCCAGCCGGCTGCCGGTTTCCCTGATGCATCATGTTGCGTCCGCCCCGCGGCCACTCGCTGGGCTCGTCTTTTCCCGCGCCATCGCCGTAGATTGTCGCCGGCGTCGAACCGAAATGGTTCTTCATGGACAGGGTGATGCCCGCAGTCGCGTGCTCCTTCAGCTTCGCGAGCGAGACGAAGACGTCGCACTCTTCGTAGGAGTGGTTCAGGTCGTAGTGCCTGAACACATATCCGCCCCCCGGTACCGCGAAGCGCGAGTACTTCTTCGCGTTACCGAGCCAGTTGGTATTCTCCATTTCGACCCTGGGCGCGGCGTTAAGAATGTGGCGCGGCTCCCATGCGACCTGCATCATCGTCTCCTCGAGCGGCTCGGCGCTCGACCAGGAGCACTCGAGAAGCCGAATGCGCCGCGCGCCCGCTCTGCCGATCAAGTGCACGGCCGCCCCGATCACCGCGGGATGTGTGTAATGCGTCAACTCC
>DATMXS010000465.1:0-10905 GCA_035561355.1 Bryobacteraceae bacterium | reverse complement strand
GTGAAAGTGATCCAATCCGGCTTCCGGTCAGCGCCGAAGATTTGGCGTGCCAGCGCCGGAGCGCTCTCCGGCACCACCGTTCGGTACGCTTCCACTACGTCCACCCGCGCGCCCCGCGCCCGCAGTTCACCGGGCACGACGTCGCGCGCCACTGCAGCACGAGGCAGCAGGATGCGCTTGCCGGCAATCTCCTCGCTGGCGAAGGCCGCTACCAGGCTCTCAGCGACGTATTCTTCCGGAACGATGTCCACCCGCAGTCCGGCTGCTTCGGCCGCGCGACATGTCGCCGGGCCGATCGCACAAATACGTCCGGCAAAGGCAGAGAAATCAGGAGAGCGCTCCATGAACGCCCGCACGCCGTTCGCGCTCGTGAAGATGATCCAATCGTATTCAGACACACTCGCCGCCGCGCGATCGAGAGACCGCGGATCCGCAGGCGGCTGGATCTCAATCGTCGGAAATTCGATCACTTCGGCGCCGAGCGCAGCGAGTCTGTCCGCGAGTCCGGCAGCCTGGGCGCGCGCACGGGTGATCACGATTCTGCGGCCCTCGAGCGGCGGGGCGCTCATATCTCAGCGTCCCGGCCGCCATAGACTAGCTCAAGGATCTCCCGGCCGCCCGAGGCCAGCAGTTCCTCGCCGAGTTCTGTGCCGATTTGCGAAGCGTTCGCCGCCGGCCCGCGTCGCTCCTTCCGAATCACGCGCGACCCGTCCGGCATTCCGACAATCCCCAGCAGGTGAACCTGGCCCTCCCGCAGTTCGGCGTGGCCGCCGATCGGCACCTGGCACCCGCCGCCCAGGCTCGCCAGCAGCGCGCGTTCCGCATCCACCGCGACGCGGGTGGCTCGGTGCTCGAGCTTGCCGCAGAATTCGCGGGCGTAGCCGGCCTCCCGCGTCTCGATCGCGAGCGCGCCCTGCCCAACCGCCGGGCACATCACCTTGAACGGGATCCTCTCTGCAATCCTGTGCTCCCAGCCGAGGCGTTTCAGCCCCGCCGCGGCCAACATGATCGCGTCGTATTGGCCCTCGTCCAGCTTCCGCAGCCGCGTATCGAGATTGCCGCGCACCGATTCCACAACCAGGTCCGGCCGCGCCTTGCGAAGCTGAGCGACGCGCCGTAGCGAGCTGGTGCCGACCTTTGCGCCGTTTGGCAGGCCGGCCAGCGTATGACCGACGAGTGCGTCGTGCGGGTCCTCGCGGTCCGGAATGGCGGCCAGCGCGAGACCAGCCGGCAGCTCCGTGGGCAGGTCCTTCAGGCTGTGTACCGCCAGATCCACGCGGCCACCGAGCAGCGCTTCCTCGATCTCCTTCGTAAACAGGCCCTTGGTCCCGACCTTAGCCAGCGGGACGTCAGTGATCTTATCCCCCGTGGTCTTGATGATCTCGATTTCGCAGGTTTCACCCAACGCTTCCAGGCACGCGCGAATGTGATTCGCCTGCCAGAGAGCGAGTTGCGACCCGCGCGAACCGATACGAAGCATGAGCTGTCCTCCGCCACCGCTCCCTCACGTCGCGGCACTTTCTTATCAGCTAGGTGTGTCACTGGTCCAGGCGGAACACCCGGCGGATCACGTCGATGAACTGGACGCCTTCCGGCTGCCCGGCCTGCCGCCGCATTTCCGAGATGGGACCATGCGCAATCTTGTTGACCAGGCCGCGGGTGAGCGCATCGACGGCCTCTTCCTGCTGCGGCGTGAGCTGCCCCAGTTTGCCGCGGATGCGGCCGAGTTCAGCTTGACGCCAAGCCTCGAGCTGATCCTGAAGACACACAATGGTGGGCACAACGTCGCGGGCCCGCAGCCGCGCGACCATGCGCTCTACCTCATCCGCGATAATCCGCTCCGCTGCCTCGGCCCGCTTCTTACGTTCACCGACGTTCGTTTCGACCACGCGCTGCAGGTCGTCGATGTCGTACAGGAAGACGTTATCAATCTCGTTGACCGACGGCTCGATGTTGCGTGGCACCGCGATATCGATCAGGAACATCGGTCGGTTCTTGCGGGCTTCGATCACGCGCCGCATGTCCTGCCGCCGGATGATGTAGAAGGGTGCGCCGCTCGAGGTGATGACGATGTCCATCTCCGGCAGCGTGGCCAGGAACCGGTCGTATTCGACGATCTTGCCTTCGAAGAGATCCGCCATCTCCTGTGCGCGCTCGAGCGTGCGGTTGGTAACGTAGATCTGGCTGGCCCCGGAGCGGTTCAAGTGCCGCGCGGCGAGTTCGGACATTTTCCCCGCCCCGACGATCATCACTTTCTTATCGGCCAGCGTGCCAAAGATCTCACGCGCCAGTTCGACCGCGGCATAGCTCACAGAAACCGCGCTCTCTCCGATCCCCGTTTCCGAGCGAACGCGTTTCGCGACGCTGAACGCCCGCGTCAGGATCGCTTCGAGATTCCCGGCCAGCGCTCCGTGTGCCTTCGCCGCGGCGTAAGCCTGCTTGAGCTGTCCCAAAATCTGGGGCTCGCCCACCACCATGGAATCGAGGCTCGCGGCAACCCGGAACAAGTGCTGAATCGCTGCCTCGTCACGGTAATGATAAAGGTGCGGCGCGATGCTTTCGACCGTCACGTTCCGTGCGCGGCTCAGGAAGCCGTCTACCTCGGCCTGCGGATCCGTACCATTGGGCGCCAGAACGGCGATCTCCACCCGGTTGCAGGTCGAGAGAATCAACCCCTCCGCGACTACATCGTGCCGCCGGAGATCGGCCAGCGCGGCGCCGAGCGCGTTTTGGTCGAACGCCAGCCGCTCGCGCACTTCGACCGGCGCGGTCTTGTGATTCAACCCTGTAATGAGGAACGTCATCGCGCCAGCCAGGTCCTCAAGCCTGTGTGGGCAGCCCACGTTAAGGCCGAAGATCCCACCAGGGCCAGGAGCATCACCGCGGCCCGGCGGCCGCGCCAACCTGCACTCACGCGCATGAACACGACAAGAAGATAGAGTCCCCAGGTTACCAGCGAGATCGCGATTCGGGGATCGCGAATCCAGCGCGTGCCGTATTCGATCGAGGCCCACGTGCTGCCCGCGATCACGGAGAGCGTGATGCAAACGAACCCGATCGAAAGAGCCCGGGACATCAACTCATCGAGGGTGTTCAGCGGCGGTAAACGGTTCGCCGCCCCACCACCCGGCCGCTTGGTTTTGATCTGCCGTTCCCGGACGAGGTACATGATCGACGCCACGGCCGTAAGCACGAGGGCGGCATAACCCACCAGCACCAGGACAACGTGTACCACCAGCCAGGCATCTCGCAAGCCGGCGCTGTTCCACTGCGCCATCGGGCTCCCGAGTTCGCCCACCAGGGTCAACAGGAAAACAACCGGAAAACTGAACACTGCCAGACTCTCGAACCGGTAGCGCCAGTATGCCACCAGGAACAGTACCCCGATAATAAGACCGCACAAGGTGACGGACTCGAAGAAGTCATTTACCGGGAAGTGATTGACGGCAATGGTGTGTTCGACGATGTGGACGGTGTGAAGTACGACGCCCGTGTAGAACGTGCCGAGCGCGATTGGGAACAACCCTTCGTGCTTCCTGCGCGCGAGCACAAGAAGAGCGTGCAGCAGGCCGAGCGAATAGAGCGCGACCGCAGAGCGCAGCCAGACAACACTCATCTCATGCAGTGTCACAGGTATTAGTCTGAGGGTGATTTCAGTATACCGCGCGCCGGAGAAAGAGCCCCGCGGGAGCTGAAGGAATGCAGAAATACACCGAGCTGCGTCCGGCGTGCACGTGAGGCCAGAGCAAAGTTAATTCGTTTTCCGATCGGGATCGGAAGCGAGCACCCTGCGAAAGACTTCGCTCAACTCGGCCGGGGACCAGGGCTTGGGAATCACATCGTCGAAGCCGTAATCCCGAAATCTGGACATGACGGCAGCATCCGAATAGCCGCTGGACACGATCAGTCGTACCGAGCTATCCAGCTCCCTTATCTTGGCGGCGGTCTCAATGCCTCCCATGCCGCCGCGGACGGTCAAATCCAGCAGGACAGCATCAAACCCGCGCCCGGAGGCTTTTGCGGCCTCGTACACAGCGATTGCCTCCGCGCCGTCGCGGGCACTTTGGACCTCATAGCCAAGTCTCGTGAGAACGGTTTCCAGCAACTTCCGCAGGGCTGCCTCGTCGTCCATCACCAGAAGGCGTACAGTACCCTGCTGCATCCCGCCTATCCAAGGCTCCGGCGCGGAGCGCTCCTCAGGCGCGGGGCGCTCCTGAGAGGCGGGGAGAACAATGGTGAATACCGTCCCGCCACCGCTTGCAGAATCCACGCCGATGCGACCACCGTGCTTCGTGATGATGGCATACGCCGTCGCCATTCCAAGGCCGCTGGCACCCGGTTTTGTAGTGAAATATGGATCGAAGATCCGCGGGAGGACCTCGGCTGGTATGCCACGCCCATAGTCCCGGACGGAGATCATGACGCCGGGGCCGGAACCCGGGTTGCTTTCGAGGACATTCTCCGCGCGGACTTCGATGATTCCGCCCTCCGGCATCGCCTGCCGCGCGTTGAGGAGGATATTGTGGAGCACCTGGCCAATCTGTCCCGGATCGACCTCGGCAAACCAGAGATCCTGCGCGATACTTACATCGATGCTGATCGGGGCGCCCGCGCGTGCGAGGTGGACCGCATCCTCGACGAGCTTGCTGACGGAGACTACTCGCCGGACAGGAGCGCCACCTTTGGCAAAGGTAAGCAGCTGGGACGATAAGGATGCCGCGCCCTCGCAGGCCCTCGCAACGTCATCGAGCATTTCGTGAACCGGCCCGCCTGATTCCGCTTGGAGCTTGGCCATCTCGATGTTTCCCTGGACGACCGTCAAAAAGTTATTGAAGTCGTGTGCGATGCCTCCAGCCAAGACTCCGAGCGACTCCAGCTTGCGCGCCCGCAACAGCTCTTCTTCCATCTGTTCGCGCTGCTTAATCTCAGCCCGCAGCCGCTGGTTGGAGGCATTCAATTCGGCCGTGCGTTCGGCAACTCTGAATTCCAGTTGCTGATTTAGTAGATCAGTCTCAGCTTTGGCAGCCTGGAGGCTCTCCACAAGACCGCGGTTCTCAAACTGGAGAGCGAGCGCCGAATCGATCATCCTATACATACGCCATGTGGTGACCAGGGTGGCAATTGTGAACACCACGGCCAGTAACCCCATTGCAGCGTGTGTCTCATCACCCTCCAGCAAAAGCCTCGATGCAGGCGCGAAGCCCGCTGGGATCAGGAACGCCAGGAATGCTTCCGGACGGGGCGCCAGCAGGGAGGCGGCGCCTAGCATCATTCCACCCAGGACGAACACCAGAAAGACCTGATTCGTCAGGTGACCTTGTGGGTAAAGCAGAATGCCGGCAGCGCCCCATCCTGCTCCTGCCAATGCGGCACCGGCGGCAAATGCAGCACCCCACCCGCCAGAATCTGTACCCGTCTGGGAGGCACCCCAATAACGGCGTGCCAGGGCGAACCTCGCCGCCGAGACCAGGACCATGTATAACGCCCAACTGAGAACGAGCTGGTGCGAAACAACCGCCCACTGAAGATAGCCTAAGAGGGTAACGGCGACTAAGGTGACCCAGACTGCTACGGCGGAATTAGTATAAAGGAGCCGTATCTCCGCATTGACGATCCGCCGGTCTCTCGCTTCGTGGCCGACCCGCGCCGCTTCGGCGGCTGAGAAACTCCCAGGCATTTTACACATCCCAGGTTAAGCAGGTGCCTTACGTTACCACAATTATGGGAATACGTGAGCTGCAAAGGAAACTGCATAGACACAGCGGCGAACGCCAGCGATTTGGGGAGTGTTCACCGCAACGATCGGCCACTAACACAGGTCAGTTGTTCTTGCGATCGAGAACCATTTTGACCGTTGCTACAAGTCGCTGGACCGTGTACGGCTTCTGAATAAATCCGGCAACCGGCATGCCATCGAACAGCCTGAGCGCGTCGGCCTCAGCATAACCACTTGAGACGATCACATCAAGGCGGGGATTGATCGCCAGTAGTTTCGGCAAAACTTCCCGCCCGCTCATGCCCGGCATGCTGAGATCCAGAATGACGAGCGCAATCGTATCTGCGTTTTGCGCCAACAGGGCCATCGCTTCGAATCCGGAACTCGCGGCCAGTACTTCGCAGCCTCGCCGTTCCAACGAGACCTGGGTGATGTGCCGAACGGCCTCCTCATCATCCACGACCAGGATTGCCCCGTTAGTCTTCAGATCCTGTTCCTCCGCCCTGCTACCCGTTGCAGCGCGAACGGCGGGTTCGGAATCCATCGCAGGAAACAGCAGGTGGAAGGATGTGCCGCGACCCGGCGCGGTTCTGACCCGGATAGCCCCCTTATGCCCGCGCACAATCCCCGCTACCGCCGCCAACCCCAACCCGCGCCCCTGGAACTTGGTCGTGAAGAAGGGATCGAAGATCCTGGCTCTTGTGGCTTCGTCCATTCCGCAGCCAGTGTCCCGAACCTCGAGGAAGACGTAGTCGCCCGGCGTAATATCCCATCCCTCCAGTTCCCGGATAACCTGCTCGTCGATGCTTTGGACGCCCGTCTGCACAGCAATCAAACCCGTCTCATTCCCGATCGCCTCAGTGGCGTTGATGACCAGGTTCATGAGCACTTGGTGGATTTGGCCGCGATCAGCCTTGATAGAAGGGATTGCCGGCTCCAAGTCCAACTGCATGGCGATCTTCTTCGGTGCAGTGGATCGCACTAGGTCCGTGACCTCCCGGATTAGATCGGACAGGTCCACCGGCTCCATCACGAAGCGGCCCTTGCCGGAGTATGCAAGCATCTGCTTCGTCAGGTGCGCAGCCTGCTCTCCCGACTTGATGATCCGCTCAAGCAGATCCGCCGCTGGGCTTTCCGGAGGCAGCATCTCAATTGCAAGGCTGGCGTTGCCGATGACACCGACAAGGAGGTTATTGAAATCGTGCGCCACTCCA
Organism: Bryobacteraceae bacterium; assembly: GCA_035561355.1. Classification (GTDB taxonomy): domain Bacteria; phylum Acidobacteriota; class Terriglobia; order Bryobacterales; family Bryobacteraceae; genus DATMXS01. The sequence continues at coordinate 3,975 of DATMXS010000465.1, read as the reverse complement.
CCAGCGAGGAGAGCGATGCTCTCCATCTTCTGGGCTTGCCGCAGGCGTTCCTCAGTGCGGCTCCGGTCAGTCACATCGAGCACCTGAGACAGAATGGAAGCCAGTTGTCCCTGCCCGTCGTAGATAGCCGAGTTGTACCACTCTAGTTCCAGGACCGAACCGTCCTTGCGGTAGTTGCGGTTTACACTCACGTTCCGCGGCCGCTGGCCGCTCAGCATGTCCTGGGCTACTAGAACGACCGCCTCAACATCGTCTTCATGAACCCACCGCATCTCATTGATGGCCCGTCCCAGGATCTCCTCCCCGCTCCAGCCGAATATTTTCTCTGCCTCCTTCGACCAGCGGGTCACCCGAAACTGGGGATCGAATTCGACCACCGCGAGAGGCGAGTTGTCCATGTGCGCGTTGAGGCGCTGCACCGCCCCGGCAAGCGCCTGCTCTGCCCGCTTTCGGTCCGTGATATCCGGACTGATGCCGGCATGCCCTATGAACTCTCCACTCGGCGAAAACCGCGGCTCGGCGTACGATGCGATCCACCGCCACTCGCCATCGGCGCGCCGGACGCGTGCTTCGGCCCTGATAGGCACACGCTCCCGGACTCCGTGGAGAACGGCCCCAACGTACTCCAACTCGTCATCCGGGTGAATAAAGGGTCGCCACTTGCGTCCTTCAACCTCCGTATAAGTGACGCCGAAGAATTCGCGGTATGCGCGGTTGACGAAACGATTTCCACCCTCAGCGTCCGACACCCAGATGATCGCCGGGCAACCGTCTGCGAGGATACGGAAGCGCTCCTCGCTCTCCCGCAGCGCCTCTTCGGCCAGTTTTCGCTGGGAGATGTCAGTTGCGGCGCCGAACCATTCAACAACTTCGCCGTTCGCATCCATAACCGGGATCGCGCGCGAGAACGTCCAGCCCAGGCTGCCGTCAACGCGCCGGACCCGATGTTCGAGCTCGAACACGCTCTTCGTTTGTACGGCCTTGTGGATCGCCTTCAGGACCTCCGGCTGATCACCGGGGTGAATGTACTCCTGCAGCCAGTTTTTGCTTGGGCGCTCCTGATCCGGAATGCATTTACCGCCGCCCAGTTGGCGCATTTCGGTCCAATCCGGGGCCATACAGTACAACACATCCGAACTGGCGCGCACCAGCGTCCGGAAGCGTTCCTCGCTATCGAGCAGCGCCTGCTCGGCACGCTTGCGCTCGGTGATGTCGCGGCCATAGAGATTCGCATACCGTGAATCTTGGATTGGAGCGACGATGAACAAATAGTCGCGCCCGACAATTCGGATCTCGAGATCTGCGGGCGCGCCCTGCGCCAGAGCATGCTCCACGGCGTGCCGGAGGAAGTCCGGAACGGTCTGCCCAACTTCGCATCCCCACTCTGCAATCGGTGCCTTTGAGCTGGGATTCGCGTATAGCAGAGTGCCGTCCTCGTGGATGCGTAGGACAGGAGACGGGTTCTGTTGTGGGAACAAGGCCGTAGCCTCGAGTGAGGCCCGTTGTTTTTCTAGAGCCTCCTGGGCGCGGCAGAGTTGCGTAACGTCGGCGCCTGCGACGATGCTGCCGCGGACGCGGCCTTCGGCATCAAAAAGGGGCACCGCGCCCGCAAACAAACAAAGCGTTCGGCCGTCGGGGAAGAGGAGGTCCAACTCTTCGGGGGTCACTGGCTTACCCGTGCTTATGGCGACTTGCGCCGGCAACTCGTCGGGCCGCAGTTCGACGCCATCACGGAACGCCCTGTAAGATAGCGCCGCGTCGTCCGGCCTTGCACTTCGCGAGATATTGCCGTGCCGCGGCACGCGCATGATCGCCTGATCGGCGTACACGTTGCCGGTAATACGAAGGCACTGCGTGTCATGCGCAATCCAGATGGCGACGGGCGCGGCATCCAAAATCGCCTGTAGTTCGCCGCTTCGCTCGGCCAGATCCCGAGCGAGCCGCTGCCTTTCTGCTTCCGCCTGTTTGCGCCCGGTGATGTCACGGAAGTGCACTGCGATACCACCTCCGCTGACGGGGCTCGCTTTGACTTCGAACCACTTTTGCCAAGGCTCGTAGTAGTTCTCGAATGACGACGGAGTGCGCTCTGCCATGACGCGCTTGTATTCGCGGTCTATCGTGGTTCCGATTGATTCGGGAAACACTTCGTCATGGGCTCTGCCGATAAGCGACTCCCGAGGCATGCCCGTCAATCGTTCCGCCTCCGCGTTCACGTAGGTGTATCGGTAATCCTGGTCCAACAGATACATCGCTTCGCCGATGCTCTCCAGGATGTCAACAGCATCCCTTTCGGTTTTCCTCGCTCGGCCTTCGGCGGCCGCGGCGCGGATCAACGCCGTTATCACCGCGATCAAGATTGACGGCTCAACAGGCTCCTGCAGGTATGCCTCAGCCCCGCTCTCCAGAGCTTCAGGGTACTCGTGGTCGTGTTTGCCCAGGCTGGAGATGTGCAGCACCGGAATCTGAGCGGTTTTCGGATTGGATTTCAGCCGCCTGCACACGGCAAAGCCGTTGATGTCCGGCAATTGGATGTCCAGCAAGATCAGGGACGGATGCTTCTCGGCGGCCAGTTTCAGGGCAGCCGAACCGGTGGCCGCTTCAATGACCTCAAATCCCTCTGAACGAAGCAGTCGACCACGGATGTAGCGATTTGCGTGTGTATCATCCACGCAAAGGATCGTCTGAGGGCGTCGTGCACGGCCGTCCCGCGGTGGATCAAATGCCTTGTTTTGCGCCTTTATATCCTCAAATGGAGGACCAATCTGGTCGGCGTACGGCTTTGGATCGCCCACTGCGGCGCCCCCCCCAGGCAAGGAGCCAATTATACCGTCTTGCGGTGCGCCCGCAGGTGGAACATATGCGCTATCGGAGGCCTCGCAATCCCGCCTTCTCCAACGGAGCTACGCTAGGGGCAGCGAGGCTGACTGGGAATCAGCCAATGGCAGAGGAGGGGGATGTGAAACCAGCGACTTTTCTACTTACCATGCTCTTCGCGAGCACGCTGTCCCTGGCGCAGCACGCGCATCCGCAAACGCCCCAGACCGGCGCGGGCGCGCAGCAGGGCGGTGCCGGCGGTCAGCGGCAGGGGATGATGCAGGGCGCGATGGCGGATCGGTGCAAGGCCATGATGGCCAAACATGACCAGATGATGGCCGAGATGAAGAAGATGGACGCCACACTCGACGAGAAACTCCAGGCGATGAGAAGTGCTCGTGGCGAGTCGAAGGTCGAGGCGATGGCGGCGGTCATCACGGAAATGGTTGAACAGCGCCGCCAGGGGCGCGAGCGCATGATGGAGATGCAGCACAGCGCAATGCAGCACATGTCCGAACACATGGCGCAGGGGGGCGTTCAGATGCAGTGTCCGATGATGTCCCAGATGAGCGAGACCAAGAGGCCTTAGGAGGACCGCTCCGGAACGGCGGGGTTGCCCGAGGGGACACCCAGAGCATGTCCCCTCGGGCGGTCTTGGCGCCGCCCGCAAGCTCCCTTTTCGGCTAGTCCCTCGCGGGCAACGTGGCCGGTTTCGTCAGTTCAAACGTCAGCACCGACTCCGCCGGGATCACGGCGGCATCGCCGCGCGTCGCGAGCACCGCGGCCGTTCCCGCGCCGCCACCGGTCGCTGCGCCGATCGCGGCTCCCTTTCCGCCGCCTGCAATCGCGCCAATCGCCGCTCCGATGCCGGCTCCTATGCCGACCTTAGTGGCGTCCTTCTTCTTCGTGGTCTCCGCCTGCTTCGATACTGCGCTGGTCGCAATCGGCACCGAGTTGCCCCGCGCATTCACGGCCGTGAGCGCCAGGGAGAGCGTTGCGAGTCCCTTAACCCGGCCGCCGGCATCGACGTTCGTAACGCGGCCTTGCACCGCCGCACCCCTCGGGAGCACCTCGCGCCCTCCGGAAAGAACGGGTTCAGCCAGCGAGGCCTCGAAAACGTCGCCTGCAGCGTTTGTCTTTGACGATAGTGCGGACGTCGTT
>DATMXS010000464.1:0-5266 GCA_035561355.1 Bryobacteraceae bacterium | reverse complement strand
ATCGCCTGCCGCGCCGCGATCAAGATCAACATGCGGCTGGACCAGGCCAAGATGGAATCCCTGCTCGGTGCGCTGGCGCTTACGGAATGCCCCATGAGCTGCCCGCACGGCCGGCCGATCGCGCTGCGTTACACACTCCGCGAAATTCTCAAAGGTTTTCACCGCATCTAGTCCCGCACTGGTTTAATGGAACCAGAGGGGCCGTGAAGATACCGTCCGCGCTGCGCGCGCTGAGCCACCGCAACTACCGGTTGTTTTTCGGCGGACAGCTCATTTCCCTGATCGGCACGTGGATGGACAGCGTCGCGGCATCCTGGCTGGTGTACCGTCTTACGGGATCGTCCGTGCTACTCGGCGCGGTGGGTTTCGCGAACCAAATCCCGGTATTCCTCCTCGCAACCCTCGGCGGCGCGGCTGCGGACAGATGGAACCGGCGCAGCATCCTGATCGGGACGCAGGCGGCTTCGATGACGCTTGCGGGAGTGCTCGCCGGGCTCACGCTCGCACGGGTGGTTCAGGTCTGGCACGTAATCACAATTGCTACGCTGCTCGGCGTTGTGAACGCGTTCGATATTCCGGCGCGGCAGGCGTTTGTAGTGGACATGGTGGGCCGCGAGCACCTGATGAACGCGATTGCCCTCAACTCATCGCTGTTCAACGGCGCACGAATGATAGGCCCCGCGGTGGCCGGCGTCCTGGTGGCGCAATCGGCGAGGGCTGGTGCTTCTTCGCAAACTCGGCGAGCTATATCGCGGTGATCGCCGGCCTGCTGATGATGCGCGTGGAGTTCCGCGCGCGTAGCGCTTCGGGCGGGAAGGGCCACGCCGTCGAGGGTTTTCGGTTCGTTCTGCGGAATCCGCCCGTCCGCGCAATCATGCTGCTGCTCGGGATCGTCAGTCTCACCGGCATGCCGTATGCGGTGCTGATGCCGATCTTCGCGGATCGCGTCTTGCACAGCGGCGCGCAGGGCATGGGCGTTCTGATGGGATGTTCGGGCATCGGGGCGCTTGCAGGCGCTCTCATGCTCGCATCGAAGAAGGGGATTGCAGGGCTCGGCCGCTGGGTGGCATACGGCGCCACGGGATTCGGCATCTTCCTCGTACTCTTCGGCTTCTCACGGCATTTCCTCGCCTCCTCGGTGATTCTCGTCGGGGTGGGGTTCTGGTCCATCCTCCAGATGGCCACCTCGAACACGCTCATCCAGAGCATGGCGCCGGACGAACTGCGCGGGCGGGTCATGGCAGTTTACTCGATGATGTTCATGGGAATGGCGCCCCTCGGCGCGCTGGGCGCGGGAGTCGCGGCATCCGCGTTCGGGGCTCCGCTCGCGATTATCGTGGGCGGTTTGATGTGCCTATGCGCCGCTGGAGTGTTCGGGTGGCGGCTGCGGTTCCTGCGGCCTCAGGCCAGGAAGTTGATCCTCGCACAGCAGACCGAAGGCGGAGTGCCGTCGCAGGAGATCACGGGCGAGCGCGCGGCGTGAGCGCGTTATCCTGAATACTCCGAATGCCTCTCACCGGCGACCGCGCCACCATCGACGCGCTACACGTACGCCGCACATCCCAAGCCTGGCGCAACCGCCTGCGCCGCTGGCTCGAACCGCCGCGACCTTTCATCATGAACCCGGGCGAGCCGAAAGATTTTCCGCTCGGGCGGTGGAATCTTTACATCGGGGGCGCCGCGGCGCGGCCGGATGGATACGTGAATATCGATCTGTTCGCAGTTCCCGGCGTGGACGTCGCCTGCGATGCAGAGAGCCTGCCGTTCCCGGCAGGGGTGTTCACCCGCGTGGAATGCGATGCGGTGCTCGAACACGTTGTCTGCCCTGAAACCGTGATGCGGGAGATCGAGCGCATTCTCGCACCGGGCGGGTATGCGCACGTCGTCACGCCGTTCTGCCACCCGTTCCACGAATACCCCCGCGATTACCGCCGGTTCACCCCGGACGGCCTCAAACTCCTGCGCGGCGGCATGGACGTAGTCGCTGAAGGCTGGAGAACCGGCCCGGCGGCTACGCTGCTTGTCTTCGCGCTTGAGGGCGGCAAGTTGCTGCTGCCGTGGCGGTGGTGGCGCGCGGCCGCGCATTTCACCCTGGGTTGGCTGCTGTGGCCGCTGCGGTACCTGGACGCGCCCCTGCTGAATACGCCTGCGGCCGGCCGGATCGGCAATCACTGTTACGTGTGGTTTCGCAAGCCGGCTCGCTAACACTTCGTCTGCCTTGCCCGTCTCTCCGGTCAAATCCGCAAACAGCGGATCGAATAAGGAGGGAACCGGGATGCGTATGTCACTCAAGACGTTTGCGGGCGCGATTGGGATGCTCGCGCTGGTGGCACAACTGAACGCAGGGGGCTTCTGGCTCACGGCTGGAAACCCCGAAGCGAGCGCCGAGGCGCGGGCGATGAAGGCAGTCCTGACCGCGAAGGCGATGGGCTGCCACAACCCGGAACAGGCTGAATTCACTGGAACGGCCATCGGCATTGTGAACGGTGAGCGCCGCACTGTGCCGTTGAAACTGGCTTCGTTGCCGGATGCGACTATGATCGCCGTTACCCGGCAATGGCCTGCCGACGGCAGGTGGGTCATCCAGTTGACCGGCAAGTATAACGGCGCTGTCGCGACGCTGCTCGTTCCGGCCGGGCCGGAGGGCGTAGATCGCTATGCCGCGAAACAGATCAGGGGTGAACCAAAACCCGAGATGATAGCCGCACTGCTCCAAAGCGGCACGGCGGCCGTGGCGCGCAAATGAACATGCCCGCGGCGGCCCGGCCGGGACGCCGTATCATGGTCGCAACGATGCGAGCGGCGGAGCAGGAAATCGGCGACGAAGTCCTGATCCGCCGCGCCAACTCGGGCGACGGTGAGGCGTTCGGGACGCTTTACACGAGGTACGCGCGAATGGTGCACGGCATCCTTCTCTCTCGTGTGCCGTTTTGCGAAGCGGAGGATCTCGTCCAGGAAGTGTTCGTCTCCGCGCTCCGCAAGCTGGCACTGCTGCGCGAACCGGGTGCTTTCCGCGGCTGGCTGGCGTCCATCGCGCGCAACCGTGCAATCGAGTATCACCGCGGTGCGCGGGACACCGTTGAGTTGCACGAGAACTCCGCAGCAGGCCGAGCGGGACAAGCCGACCAGCACGAGGCGCTCGAGATTCTGGAAATCATCTGTAAGCTGCCGGAGGCTTACCGCGAGACGCTGATCTTGCGCCTGGTCGAAGGAATGACTGGGCCGGAGATTGCCGAGCGGACCGGCATGACCCACCAATCCGTCCGCGTGAACCTGCACCGCGGCATCAAGATGCTGCGGGAGCGGCTGGGAGGGACCACACCATGAACGATTATCTGTGGGACCGTTCGGGTTCGCCGGATCCCGAAGTCGAGCGGCTCGAGCGGGTTCTCGGAATGCTGCGGCATCGCAATGGCGCGGTAGCAGCGCCAGTAGTGAGCGCAACACGCCGCCGTTGGCTGCCGGTTGCGGCTGCCGCTGCGGTGATCGGCGCTGCGATTGCGTTGCAGTGGCCGTGGGCCGGAACACCGGAATCAACGCCGTGGATCGTGACTGCGATCGAGGCGCCGGCAGATGCCTCCCTCAATCAGGGTTCAGCATTGCGGACCGGTCAGTCGATCAGGACGGGGCGCGCAACTAACGTCACGCTCGAAGCGGAGGGCTTCGGGAGAATCGAGTTGAAACCCGACTCTGAACTGCAGGTGCTTGCATCGCGGCAAGGCCGCCAGAGTCTCAGCCTGCCGCGCGGTACGATCCATGCGCTGATCTGGGCGCCGCCGCGACGCTTCGTTGTGAATACGCCCTCAGCAAAAGCCATCGACCTGGGTTGCGAATACACCCTCACGGTGGACCAACGCGGCGACGGTCTCGTCCGCGTTCAGACGGGATGGGTGGCCTTCCAGCATGAGGACAGGGAGTCCTTCATTCCCGCCGGCGCCGCGTGCGCGACGACAAAGCGCCACGGGCCGGGCACGCCGTACTTCGAGGATGCGAGCGAGGCGTTCCGCCGCTCGCTTTCCGGCTTCGACCAGACCGCCGGCCGCGACGATCTGGACACCGTCTTACAGGAAGCGCGCCGCCGCGACGCTGTGACGGTGTGGCATCTGCTGCGCCGTGTGCCTGCGTCGGAACGCGGAGCGGTGTTCGACCGCTTCGCCGAACTTGTGGAAGTTCCGGCAGGAGTCACACGAGAGGCCATTGTCGCAGGCGACGAATCGATGCTTGACGAGTGCTGGAATGCGTTGGGGCTTGAAAGCGCCGAATGGTGGCGGGAATGGAAGAGGGACTGGAGACAGTAGCGGCGCCCTTCTGTGCTCAGTAGGGCGCGACCCCCGGCTCAAGGTGAGCCAGCAGGTGGTCGTACGGAGGTCATAGTGGGCGGCAGACCGCCGCCCTATGTTTAGCCTCAAGTAAAGCCGCGGCCGCCGCCCGAACCGCACGATGAGGCCGGCTGGCCGCAGGGGCCCAGGCCGCCTTCCATCTTTGCGGAGAACGTGGACAGCTCGCGCTTTACCTGCTCTGAAGAGCACTTCGGACAAGCGGCGCCCGTGTCGGCCTCGCTCATGCGCCGGAGCTGTTCGAACCGCGCACCACAGCTTGCGCAACGATATTCGTATAGCGGCATCTCTAATCCCAGTGTAAAGGATGCGGGCGGCGGCGCCGGGGTGACCGGTTCATCATCGGATCGCTACGCCCGGCCGCGAAGCATCAGGTCGAAGTACATCGGCTTCAGCATGTAGCGCTTCAGGATCCAGCCGGCCCGGTGTTCGCGCCCGGGATCGAGCAGCGGCAGTGTCGGCGCGGGGTTCTTCTTGTAGTCGAATTCGGCCATCAAGACCTTGCCGTACTCGGTCACGAACGGGCAGGCGGTGTAGCCGTCGTATCGTGCGGGCAGTGTGCGGCCGTCAATCGCGGCGACCAGGTTCGCGGCGGCGACCGGCGCCTGCATCCGAATCGCGGCCGCGGTCTTGCTCGTCGGGATCCCCGCAACGTCTCCCGCCACGAACATTTCGGGGTAGCGCCGGTGCCGCAGTGTCGCGGGATGCGTCGGCACCCAGTCCTCTTGACGGCCGGTCGCCGGGTCAATACTGACCGGCGATTCCTTAACGAAATCGGGAGCGCTCATGGGCGGGACGACGTGCAGGAAGTCGAAGTCGCGCGTTACGGTCTGTGGATTACTGCCGCCCCTGTTCTCGAAGGTGACGCGACGGGCGCTGAGGTCTACCTGCTTGATGCGATAGTGCATGGTCACCGGAATTGCCCGTTC
>DATMXS010000463.1:0-10569 GCA_035561355.1 Bryobacteraceae bacterium | reverse complement strand
GACAAGGTTGCGTTTATTCCGCCGGCCGACGCCGTCGCGGAGTTCCGCATCATGTCGAACGCGTACGACTCGCAGTACGGCCGCCAGTCGGGCGGCACTATGAACGTTTCGGTCAAGTCCGGCAGCAATGCGTATCACGGCAACGTGTATGAATTCAACCGCAATGATGCCTACTCGGCCAACACCTTCCAGGCGAACCGCTCCGGGCTTCCGAAGTCGATGACCCGGTACAATCTGTGGGGCGGCACGTTCGGCGGGCCGGTTTGGCTTCCGAAGCTTTATAACGGCAAGGACAAGACCTTCTTTTTCCTTTCCTACGAAGGCATTCGAAACCAGGATCCCCGGGCGGGCACGCGCAGTGTCCCCACCGAAGACGAGCGCGCGGGCGACTTCAACAACTCCTGGACCACCCAGACCGTGGGCGGCGTCCGCACCGTCGTTCCGATCACGATCTACGATCCTTTGACCGTAGATGGCCGGCGCACGATCATCCAGGACGGGAAGGAGATTCAGAACCCCCGGTTCGGCTATCGCCAGATTTTTCCTGGCAATGTAGTCCCGGGGAACCGGATCAGCCCGATCGCCAAGAACGTTCTCGGCTTCATCCCGCTCCCGAACTCGCCGAACCAGCCCAACAGCAATACCGCGAACAACTTCACATCCAACGCGACCCGCCAGAATAAAATGGCGACCATCCTCACCCGTGGCGACCACAACTGGAACAACTCCCACAAGACCTTCGCCAGTGTCCGGTGGAGCCATATGGATGAGATCACTAATAATGACTTCCACAACGAGACGACGGGCGAATGGCGCAGCCGGATCAACAAGGGCTTGGGCCTCGACCACGTCTACACCGTCAGCCCGAACAAGATCCTGAACCTGCGCTTCAACGTCACGCGTTTTACGGAGCCGCACGCCCATACGGGCTCGGGCTTCAACCCGGCCCAACTCGGCTTCTCGCAGAGCTATGTATCGCAGATGCAGAGCTTCTCTTTCCCCTACATGACGGGTCTCTTCGGGGACATCGGTGGCAAGAACAGCGACTACGCGAAGACAACCTCCTACAGCTGGAACGCGAACCTCACGCACATCGTAGGGAACATGACCCTGCACTACGGTGGCGAATACCGCGTGCTCCAGGATGCCAGCGGAGATTCCGGATACCAGAGCGGACGCTTCGACTTCAATTCGGACTGGACTCGGGAGCGCTACGACACGGGCGCAACCGGCAAAGGGTCCACCATGGCATCGTTCCTCCTCGGGCTTCCGGACGGAGGCAACCTTCCGCGCAACGCGAACCGGTTCGATTCGCAGCGCTACACCGGCCTGTACTTCCAGAATGACTGGCGCGTCACTCCCCGCCTGACGGTCAACATCGGCCTGCGGTGGGATTATCAGCGTCCGTCCACCGAGCGCTTCAACCGGACAGTCAGCGGTTTTGACCCGACCGTTCTGAACCCGATCAGCGATGCGGCTCAGGCTTCCTATGCCGCCGTGATGCAAACGGTGCTGGCCAATCCCGCCAAATATCCGTTCGGTGCGCAACTGGCACAGCTCATGCCGGTTAGCGATTTCAAGGTCTACGGCGCCCAGCTTTACGCCGGCGTCAATGGGCAGCCGGTCACGGCTGCCAACAGCGTCTACAATCAGTGGCAGCCCCGCGTCGGCTTCGCCTATCGTTTGGACAACAAGACCGTCGTCCGCGGAGGCTTCGGCAAGTTTTACCAGAGCAGCGGATCCACGCAGGGACAGAACGGCTTCAGCCGCACCACTAGTTTCATCGAATCGATCGACAGCGGCATCACTCCGTACGACACCTTTGCGACGCCGTTCCGGGACGGCATCCTGGAGCCGACGGGCAACACGCTCGGCGCCATGACCAACCTCGGAAACGGAGTGAACTGGCTGAACCGCGATGGCCACCTCCCGTATTCGTGGGAGTACAGCCTCCACATCCAGCGCGAGGTCAAGAGCTGGCTGTTCGAAATCGGCTACTCGCACAACAAGACGTACGACATTTACCAGGACCGGCAGCAGAACGAGATCAGCTTCGATAACTGGATGACGCTGCGCCAGCCGCGTTTCGACGCGACGGGTAAACCGCTCGCCAAAGCGTACTTGACGGATGAGCAGATCCCGAACCCCTTCTACAAGCTCGAAGGTGTGGCGGGCAGCCGCGGCACCGGCAGCCTCATCAGCATCTACGACCTCCTCCGGCCGATCACGATTTTCGGCGGGCAGAACAGCAACGGCAACCCCAAAGGCGTGAACCAGTACGACTCGATGCAAGCGAAGATCGAGCGGCGCTTCCGCGCCGGCCTCAGCGTGTTGTTCTCCTATACGTTCTCCAAGCTGTTCGAAGACACGTCGTTCCTGGGCAACCAGATCGCCGGCGTCATCGAGCATAAGCTCGGCGGCGAGGACCGTCCGCACAAAGTGTCCATCGCCCCCATCTTTCAGTTGCCTATCGGGCGCGGAAAGCCAGTCGGCGCAAACATGTCGAAGGTCCTGGATGCGTTCGTCGGCGGATGGCAGATCAGCGGTCAGTACATCATCCAGTCCGGCGCGCCGGTCGTCTTCGACGTCAATTCGTTCTTCGACGGGCAGGACTTCGGTATCAGCCGCAATGAGCGCACGCTCGACAAGTGGTTCGATACGGAGCATTTCGTGAAATTCCCGAACAGCGGCGACGATATTTCCAAGTGGCCGGCCTGGACGGGCGTCCAGAACCTGCCCGGCGCGAGCTACGTCCCGCAGAAGTCCGGCGACCCGAAGAACGGCGTGTATGCCGACTTCGGCAATTACCTCCGCAAGTACCCGACACGGTGGGCTAACGTGCGCGCGAGCCGTGTGAATGAGCTGAACCTCGGCTTGTTCAAGAACTTCAGGTTCGGTGAGCGTGTGAAAGCCCAGCTTCGCGGCGAGTTCTTCAACGTGTTCAACCATGCGCGCTTCGGCCATCCGCAAGATGATCCGGGCAGCTCCAGCTTCGGCATGGTCACGCCTTCGCAGCAGAACATGCCTCGCGTGGGCCAGTTGGCTCTGAAGATTTCTTTCTAACTTCAGAACCGAATGCAGCGTTGGCGGGACGGGCTCGCAGGCCTGTCCCGCTTTTCTATCGCGCGTCGCATACGATAGACACTTATGCTCAACGCCGTCCGGCTCGCGCAATGGCTGACTTCCGCCGTTCTCGTTTGCGCGCTCCACGGCGGCCAAACTGAAGGCACGGTACGGCACGCCCCCGCACATCGCACCTCCGAGCGGATCCGCGTGGATGGCATTCTCAACGAGGCGGTCTGGCAGGAGTATCCGGGCGTCGGCGATTTTGTCCAGCAGGACCCTAAGCCGGGCGCTCCGCCATCGGAGCCCACCGAAGTTCGCCTCGCTTATACCGATACAGCGCTCTACATCGCGATCCGGTGCCAGGACTCCCGGCCCGATCAGATTCGTGCAACGCAGATGCAACGGGACGGCAGTCTGCTGTTTGACGACCACGTACAGGTGCTCCTCGACACCAACCACGACCAGCGCAACGCCTATTACTTCGCCACGAATCCCGCCGGCGTCATGGTGGAAGGCACCATCTCGGAGAACAACACCCCTAACCTGAACTGGGACGGCATATGGCACGTGCGCACGAAGCGCGACAGCGGCGGTTGGACCGCCGAGATCGAAATTCCGTTCAAGACAATTGCGTTTAACCCGAACAGCACCACATGGGGATTCAACGCCTCACGCCGGATCGCGAGAATGCGCGAGGAATCCCGCTGGACTTCTTCGAACCTGGACAGCGAGTTCTTCCTGGTCGCTCGCGCCGGCGAGATCGAAGGGCTTGAGCGGCTCTCGCAGGGGATCGGCCTCGACGTGCGGCCGTACGCCCTCGGCGGCTTCAGCCGCGATATCACGCGGCCGGGGCCGAAGAACGAGTTCGCGCGCGACGCCGGCGCGGACATCTTCTACCGCATCACATCGAATTTGGTATCGAGCACATCGCTCAATACGGATTTCGCCGAAACCGAAGTCGATACGCGCCAGGTCAACCTCACGCGCTTCCCGCTCCTGTTCCCCGAGCACCGGCAATTCTTCCTGGAAGACTCCGGCATTTTCGAGTTCGCCGCCAGTCCCGGCACCAAGGACTTCACGCCGTTCCACTCCCGCCGGATCGGGCTAGTTGGGGACGAGGAAGTACCGATCCTCTTCGGCCAGAAGGTCACCGGGAAGATCGGCCGTTTCGATCTTGGCCTGATGGACGTGCAGACGCGTGCTTCCGAAGTCGCGCCCGCGCGCAACTTCTTCGTTGGCCGCACGAAGGCGAACTTCTGGTCGCAATCCTACGTGGGCGCGCTGGTCACCGCGGGCGAGCCCACCGGCCAAGTGGATAACACGCAGGTGGGCGCCGATCTGAAGATCGCGACCGCGAACCTGTTCGGCCGGCGGAAGAACTTCCGCTCGCTGTTCTACGTATCGAAGACGAGCACTACGGGCAAGAAGGGGCACGACACTTTCAACGGCGGCGAAATCGTGTATCCGAACGACCTCGTCTACGTTTGGTACCGCTGGCGCATCATCGGGCAGAACTATTACCCCGCGCTCGGCTTCATGCGCCGGACCGGAGTGCGCGAGTCCGCGATGGGCAGCAACTACCGCCCGCGGCCGGATTTCTGGAACATGCGGCAGGTGAGTTTCCGGTTCTACTACACGGGTTACTTCAACGTCCTTGAGAAGCAGGTGGAGAGCCGTAAGTTCACCACCACGCCGTTTGAGGTCGAGTTCAAAAGTGGCGAGAAGTTCATTTATAAGTGGACCCCTTCGTTTGAGCGCCTGTTCACGCCGTTTCAGATTCACAAGGGTGTCGCCATCGTTCCGGGCGGGTACTGGTTCCACCGGCATGAGGTGTCATTCGAAACCGCGGATAACCGGCCCGTGGCGTTCAAGATCAAGAACGAGGCGGGTTCGTTCTACTCGGGACACAGCGAGGAGGTGAGCCCGCAGATCGTCTGGAGGAAGGACGCGCACCTCACTACCTCGGTCGAACTGCAGCAGTATTGGGTGAAACTCCGCGAAGGCTCGTTCCGGACCCGGCTCGCGCTATATCGCTTGAACTATTCGTTCAACGCGTCGATCGCGCTTTCGAACTTCGTGCAGTACGACACCGACTCCCGCAACCTCGGGCTCCAGAGCCGCCTCCGGTGGATGATTCGTCCCGGCAACGAACTGTTCCTGGTGATCAACCATGCGTGGCAATATAATACGCTCGATCGTTTCGAAGCCGTACTGTCGAATGTGCGTGCAAAACTGAACTACACGTTCCGGTTCTGAACACGGCGAGCGGTGCGGGCGTTTCCCGAGGAGCTCAAGTCGATGCCCTGATACAAGGGATACGCGGCGCACAGCCGGAGTATCAGCGCCCTCACATCTGCTTCAGCAGCCCAACCCAGCGCTGCCAGGCTTCGTCGTACGCCTTCTTGTTGGCCTCGTTAGCGTCCGGGGCTTCGCCGGCGCGCATGAAACCGTGGCCCGCGCCTTCGTACGTAACTGGCTCGTAAGTCTTGCCTGCCTGCTTCATCATCTCGGCGCTTTTCGGGATGGATGCGTTCACGCGAGCATCGTTGCCGCCGTAGAAACCGTAAACCGGCGCTTTCACACCCTCTACGGAATCGGATCCGGTGCCATAGAACACAAATGCGGCTGAGAGGTCCGGCCTGTTCGTCGCAAAACGGAAGCTCTGCGAGCCGCCCCAGCAGAAGCCCGCCACCGCCACCTTGCCGTTAGCGGCCGGGAGCTTCTTTACGTAATCCGTTACTGCGTTCAGATCGGCCGTGACCGTGTCCGGCTGTAGCTTGTAGATGGCCTCGCGGGCGGCATCGGCCGAGGGAAAGTCGCTCGTCTTGCCACCGCCGGGGGCCGTCCCGGAGAGCAGGTCCGGGGCGATTGCGATGTAGCCGTGCGTTGCCAGTTGATCGGCAACGCTGCGAACCCAGTCGGTCAGCCCCATGTTCTCGTGAATCACGACCACGGCCGCCGCCTTCTCCTTCACTTCCGGATACACTACGAACGCGTGGACCGTCCTGTCACCATTCTTCACCTGCACCCATTCGTGATGGCGCGGCGACGCGTCGAGTTTCTTCTTGGCCCAGTCCTGGGCGAAAGCAGGGACGAGCGCGAGTATACCCGCGACTGCAAGCCTCGCAATGTGCATCAATGGTTCCCCTCTGGAGACACTGATGCGCTTCCCGGGCGCGGCGACTCGGGATTTTCCTATTGCTTTTCGTACACTTCGGTCCAGCGCATGTCCCGTCCGGGGCGGCTGACCCGGATCTGGGAAATCAGCGTGCGTCCGTCACGGGATAGTGCCATCCTCGATGTCTCGGTTATACTGCCATCGTCCGATTTGAACGTTACCAGCAGAACGAATGGCGTGAGGCGCTGGACCGTGACCTTGCCGGGACCCGTCTCCCGGACCGTCGGATACTCCTTCCCGTCGCACGCGCCGGCGAACTCGAACTGCCGCTCATCGCCAAGGGCATCCATCACCGCGCCGGAGTACTTGAGCGACTCGCCCTGGTGCGTGATCTCCACGGTCACGCTTGCCGGGACCTGTTTTTCGCCCCAGTGGGATCTCGCCGTGTTCAGCCGCCAAAGACCGCTGAACGTGGGCGCCTGGGCGACGCAGATGCCAACGGAAAGAGCTGCAAGAGCGGTGAACCGCATCCAGCTCATACGCACCTCCTGGCAGGAATGTTTGGTCACAGCTTACTCCCGCCTCCGCGCGGGGGAAAGGGGGTTGAGTACCCTCACTCTGAATTGAAATCGATAAACGTCTAAACTGAACCCGAAGGGGGGAATGCGTTGTCCGACACTACAGCAGCTCGCCGCAACCTTGCTCTGGGCACAATCTCGTTCGCGATCTGCTTCGCGGTGTGGGGGCTGATCAGCGCGTTCGCGCCTGCATACCGCAGAGAACTGGGACTGGATGCGCGAGGCGCAGCCTTCCTGGTCGCCGTTCCGGTCATCCTGGGATCGCTGGCCCGCATCCCGATCGGAATGCTGACGGACCGTTTCGGCGGCCGCGCGGTCTTCACCGGACTTTTTGTTTTGGTGGCGGCGTCGGCGGCCATGGTGCCGGCCGCGACCGGCTTCGGGCAGCTCATTGGGGCTGCATTCCTGATCGGGCTGGCGGGATCGTCGTTCTCCGTAGGAGTCGGCTACGTCTCCCGATGGTTCCCGCAGCAGCGGCAGGGGACCGCTCTGGGCATCTACGGTCTAGGCAACATCGGTCAATCGGCGGCTGTGTCGCTGGGGCCGCTGGTGGCTGCGGCATGGGGCCGTCCGGCGGTGTATTACGGCATGGCGGGGCTGGTTGCCGTGTGGGCGGTGGTTTTCGTGCTGCTTGCGCGCGATGCTCCGGCGAAGGCTCCGGCGGCGTCCTTCGGGACGATGATGAAGGTGCTCGCGACCGAGCGTCTTTCATGGGCGCTCTCGGCGTTTTACTTCCTCACGTTCGGCGGCTTCGTTGCGTTCTCCGTGTACCTGCCATCGCTGCTGCGGGACCAGTTCGGACTGACGCTGCAGGACGCGGGAGTACGGGCCGCAGGGTTCGTCGTCCTCGCGACGCTCATGCGCCCCCTCGGCGGCGCTCTTTCCGACCGCATCGGCGGAGCGCGCGTTCTCGCCGGCGTGTTTGCAGGTATCATCCCGTTCGCCCTGCTGATGATGTGGTTTTCGATCGTGCCGTTTACGGTCGGCGCCCTCGGCTGCGCTGCTCTGCTCGGCCTGGGCAACGGGGCGGTATTCAAGCTCGTTCCGCAGTTCTTCCCGGGGAATACCGCGACGGTAACCGGGCTTGTAGGCGCGATGGGCGGGCTGGGCGGCTTCTTCCCGCCGCTGTTGCTCGGTGCTTTCCGCGACATGATGGGAACGGTTTGGCCGGGGTTCGTCCTGCTCGCCGGAACATCGGCCGGCATGTGGGCGATTAATCACACAGTGTTCATGCCGCGGCAGAAGGCGATGGAACAGGCCGCGCTCCCGGCGGCCCCCTCCCGCCTTGCCGATCAACTCCGGGCAGGTGCGTGGGCCACCATGGCGACCGCGCTGCTCGTGGCCGCAATCGTCGTAGGTTCGCGCAATCTCCAGAACTTCGACCCCGCCCTGGTGATCTATACCTTCGCCGTGATCTTCGCCGCGTGGGGCATTGTGTATCACTACGCGGTGTGGCTGAACAAGCCGCCGACCCGCCGTTTCTTCGAGCGCACGTTCTCGCTGCTCGGTTCATACGGAATCGCACGAGGGACTGTGGTGCTCGCGCGCTCCGCGGTGACGCACATCTTCACGCAGAAGTTCATCGCGCAGCGATCGCGCCTGCGCTGGGCGATGCACCAGTTTCTCTTCTGGGGATGCCTGCTCGCAGTGGCGATTACATTCCCGCTGGTCTTCGGATGGATCCACTTCACCACCACCGATTACGATCAGATGACCTACGTCACCTATCTGTTCGGGTTCCCCGTCGGCAGCTTTCCGATTCGCACCGCGGTTTCGTGGCTGCTGTTCCACGGCCTGGACGTGGCCGCGGCGCTGGTGCTGGCGGGCATCGCGCTGGCGTTGTGGCGCAGGATGCGGGACCGCGGGGCGATTGCGCTGCAGGACCTCACTGCGGACTTCCTGCCGTTAGTCATGCTCTTCGCGATCTGCGTGACCGGGCTGGCGCTCACGGTTTCGACAATCTGGTTCCGCGGCGCATTCTACGGCTTTCTCGCCATTCTGCACGCCATCACGGTGATCGGCGCCCTGCTGTACCTGCCCTTCGGCAAGTTCTTCCATATCTTTCAGAGGCCGGCGCAGCTTGGCGTGAAGCTGTACACGGCGGCGGGCGATGCGGGCGAGGGGGCGCAATGCGCGCGCTGCGGACAGCGCTACGCCTCGCTCATGCAGATCGACGACCTGAAGTCGGTTCTGCCGCCGCTGGGGTTCGATTACCGCTTCGGCCCTGCCGGCCACTGGGTGGAGTTGTGCCCGGCCTGCAAACGGGCCTCGCTCGCGACGGCGCAAATGCGCATCAAGGAGGAAGCTCGTGGCTAAAGTGCCCATCCCCATCGAAAAGATCAACGCCCGCTTCGGGCCGCACGTGAATTACGCGCCGCCCGGCGGGTGGGAAAAGGACGCGGAGAAGGGGACCGAGCGCCTCGTTAAGACCCACTGCTCGTTCTGCGGTCAGCAGTGCGGCATCCAGTTGAAGGTGCGGGAAAACATGGTGGTGGGCTTCGAGCCCTGGGAGGACTTTCCCTACAACAAGGGGATGCTCTGTCCGAAGGGCGTGAAGCGCTACCTGCAAGGTGTACACCCGGACCGTCTCATCCGCTCGCAACTGCGCACGCCGGAGGGCTTTCGCGACATCTCCTATGACGAGGCGCTGGATTACACGGTCCGCCGCCTCACCGAAATCCGCGATAAGTACGGCCCGGACGCGATCGCCATCTACGGCGGCGCGTCCATGATCACCGAGAAAGCCTACGTGCTCGGCAAATTCGCGCGCGTGGCGATCGGGACGAAAAATATCGATTACAACGGCCGGCTTTGCATGGTGTCCGCGGGCACCGCCTACAAGCTGGCGTTCGGAATCGACCGCTCGCCGAACCCGTGGGCGGACCTTCCCAAGACGAACGTATTGTTCGTGATCGGGGCGAACATCGCCGAATGCGCGCCCATCGCGACGAACTACATCTGGCAGATGCGCGAGAACGGCGGCAAGTTGATCGTCGTCGATCCGCGCATGACGCCGATCACGCGCAACGCCGATCTGTTTCTTCCTGTGAAGCCGGGGACGGATCTCGCGCTGCTGAACGGCATGCTGCACGTGATCGTGCGCGAAGGACTGGTGGACGAGGAGTTCATCGCCGCCCGCACAACGGGATGGGAGGCGGTCCGCGATTCCGTTCAGAAGTGGGATCCCCAAACCGCCGCGAGCGTCTGCGGCGTGCCTCCGGCGAATATCGAGAAAGCGGCGCTCATGTTTGGGCAGGCTGAGCGCGCGATGATGATTCACGCGCGCGGCCTGGAGCACCACTCGAAAGGCGTGGAGAACTGCCTTGCCGTGGTCAATCTCTGCCTTGCGACCGGCAATCTCGGTTCCGAAGGCCGCGGCTGCTTCATGATTACTGGGCAGGGCAACGGCCAGGGCGGGCGCGAGCACGGCCAGAAGTGCGATCAACTTCCAGGGGCGCGCTCCATCACGGATCCGGAAGCGCGGCGCTACATCGCGGGCGTTTGGGGCATCGAGGAAAGCGAACTCCCGGGGCCGGGACTCACGGCCCAGGAGATCATGAACGCGATCCACGGGGGCGAGATCAAGGCACTGTTTTCGATGTGCTTCAATCCGCTCGTCTCGCTGCCGGATTCGAACTTCACGCGCGAGGCGCTCAACAAGCTCGAGTTCTTCGGCGTTATCGACTTCTTTCTTTCAGAGACCGCCTATCACGCGGACATCGTCATCGCCGGAAGCCTGCATGAGGAGGACGAGGGCGTAATTTGCAGTTCGGAGGGCCGCGTTCAGAAGATCAACAAAGCGGTGGA
>DATMXS010000462.1:0-2320 GCA_035561355.1 Bryobacteraceae bacterium | reverse complement strand
ACCGGCATGGCCTTCAAATCCGCCAAGGATGACCTGACCGCCCTGGGCCGCTACGAAACCCGCATCCGCCGCTCCGGCGAACGCGCCTTCGCCAACCTCCTGAGGCTCCAGTCGATGCGGCAAAACAAACCCGCCAGTGGGGCAGACGCCCCTGTCTGCGAACCGGCTCCCCAGCCGGTTCAGCAGAGCGCCAGCTCGGCCGCCGTTCTGCAAAACGAACCCCGGAATCCAGATGGGGAGACTCAATCTATGCCCGCCTCGACACACGAAGATCGCCCAAACGAACCCGAGAAGAGAACGGAGGAGAGTAACCAAGCGCCACCATCTCAACAAACGCTGGCCTAAGCCCGGCCTGGCGCCGGAAGAATACAGAATGACGAATGCGGGAAGGCTGTCTGAGGGCAGAGCCGCGCATGCGGTAAGCGGGTACAAGCAATCCGCTTGTACAGGTGACGGGTGTCGGTGACCCACCACGCGACCAGGTGCCTCAAAGCGGCACTGGGCGTGTTTTAACACGAGAGTGAGAGCAGGCTTTCCCGGCGATCCGGGAAGGCATTAAGATAGGTTCATATGGGATTCGGGGTAGCGGGTTCGAATACCCGTTGCGGCGAACTCTGGACGCGCATATAATGGCCCCAGCCATATTGCGGTTAATTGTAGCGAGTTGCAACGTTTGAGCTGCGAGGAGTCACGATGCCGGAAGAAACACTCACCATAACCGATAACCGGACGGGCAGTTCCTACACCGTCCCGGTGAAGAACGGCGCCATACGGGCTATGGACCTTCGCCAGATCAAGACCTCGGCCGACGATTTCGGACTGGTGGCCTATGACCCGGCATTCACGAATACTGCGTGCTGTGAGAGCCGCATTACCTACATTGATGGAGACAAGGGGATCCTGGAGTACCGTGGGTACCCTATCGAACAACTGGCGGGCAGGTGCTCTTTTCTGGAAGTCGCGTACCTGCTGCTGAACGGCGAACTGCCGACGAGTTCGGAGTATGAGGGCTGGACGGATGAGATTCGCCAGCACCGGCTGGTGCACGAGGGCCTGAAGACGCTGATGGGCACGTTCTACCACAATGCCCATCCCATGGGGATGCTGGCGTCTTCGGTCGCGGCGCTCTCGACCTTCTATCCCGAGTCGCGGCAAGTTCACGATCCGGCGATACGGCGTACTGAAATCGGCCGGCTGATCGCGAAGATGCCCAGCATGGCCGCATACGCGTACCGGCACAATCTGGGGCTGCCGTTTGTGTACCCCGACGACGATCTCAGCTACACCGAGAACTTCATGAATATGCTCTGGCGCAGGACGGAGACGAAGTACAAGCCGAATCCGATCCTGGCGAGGGCTTTGGATGTGCTGTTCATCCTGCACGCCGATCACGAGCAGAATTGCTCGGCGAACGCGATGCGCAGCGTGGGAAGCTCGCTCGCGGATCCTTACCTGAGCACGGCCGCGGCAATTGCGGCCCTATCCGGCCCGCTGCACGGCGGCGCGAACGAGGAAGTGCTGCGGATGCTCGACGAGATCGGCTCGAAGGACCGCGTCCCGGAGTACATCAAGAAGGTGAAGGCCGGCGAGTGCAAGCTAATGGGCTTTGGCCATCGGGTCTACAAGAACTACGATCCGCGAGCGCGGATCATCCGTCAAATCGCGACGGAAGTCTTCGAGGTCACGGGAACCAGCCCGAAGCTCGACATCGCAATCGAATTGGAACGGATCGCTCTCGAAGACGAGTACTTCGTGAAGCGGAAGCTGTACCCGAATGTGGATTTCTATTCGGGGATCATCTACCAGGCCCTGGGTTTTCGGCCGGAGCTGTTCACCGTGCTGTTCGCAATTCCGCGGACGGCCGGCTGGCTGGCGCAGTGGCAGGAACTGCTGGAGGATCCGGCGCAGAAGATCGCCCGGCCGCGGCAGGTGTTCCTGGGTCACCGCCGGCGCGACTTTGTTCCGATGAACGAGCGCGGCGTCGAGGCCGTGGCTGCGGGCGCGGATGCGCCCTGGTCCATTCGGAGAGCGGTATAGGGGCGAACGGCGGCGAGGAAACCGGACGGGGCTGGCTTGCGTCCACGTGTTAAGCTCGACATACGGGGGTCGTTATGCGAAGTTTCGTCGCCGCCGTGTTAGTTATTGCAGGGGCCGGTTTGGCCTCAGCCCAGCGTCCTGGTAGCGGACGCGGGCATCCAGGGATTGCCGGCGGGCATCCCGGAGTGAGCGTGAATGTGGGTGGGGTGTTTCAGCCCGGCGTTCCGTTCCGGAATTATGGCTCGCCGACGGGTTTCGGAAACGTTCTCTCGCCGGGATTGGG
>DATMXS010000461.1:0-13220 GCA_035561355.1 Bryobacteraceae bacterium | reverse complement strand
TCCCCGTTTCGGATGGCTGGTTCCCTACCGAACCCGCGGCGCTTAACCAGGTGCTCGACCGCTCCTTCTCCCTCGCCGAACAGCGCTTCGGAACCGTGCCGCCGCGTAAAGGGTTGCTCGCGCTCATCGCCCCGCACGCCGGGCTCGCATACTCCGGACCTGTTGCCGCTGCCGCATACAGCCGCCTCGATAGGCCCGCCAACGTTATCGTCCTCGGCTTCAGCCACCGCGTCCGCTTCAACGGCGTCCTCGCGCCGCGAGTCTCCACTTACCGCACACCTCTGGGCGAGATCCAGGTGAATGGCGAAGCTCTCCGTGAACTCGGCTTCCCGTCCGCCCCCGAGGACCAACTCTGCGATCACTCTCTCGAAAACCAGCTGCCCTTCATCCAGCGCGCCGCGCCCGGCGCCAGGATCATCCCGCTCTACATAGGCGATCTCACGGACGCGCAACTTAGCGCTGCTGCCGGCAAACTCGCAGCGCGCCTCCGTCTCGGCGACGTCATCGTCGCTTCCTCCGATTTCACCCACTACGGCAAGCCGTACGGCTACACGCCGTTCGCAAATAACGGCAAGCTCGCCCAGCATCTCCGGGAGCGCTTTCTCGAATCCGCCGTCGCGATCGGCGCACTCAACGTGCCCGCGTTCGACACGTTCCTTCGTTCGACGAATGAGAACCTGTGCGGGTGGGCGCCCATACGGCTCCTGATGGCCTCACTGCGGCTGTGGAAAGAAGATGTCTTCCTCAGTCCCCTCGACTACATGACCTCCGGCGAGATCACCGGCGACTGGTCCGCCAGCGTCAGCTACGGCGCGCTCGCTTTCTATCCTTATGGGGCGTATGCGCTCAGCCCCGCAAGCCGGACGCGTCTCCTCGAGAGCGCCCGGCGCACGCTGACCGGCTATCTCGCCAACGGCGGCGGCCAAGCAAAGCCCGTCCCCGCCGAACGCAACGCCGAACTCGATCAGCGCGCCGGCGTCTTCGTCACCATCAAGAAGCGAGGCGAACTACGAGGCTGCGTCGGCGATATCGCGGCACGCCAGCCGCTGTGGTCCGCTGTGTCCGATCGCGCGCTCGAAGCCGCTACCGCCGACCCGCGCTTCCCTCCCCTCTCGCTAAAGGAAGGCCCCGTATCGCTCGAGATCTCCATCCTCACGCCGGTGAAAAAGGTTGCCGATTGGGAGGAGTTCAAGGTCGGCCAAGGCGTCATTCTCCAGTTGAAGGGCCGCTCCGCCACATTCCTGCCGCAGGTGCCGGTTGAGATGGGCTGGACGCGCGAGCAGACGCTGGAGGAACTCGCGAAGAAAGCCGGCCTACCGCCTGGCGCCTACCGCGACCCGAACGCCGTGCTGCACGTCTACTCCGCGCACGTCTTCGGCGACGATTGATCCGGCGGCCTTTCTCGTGACCCTCGGTCTACAATGGGCTGAAGGGATGCGACACTTCAAACTGCTGTTGCTCGCCGCTCTGTGCTTCTCCGCACAGAACCTGACCGCCCAGGATTTGAAAGCCTTCGAGAAGAAGGTAACCGAATTCACGCTCGCCAACGGACTGCACTTCATCGTCGTCGAGCGCCACGAAGCTCCTGTCGCCTCGTTTCACACTTACGTGAACGCCGGGTCAGTGAATGAGCCGAACGGCCGCACCGGGCTCGCCCACATGTTCGAGCACATGGCGTTCAAAGGCACGCAGTCGATCGGGACGACGAACTGGCCGGCCGAGCGCAAGGCCCTCGAAGCGGTGGAAGCCGCCTACGACAGGCTGGAGGCCGAGCAGGCCAAAGAGAAGCGCGCGGACCCGGCGAAGCTGAAAGCCTTGAGTGCGGAACTCGATTCCGCCATTCAGGCCGCGCAAGCTTACGTCATTCCTAACGAGTACCCGCGCATCATCGAGGAGAGCGGCGGCGCAGGCCTCAACGCCTCTACCGGCGTAGAGGCTACGAACTACTACTACAGCCTGCCCTCGAACCGCAGCGAACTCTGGTTCCTCCTCGAATCGCAGCGCTTCCTTCGCCCCGTGTTTCGCGAGTTCTATAAAGAGCGCGACGTGGTCCGCGAGGAACGCCGGATGCGCATCGAGTCGAATCCGCAGGGCAAGCTGGTCGAGACGATGCTCGCCACCGCGTTCATGGCGCTGCCGTATCGCCACCCCACAACCGGATGGGCCAGCGACATCGAGCATCTCCGCGTTGAGGACGCCCGCGTCTTCTTCGAGCAATTCTATGTTCCGCGGAACATGGTAATTGGCGTCGTCGGCGACGTAGACCCGGCCGCAATCCGGCGCCTCGCCGAACGCTACTTCGGTCCGATGCAGGACCGGCCGCTGCCCGCCCCGATGCACACCTTGGAGCCGCCGCAATCCGGCGAGAAGCGCGCGGCCATCGAAACGCCGGCGCAGCCCTTCCTTACCATCGGCTACAAGCGTCCTGCGCAGGACGACCCCGACGATCCGGTCTTCGACGTCATCAGCACGATCCTCGCGAGCGGGCGCACGGGCATACTCTACAAAGAGCTCGTCCGCGACAAGCGCATCGCGCTCGCGGCCCAGAGCGCGGCCGTCTTCCCCGCCGGCGAGTACTCCAACCTGTTCCTGTTCTTCCTGGTGCCGAACAGCGGGCGCTCGCTGACCGAGCTCGAGACCGCCTGCTACGAAGTCATCGAACGGCTCAAGAACGAAAAGGTGGACGCAACGACGCTCGAGCGCGTCAAGACCAAGGTCCGCGCCTCCATCATCCGGCAACTCGACAGCAACACCGGCCTCGCCTCCCAGCTCACCTGGTACTACATGAATTACGGCGATTGGAGAAAGCTCTTCACGGCCCTGCAGGAGATCGAGCGTGTCACGGCCGACGACGTGCAGCGCGTCGCGAAAAGGTACTTCACCACGACTACCCGGACCGTCGCCTTCACCGTTCCGCCTGGAGGCGCAACGCAGCCCGCCGCAGTCAAACCCGCTCCGTCCCCAGCCAGCCCAGCGAAGCCGCCGGCACCTGCCAAGCCCGCTTCACCTGCCAAGAAGGAGCCTGCCCGATGAAAGCCGCCGCCATCGCCCTCCTGATCGCCGCCTCCGCGCTGGCCCAGACCGCTGCCACGAAGGCCGTGCCCGCTACGCCGCCGCAGCCTCCCGTACCGTCTCCTTCGGAGTTGAAGTATCCGCCGCTCCGAGAAGTGAAGATCCCGGACGTTACCACGTTCAAGCTGGCGAACGGGATGCGCGTTTACCTGCTAGAGCATCACGAACTGCCGCTTGTCAGCGGCACGGCGCTGGTGCGCACCGGCAACCTCTTCGATCCACCCGACAAGATCGGCCTCGCGGGACTCACGGGCTCGCTCATGCGCATCGGCGGCACTCGTACGAAGACCGGCGACGAACTGGACGAGCAACTGGAGAACATCGCTGCCTCGGTCGAGAGTGGGATCGGCGAGACCAGCGGCTCGGTGTCCTTCTCCTGCCTCAAGGAAAACACCGATGAAGTGCTCACCGTGTTCCGTGACGTTATGGCCGACCCAGAGTTCCGCCAGGACAAGCTCGCGCTGTCGAAGCTGCGGATGCGTAGTGGTATTCTGCGACGCAATGACGATGCGGACTCGATCGCCAACCGCGAGTACGCCCGGTACGTCTACGGTCCCGAATCGCCGTACGGCTGGCGCATGGAATTGACGCATCTAGAGAACATTCAGCGCGATGACCTCATCGAGTTCTACCGCCGCTACTTTTTTCCGGAGAACGTGATGCTGGCGGTCTACGGCGATTTTGAACCCGCCGCCATGCGCGCCCGTATCGAGCAGGTCTTCGGAAACTGGGCCTACACGCAGCCGCCGGTACCCGCGTTCCCGCAAGTAAAGCCCCAGGACAATTCCGGCATACACTTCGCGTCCAAGGAAGACGTCAACCAGACGTTTTTCGAACTCGGCCACCTGGGCGGCATCCTCAAGGACAAGGACACCCCGGCGCTGCAAATCATGGCGGACATCCTGGGCGGCGGGTTCTCAAGCCGCTTGTTCCAACGCGTCCGCACGAAGCTCGGCTACGCTTACGGGATCGGTGCTTCATGGGGCGTGGATTACAATCACCCCGGGTTGTTCGAGGTCTCCGGCAGCACCAAGTCCGACACCACTGTAGACACATTGCGCGCGGTCCGAGAAGAAATTGAGCGCATGCGGACCACCCCGGTCACCGACCAGGAGTTGAAGACGGCCAAAGACACCGTCCTGAACAGCTTCGTTTTCGCCTTCGACACCCCAGCCAAAACCCTCTCGAGAATGCTCCGCTACGAATACTTCGGCTACCCCCGCGACTTCATCTTCGAGTACCAGAAAGCCATAGCCGCGGTAACCAAGGAAGACGTCTTGCGAGTAGCCAAGGAATACCTCCACCCCGACCGCATGACCACAGTGGCGGTCGGGAATCCGAAGGAACTCGGCAAGCCGCTCACCGAATTAGGCCCGGTAAAGCCGATCGACCTTACGATCCCGCAGCCGGCGAAGAAGCCGGACACCGCCGCGGCGCCTGAGGCCCGGCAATAGCGCGAACTCTGCCAGGCTAGAGGGCCGGCATAGTACGATTAGCAGTTTGGACTTGCACAGGTAATCGCAGCTCACTACGCGGAGGAGTCCACGCATGGGTAGTGACAGAGAACCCGTCATTGCAGCGCCTGTAGACGGTACCGCCGGCGGCGGAAAGTTGATCGTCCTCACGGCTCCACTCACCGAAACGATCGATCACGCCGGCTTCTTTATCCAGATGGCTCTGGCGTCGATGCCGAAAGGTATGGAACGGGCGATCGACCAGAAGTACCCGAGATGGCGGGACACCGAGCGCAACGCGGACGGTTCGGCCCGCTGCATGCCTGCCGGTGTCCGGCTGCTGGAGGCCTCGCTCCTGCGAGCGTTTCCCCCGGAGGACGTAGTCTGCTGCTATCCGGATGACCTGCCGAATTTCGTCGGGACGCGCACCCGGGTAGTGGGCGTCTCGACGCACAACCCACTCGGGGTCACGTTCGCAGCCGGCGTTTACGCCTCGATTTTCGGCTCCTCGCGCGAGCCGATCAACGCCCATTACGCGAAGCGATTATTCCAGGTGTTGAAGGAGAGCCCGCACCGAGCCAATTTTAAAGTGATCGTCGGCGGTTCAGGCGCCTGGCAAATCCCCCGGACCAACAGCTATGAGGACCTGGGCGTTGACTGCGTCGTTGAAGGCCGAAGCGAATCGGAACAGGCTCTGGAGCTGTTCCGGAAGGCGATCCGCGCGGAGGAGTTGCCACGATTCCTGGAGGTCAGTCATCCTGCCGGCCGCGACGGGCTACTGACGCCCGGCAAGCGCACGACCTTCGGCGTAGTGGAAATGACAACCGGATGCGGGCGCCGGTGTCAGTTCTGCCTGCCGGACCTGAACCCTCAGATCGACTTCCCCAAGGACGGCATCATGGAGGCGGTTCGCGCCAACGTGCGCGAGGGGAACAGCCAGATTTCGCTTGCGACCGAGGACATGTTCATCTGGGGACAGGTCCAAACGAAGGCGCCATTCTATTTTCCAAATCGCGAAGCGCTGGTCGGCTTGTACCGCGACGTGGTGAGCACGCCCGGCGTGGAACACCACCTCCTGAGCCACTGCACGATGGCGCCTTCGGTAGTGGACCCGAAGCTGATCGAGCAGTTGTCGGCAGTGCTGCTCGATAAGAGTCCGGTAAAGCTGCCGGGCTTCAGCACGCATCCGGAGGGGCGCATCCTGTCGCCGCTGATCGGGATGGAAACGGGTTCCGTCCGGGCGGCGAAGCAAATCATGCCGGGTAAGGCGGTGCCATTCCCGATCGAAGAGTGGCCGAGCGTATTGATGAATGGCCTCACGATCCTGAACCGCAACAACTGGTTCCCCGTGCTGACGCTCATGATCGGGACGCCGGACGAGACGGATGAGGACTGTAAGGCCACCCTCGACCTGCTGTATGAGGTCGAGCGGCGAGGGTTGTTCGCCTTCTTCGTCCCGTCGATTTTCACACCGTTGCAGGACACGCGGCTGGGCACACAGCAAGGCGTGCAGGAAAGCCGGGAGCTGACCGCGCTCCAGTGGCAGATCATGATGAAGTGCTGGAGCATGACGGTGCGCTCCGCACTCCATAGCTGGTGGGGGCCGATTGCGTGGCGCGCGGGCGCGCTGTTCCTCTGGCTATGGAAACTCCGCAAAATGAATGGCCCGAACTTCACCTGGCCGCTACTGTTGTTCGCTAACGCTCTTCCCGAATGGCTGATGGCCAAGATGGGAAAGATTTATCGCGGCCGGCCCTTGCGGGTCAAGAGCCGGAAGGAACTGCTGGCGACCATCAAGCCGCAGCACTGGAAGTATCTGCGGGAGGACAACGGAGATCTCCCTGACGGATGGGCGCTTTCGCAGCCCGCTCAGCCGCTGCCTATCGTTGATGTTGCCGCGAGTTCCAGTAGTTAGAGGGAGCAGCACCACAAAGCTCCATCGGCAACCACTACGCATCAGCGCCGGATGGACCTCCGTAGTGGCCGATTTAAATTCCCACTCAATTTGGGCCACAATAAGCCCCACAGAAAAGTGAAGCAGAGTGACAATCGGACGCTTTTACCCTTGACACTATTATTAGAACCCGGCTAAATAGGGCAAGCTGGGCGACGGACAAACTGTTGAGGGGCAAAACGTCCGTGGCGATGAGGGTTCGTCCGGGCAAGCTTCCGGGATCAGGCGTCTCCCAAGCGCATTGGAGGCTGGCATGAAGTTGAGTTTTGCCTATATCGCGTCCAAGATACGTCTGTTGCTATGCCTTGTTGCATTAGCAGTTTGGGGCGGGCTGGCTGTTGCCCAGACTTCGCCCGATGCCGCCGCCACACCAATTCCGGTCGATTGCGGCGACCGCATCGAAGTGCCGGGACAATACGTACTCATGAGCGACCTCACCTGTTGGTCCTCCCCTTGGGAAGTGCCTGGAATTGCTATAGAGATCATTGCGAGCAACGTGGATTTTGATCTACAAGGATTTACCTTGCGCGGAAATATCGAGGTCTCGAATGTGACCAAGGTGAGCGTGAAAAACGGCAGCGTGGAGTCGCAGAACGGCACCGCGATGACGTTCCAAAACGTCACCCGTTGTCGTATAGAGGGGATCACGTTGCAGACGATGCCCTGGACCGGAGGCCTGTACATACAAGGGGATGGCAATCTGATCAAGCGCAACTTCATCAGCGCTGCTTGGGCACTCGCGGTATACGGATCCTCCAACTCAGTCGTCCAGAATTCAATCCAGGGCATGAGGGTTCCGTTTGTGGCCGCAGGAAGCGACACCGTCATCGCCGGTAATGACATCCACGGAGGCGGACTCTCGATGACGGCTGTCCAACTTAGTGGAACGGGCATGATTCTGGAGGACTCTCGAATCGAGGCCAGCTCTATAGGGATCAGAGTTTCAGGACGGGGCAATATCGTGCGCAGCAGCGAGGTGGTCGCATGGCTGGGGATCTCCGTGAATGGGGAACAGCATCTGATCGAAGGCAACAGCGTAAGTCCTGAGATGTATGGCATCCATGTTTCGGGGATTGACAATGATATCCGCCGGAACACGGTCTACGGCGCAGCGACTTTTGATCTCTCCGGCACGCCGACGACCTGCACGGACAATAAGTGGCAAAACAACACGTTCACGACGGCGGATCCTTCGTGCATCCGTTGAGATTCACTCACGACCTTACATTGGGGGATGGGGTCACCAGGGATTGGAGAAAAGGCAAGGCAAAAAGCGGGGCAGCCCCAAGCCCCGGACTCGCTCGGAAGCGTGTCCGTAACCTTGAAGAGCTGCCCCGTGCCGCTAACGCGAAGTTCTCTTCGAGCTAGAAGTAGAACTTACCCGAGAGCTGCACCAAACGCGGCCAGTTCTGCTGGTTGTCCGGCAGCATTCCGAACCGCTGGTTGTTGTAGTCCGTATTCGGCCCGGCGTACATCGGCGAGTTGCTGATGTTGAACGCCTCGCCGCGGAGGACGAACCTGTACCGCTCGGAGAGGATGGTCGTCTTCTCGAGGGCCATGTTCAGCTGCTTTTGCGAAGGGTTACGGATGTCGGCGAACCGGTCCGGAACCGTGCGCAGAGTGTAGCTCTGAAGCGGCTTGTAGCAGGACTTGGTGTTGTTGAACCAGGAACCACGGGTCTGCTCCGCCGCGTGCCAGTCGCAGCCGGCCTGCAGTTCGAGGTTCGGCCAGCCGGTCGGGTATCCGGAAGAGTAGGTGTAAATCCAGTCCACCTGCCACCCGCTGGTCAGCTTATTGGCAAACGAATTGTCGAAGTTCAGGAACTTGCGGCCCTTCCCGAACGGCATGTCCCAAATGCCGCTAAAGCTCAGCATGTGGGGCTTGTCCGTGTTATCCAGTTCCTTGATGAGGGGTTCGTCCAGGTTCCAGTTGTTGAGGCGATGGTTCTCCTCGAACGCCTTCGCGAATGTGTACGACAGAACCCAGGTGAGAATTCCCGTGTTCGCGCCACCCATGACCTTCTTTTCGGCCCTGAGCTGAAACGCGTCGGACCGGTACCGGCCCCACTGCGTGAGGTTGTTGGTCATGTCCTGGAAGACCGGGTTGGGTCTGAGCAGGTTGCCGCGGTTGATTGTCGGATTCTGCCCCTGCCCGCCGTTCTGCGGCAGAATGCCGTAGAAGGGGTTCGGGACCTGAGTGCTGTTGTAGGAAGTGTCCGAGCGCGACTTATTGAACTCGGCCAGGCTGATTGCGTTGAAGTTGGTGCCCAGGTTGATGTAGATCTGATAGTTTCCGGCGTAGGAGGCATCCACCATGACTCCGCCCGGCAACTGCTGCTGAAGGCCGAACGAATACTGGTACGTGCGCGGGACCTTGAAACGCGCCGGATCCCAACCAATTCCCCGGCCGATATTCGTGAGGTAGCCGCTGGCCGCGCCGGTTGGTGCAAGAATTCCCGCCGGGTACGGATTCACCAAGGAGTACGCGCCGTTGAGGCTTGCGCCCGCAGCGGGCGTCATCCCGTCGATACTCGTGATATAGTCGGTCTGCTGCGCGAACCCGTTAGTCGTATTGTTCTGCGTCGGCGACTGGTAGTAGATACCTACGCCCGCGCGGAGCACGGTAGTCGGCCGGAACTGCCAGGCGATGCCGACGCGGGGTGCGATGTTCGACCAGTCCGTATCGTACAGCCGCGACGGCTGGCCGTTCTCTCCGGCAAATTCGAATCCGCCGGTGAGCACGGAAGGCACGGCCGGGAACGGGTACTTCGGGTTCTTCGCGTCGTACTCGGCCTTAGCCTTAGCCCAGTTCGCAAGCACGGCGTCGCTCAAGGGGTTTTTCACCGTTTCGTTGAAGCCACGGTTCGAGCGGTTGAAGCGCTCCTTCCACGGCACCTGGACTTCATAGCGCAGTCCGACGTTCAGCGTTACGGTGCGAGCCACCTTCCAGTCATCCTGGAAGTAAAACGCGAAGTAGGGACGGGTAGAGTAAGGATTCTCGTTCCAATTGACTCGGCCTTCGTAGGGGTACCCCAGCAACAGGCTCGCAACCGAGCTGCCGTCGTAAGTGCCGCCGTTGTAGCCCGACAACTGCCGCGTCCAGTTCTGGTTGAAGTTGAAGTACCCGTTGGAGTACCCGACGTTCGCCCTGGCGCTGGCTACGTAGTTGTATTCGAATCCCGCGCGGAGCGTGTGCTGGCCTTTCGTCACGATCACGCTGGGAGCGAAGTTCCACTGGTTGTAGGTGTTCCACTCGGAGTGCTGGCCGCCCGTGAACAGGTTCGTCAGCCCGCTCAGGTCGAACCGCGGGGCGGAACGCTTGGTCAGCGTCGGCGCATGCGGCATGCCGGTCATGCCGAGATCGTCCGAAAGGAAATCGTAATCGGTCGAACGCGGGAACCAAGCCGTGAACCGACCGTAGGATCCGCGGACGTCGAGAACCGAGGTCGGCGAAAGCACGTGCGTCCACGCGGCGATGTAGTTCTGGTTCGTGCGCTGCGAGTTGATATCGCCGCTACCGGCGGGAGCATCGAAGCCGGTGCTGTTGCGGTATTCCTTACCGTGCTGGTAGGTGACCAGGGCGTAGAACCGGTCCGTGTCGCTGAAGTTGTGGTCCCAACGCCCCATCGGCTGGTCGTAACGGTACCTTCCGTTGGTGTTGGTGTAGTAGTTGCTGCTCAGCGCCCTCGGGTCGGGGCCGTTCGCCGCCGGATAGTAGGACAGAACCTTTGCGCCCACGGGGCTGATCTGGCTCTTCGGAATCGCGTTTCCGGCGAACGGGGAGCGGATGTATGGCGAACCCTTACAAGCCGCGCCGGTGCACGCTCTTGAGGTCAGTGGGTCATAGATCAAGTACCCGTAGTCGCTAAAGTGCTGGCCGTCCGCGAGGCCTGCAGCGGGAACGCTGGAGACCACCGACGCAGGCAGAACCTCGCGCCATCCTTCAAAGCTGAAGAAGACGAAATCTTTGTCCTGACGGATCGCGCCGCCGAACACGCCGCCGAACTGGTGCTGGTTGTGCGGCGGCCGGACCTTGTTCGGTGTGGGTTGTTTGTTCTCAGTTCTGTTGGCGTCCAGCACCGAGTTGCGGAAGTAGTCGAAGACGTTTCCGTGCCAGACGTTGCCGCCGCTCTTGATCGTGGTGTTCACCACACCACCTCCGAACCGCCCGTAGGACGCGTCGTAGGTGTTGGTCATCACCTTGAATTCCTGCACCGCCTCGACGTTCGGCGCGAGCTGCCAGTTGCCATCCTTGTCGCTGATGGGAGCGCCGTTCAGGAGGAACAGGTTCTGGCCGGTACGCGCGCCATTGATTTTGTAGGCGTTGTTGACATCCCACCCGCGGGTGCCGGAGAAACCGCCGGGCCCGAATGCTTCCTGGGTGAATATGACGCCGGGCGTCAAGGACATCAGCATGTAGGTCTGCCGTCCGTTCAGCGGCAACTGCTGCGTCTTGACCGGATCGAAAACCAAGCCGCGGTCGGCCGATCCCGTATCGATGACGTCCTGTTGAGCCGTTACCACGACCTCCTGGGTCGTCTGGCCGATCGCCAGTTGAAGCGGCAGGTTTACCTTATCGGCAACCCGAAGCACGATCTGGTCCCGGATCAGGGTCTGAAACCCGATCGCGGTCGCTTCGATCCGGTAGATGCCCGGATCCAGGTAGGGAACCGTGTAATTGCCGATCGAGGTGGTCTTCACCTCTTTCGTTGTATTCGTGTCAATTCTGATCGCCTTGACTGTGGCTTCCGGCACCGCCGCCCCGCTGGGATCGGTGACGATCCCGGTCAGGGTGGCACGGAAATCTTGTGCGCACAGGCAGGCAGCCGCGAGAAATAGCACGCGGAATCCGCGTACGATAGCTGTCATTGTCTAACCCCCAAAGAAACGAGACCCGGCTGAGCCGGGAAACCGGACCTGCAGGTCCGGATACTCCGCAGGATTGCACACTAAACATACCCAGGCAAGGGAACTAACGTTGCAGTTTACAGTTAAATGTTCTGCATCTTCAGTGCTTTGGCTTCGCGGTGCGCCCGGCCGGTTCACCGGCTGACTGCCGTTACGCGGCGGCAAGTCCTTCGTTTACAGCACGCTTAACGGGCTCCTCTGTGTCGAACCCTTGGGCGTTGTGGCGCTTGCCGCCGCAGTGCTAGAATGTGGCTTAAAATTGACTGACTTGTTACAGCCAGCTCACGGGGACAACTCCTGTCGCGATGGATACCGTGAAGGCATCTTTACCGTCTGAGCCGGGTCCGGCCACGTTGTCCGCCGATCCCGAGTGGGGTCTCGTACAGAGGATCGCGGCCAGCACTTCCTTTCAAAAATCGCCGCGCCTTCGGAAGCTCCTGTTCCATATTTGCGAACGTGCTCTGCAAAACCGGCCGGAAGACCTCCGCGAACAGTTGATCGGTTGGCAGGTCTTCGATCGCCGCCGGGACTACAGCCCGGGCGAGGACAATATTGTCCGCGTCGAAGTCAGGCGCCTGCGAAAGCGTCTCGAGGAGTACTTCGCCTCCGAAGGAATTGCGGAGCCGGTCGTAGTCAACGTCCCCAAAGGGTGCTACGTTCCGGTGTTCCGACCACGGGAAGACGTTGTGGAGCCGGTGCAGGCTGTCGTCACGGCTGTCCCGGCCGTTCCGCCGGCTACCCGGGCGCTTAAGGCACGGCTGTGGCCGGTCATTGCGCTGCTATCGGCGGCCGTCCTGGTGCTGGGTTGGTGGGGTTGGAGCACTCACCGCGAACTGGCCGCGATTTCTACCTCTGCGCGTTCCGCCGATCGGGCTCCGCTTTGGCCCATCCTGTTCAATGATGATGTCCAGACACGAATCGTCTGTGCTGATGCCGCATTGGTCGCGGCCCAGTCGCTGCGAGGCGGGCCCATATCCCTGGAGGACTACATCCGCTCCGACTATCGCGGGAAGGTGCCCCTGCCGGCGGGAGAGACACCTCGGCTGCTGGGTTCTCTCCCTCGCTTGCACTGGACGGACCTCGCGGACGTCCGACTTGTGGACCGCCTGCACAGCGTAAACCAGGACGCATGGCGACGGATTTCGCTCAGTACGGCCCGCCTCACTCAAATCGACGATTTCACCAGCGGCAATGCTGTCCTGTTGGGGAGCATTCAGTCCAACCCCTGGAATCGTCTGTTCGAACAGCAGCTAAATTTCTGGATCGATTGGGACGAAAAGACACAGACCGACATTGTTCGCAATAAGGCTCCGCGCCCAGGCGAGGCCCGCGCGTATGGGCACACCCAAGCGGCAGGCGACGGTTCCTTCGCGTTCAGCATCATTGCCTTCCTTCCCAACCTGAGGCAGAACGGCAGCGTGCTGATCGTCGCCGGAACGAGCGGCCAAGGCACGGAAGCAGCGGGCGAGTACATCACCACGCCTGGAACCTACCACCTGCTCATGCGGCAGCTAATCGACCTCAACAGCGGCAAACTTCCGTACTTCGAGGTTCTGCTGAAATCCCGAATTCTCGGAGGCGTCGCCAAGGACGCCAAGATCGTCACCTTTCGCACCCATCCGCGTTAGCGGCTGGCAAATGTGCTCTCTGTTCCGAGGCCGTTTGCGTTTCGGACTTCCGTAGCCTCTTCCAGCAGCCGTTCGCTACACTCGACGCATGCTCCTTTGCCCGGTCCGCGACTGCCACATGACGCTGGTGCGCCAGGAGCGGCGGGTACTCTGTCCGCTTGGACATTCGTTCGATATCGCGCGCAGCGGATACATCAATTTGCTC
>DATMXS010000460.1:0-10146 GCA_035561355.1 Bryobacteraceae bacterium | reverse complement strand
TCTTCAGCAATTCACCGATTTCCTTGAGCAGGGTGCGGCCGTTTTCGTATTCTTCAAACTCCTGAACGCCCTGCCAGGTGATGTGCATTCCGGCATACCGGGCGACGACGTAGCGAATATACCGATCGCGGAGTTCTCGGGAGGGGAACGCCTCTGCGAGGTGATTGCGGTCCCAGGCGAGGACGAGATCGGCGACGATTCCTTTCCCGTTCATGTAAAGGATGCGGGCGTCGAGTTCACGGAAGGCGGTGGGGTCCGGACGATCCGGGGCGGAGAACATCTTGTGGTCGCGTGAAAGAATGACGCCGCGGACGTGGTTGAACTTCTGGGCAGCGCGTGCATCGATGACCTTGTCGAAGACGGCACGCTCGATCAAGGGAAAGGTGTAAAGCGTGTCGCCCATCCAGAGGTGCGGGGTCTTGCGCTGGTTCTTGCTGTCATCCACGTACGCCCAGTGGTGCGTGTTGGCGGGCCGCACGAATCCAGGGGAGCCAGATTCGGTCGCGGTGACCTTTCCCTCCAGGCCCTCCAGCCGGGGAACGTTGCTGGTGGCGCGAAATACCCATTCGCCATCGTCAGTGGGGGTGAACCGGACGGTCATTCTGCGCCCGCCGTCCCAGAACGCCGGGAGGCGAAGGGTGCGGAACCGGGGAGAGCGAAATTCGACCTCGAGATCGACAGTCAGGTAGGGATTGGGGTGCGCGGCCGCTTCCTGTTCATTCAGCTCGAAGGAAATCTCGCACGGCGAATACGCAGGTGTGGGGGCGCAAACGGTCTGGGCAGCGGCGCCAAATGGCACGACGGCGGCCGCGAGCAGCAGAAAGAGCATCCGCATGGGCTTACTCTTCCAGTGTATGCGGGGAGCGCCGGAAGAGCCAGATATGAGTGGAATGCCGCCGCTACGCCCTTCCGGCTAGAAACCGCAGCAAAGTTGGGACGAGGCCTTTGCGAGGCTCTGGCCGGGGCGGTGCAAGCGCTTCCTCCTCGGCTGGTACGACGGAACGGTAGCAGGCCAGCAGATCCCACTCGCTGTAATCGATCGCCTGGGCGTACTGGCGGATGTAGCTGGTTGCGAACACGCCCCCAGGCAGTTTCTTGAAATCGCCGTTTTCGATCGCCCGCAGGTAGGGCAGGGAAATCTTGGTGGAATCGGCGATCTGGGTGAGCGTGATCCCTTTTCCCGAGCGGATCGCGGCCAAATCCGGAACGTTGATTGTGCTCTGAACAATCGGCATCTTGGTGCCTGTGTCTATTTTATCGGCTGATGCTGAAACGACTTTAATTCTTACTCTAAATGCATCTGCCTTTTGGGTAATGGTACTGCACAATCAATGGTTCTAGGTCGCCTTTTCAGGGGGCAGTACGCAGACTCTTTTGCGGGCATTCAGGCGGGAGTAGTGGCAGCCATTTCCGCGACCTTTGCTCGTAATTCATCTATTTGGAAAGGCTTACGAAGGAAATGAAAACCGCGTTCACGAATGCCGCATACGATCGTATCGGCTTCGCTTTTACCCGACATATAGATCACTCGAAGGTCGGGGTAGATCTGCGAAGCCCGTTCGGCTAACGCCACGCCGTCCATTTTGGGCATCATTACATCGGTGATGAGCAGATCGAGGGGAAGGTGCTGATTTTCACAGAGCTCGAGAGCTTCGACGCCGTCCCCGGCTTCAAACAGGTTGAAACCCATGCGGGAAAGGAGCACGCGGACCAGAGACCGAATCTGCGGCTCATCATCGACAATGAGAATGCTTGATGCCATCGACCTGTCCTTTATACACGGTCGGGGCTGGGAGGCGCAATCTCACGGGAACCCGGGACCGGAGGCATTCGCCGTCCGGTATTCGCATTCACGGCGTGCGCTGCCACTCCTGTTCGAGCATGCGGGAGTACTCGGCGGAGGCGTAGAGGTCAAATGTGAACTCGCCGGCGTCCGGGCGCTGAACGGTGTCGCATTTCAGCCGGCAGGTGAAGGCGGCGTCCGCGAACCGGCAGTAGCTCCTGAGGAAGCGGGGAGCGAGGGCCGCGGGTTCGGGCAGATCGTGGAAGATGGCTCGGATTCCGAGAGCCCGCACGAAGATGGTCCGGTGGTCCTCCACACCCCACGAAGAGAGTTTCGCCCGCACCCGGTCCGGCATCATCTCCGTGAGCAGGACGGCGAAGCTGCCATCGGTCCAACTCCCCGCAGGATCTACCGTCTCGAGACACTGGTCCATCCAGCGCTCGACATCCTTGCCGAGATAGAACATCATCCGGAATTCGCAATACCGCGCTTTCAGGACGATCAATTCGAGCGACTCCCGAGCGCACCCGTCCAGCGGTATCATCCCGCCGAGTCGCATCGCGGCCTGGGAGCCCTCGACGATCGTGTCGGGCGCCGAGGCGTCGGAGAACGGATGCAGGATGAGTGGCGGCAGTTTCATCGACATGATCGCGCGGGCAACCCCCGTGAGCCCCGATCGACGCAGCGGCTCATCGGGGCTCCCAACGTGACATATCGGCACATCCTTTGAGATGTATAGGGGAGGAAAGAAATTCTCAGTACCGCGTTGGCGTAGCGGCGTCCTCGCGCTGAACCTGCCCGCCAAGCGCATCCCCCTCGAAGTTGTCATCGCCGGCTTTGCGCTCACTCGATGCGGAACAGGATTCCCGCGCCGGGCGCAAGCCAGTCCATTTCACGGCCGAACTCCTCTTCTTTCCCCGAGTAGTTGCAGATGCGGATCAGCTTGCGCCCGGGCTGCCTCAATTCGATGGCGAACTGGAAGCTGTTGTTCAGATCCTTGTTGACGATCATGAAGTGCGGCCGCCCCTGCGCGTCTTCGAACTCTCCGATCAGGTAACGGCCCTGGATCGGCGGTTTGACGTATCGCTGCAACATCGAGACGTTGCGAACCAGCTTGGACTCGGCGAGCGGCGTCCCGTGTTCGGGGACGTCCGGGTAATGGTAGACGCCCGTGCTGCGCAGTTTCAGCAGCGTCGGCGCCAGAGCGTGGATCTCGAGGTTGATCCGCCGAAGCGCATCCCAGGTCGCCGTCTTGTTGCCAAACTGGTCGATCGCGCCGAGGCGGTAATTGCCGTTGTGAGGCGAGTAGTAGGTGAAGTACTGGATGCCGCGGCCGCCATAGGCAAGCGTCGCATACACCTGGAGGTGAAAGGTCGCATCCGACGGTTCCATATAGTTGAAATGGGCGTTCGCCAGAATGCAGTTCCAGAACGGCACTTTCTTGTCCTGCGATATCCGGCGCACGATGTCGAGGTTATTGTAGAAATACTCGAGCATCTCCCCGTCCACCAGCGAATAGTTGTCGTAGCTGAGGAACGGCTGGCCGATGGTGTCCACCAGCATCTTCGCGTAGGTCTCGTAATCCGTGCCCATCCGCTCCTGGCTCACCCGGTAAGGGAAGAGGTTTACGTACGGCCACTTGTCAGGCGCCAGTTCTTTCAGGATCTTGGACACACGCCCCATTGCGGGCATCAATGATGAATGCGGCTCGTCCCGCAGGTAGAACCCCAGCACGGCTGGGTTGTCGCCGACAAGCTTCACCACTTCAGCCACATTTTCGCGGAGCTCCCGTTCCGGCGGCAGACGGCTCCAGTCGTACCCGTTTACGCGCTTGTCAGAGACGAAGCAGGCGAGACCGGCATCCTTCACCTTCCCCGCATCCTCCGGGCGACAAAATCCGGCGACATTCAGCCCCGCCTCATTCATGACTTTCAGTTGGGTTGGGTCCGACGGCGTGCCGCCCCACGCCATGATGGGAAACGCGCGCGCCGACACCCGTTCAGGATTGTGGACCATCTGCGGCAGAGCGCCGAGCGCGCCCGCGAGCAGCAGTATTGCCAGCCTCATAGTGCTTCCTCCCTCCATTACTGCGCGCTTGCGGTCCGCTTTGCCTTCCTGCGAAAGCCAAGAGGCAAACGCCGCAAGCGGGTGCGCCGGCCCGGCCGTTCCGCTTCGCACGCGCCCGGCCGGAGATCGCCCATTTTAGAACGACTGCCGGTAAGCCGTGCGCCACACCGCGTTCCTGCGCTGAATATCTGATAAGCTGGCGAGCCATGGCGGTCGGGGTTATCGGGGTATTTGCCGCGCTTCGAGGAGGAACTCGTTTTGAGTGACACCGTGAAAGAAGGTAGAGAGCTCAGGGTCAAGTCCGCGCCGACGGAAAATGTGCCCGACAAGCAATGCGGTTGCGGGCATTCCATGGGGCTGCATATCAACGGCGCAGGCCCTTGTCATGCCCCGCGTGCCGAGGATCAATTCTGCCCGTGCCGCGCATTTTCCAGATGGCCCGAAATCGCCAAGGGCGTAGCCGTACGCTCCTAGGCATCAAGACATTGCGCGGGCTGTGCGCCCGCTCACGCATTCCGGGGGTCCACATCGGGCGACTTTAAACCGTCGTGAACAATCACAACGCCGCGGCGGGCGCACCCGGGCTGAGGTGCGGTCAGAAACACATGGAAGGAGACAAGGAAAAGCATCGTTCCCACAATTTCGAGACCTTCCTCGATCACGCCTTCGATCGACCGTGCGTTGCCGACGCGCAACAATCGTGCCTGCATTGTTTCACTGAAAAGCACGCCAATCCAGCAGCCAACCGCGGCGAGGGCCAATCTTCGGCTCGGCGGGTGGAAAGAAAGCCATGCCCGGGTGATCGCTAGCATTGCCGCCACAAATAGCACGATTCCAGGCAACCAGATGAGCAGCCAGGCAAAAACGCCGTGACCGGACGCGTCAGTCAGCCCTGGAATTCTGCCGAAAAGCTTCGTGAACAGCATCCCTGACTGTTCATGGATTGACGCTGTTTCATCCATCGACAGCCACAGAAATGCCAAACCGATCACGGTCCATGCCGGTCGGAAGAGCCGGCCGTTGCGGGCCGCGTG
This sequence comes from Bryobacteraceae bacterium, assembly GCA_035561355.1. Taxonomy (GTDB): domain Bacteria; phylum Acidobacteriota; class Terriglobia; order Bryobacterales; family Bryobacteraceae; genus DATMXS01. The sequence continues at coordinate 5,262 of DATMXS010000460.1, read as the reverse complement.
TGGCGAGCCAGTGATGGCAAAAGCGTGGGCTGCGGCTAACAGCAACAGGACGCTGGAGTACCAGACCGCAACGTTGCCTTCCCGCTTGAGGTCGAACACCTGCGCAAACCGGTTTGCGGTGACAACTTCGCTGACGTCAGCGAAGCCGGTCGCCGCGATAAACAGGACATCAAGGGCAATCAGGACTGCAAAGACTGTTCGAACAGTTCTTTCAGTTATGCCGACCAAGATGTGAGCCCTCGTGACCTGAGTGTATTCCAGTCACCAACACTATTGGAAGGCTCTCGCATTGAGAGTTTTTCCCGTTTAGAAGTTGGTGAAGACTGGGCTAGGGCCTCAGGCGGTCAAGGCGAAAGTTGGAGATATCGCTTATGAAAGTCGAAAGCCCCGTGCTGGGGAGCGCGGGGCTTTACTCAGAGGGGCTGGCGACAATCTGGGGATCGTCGCCGGGATGCTATGTGATTCCAGTGTACGGGCTCGCAGCCGATTTCGACCTCAAATTGCGTTCATGTGAAGCGGGTCTAACCTTCCGGGTCTTTAACAATCCGCGGTGGCGGTCCATGAGGTCGGGCTGGCTTGCGACGGAAGGGGACACGAGCCCACTAGCCAGGCACATCGCTGCGCCAAGAGAACATAAAAATAGGGTGGTGGAGGCGGCGGGAGTTGAACCCGCGTCCGAGAAGGTTTGATATGGGAGCCTACGTGCGTGTCCGGTTCGGTATTTTCGACCGCCGCGTCGGAACCGGCAAGCGGTACGACGGCCTAGCCCGATTGATCTCGGCTGCAAGCTACGGACCGAAGCTCTACGCCTATCCCGCCAAAAGACGTTCACTGACCGGCTTGCGGGCCAACCGGCTGGAACGGCTACCTAATTAATTAGGCAGCGTATGCAAACTGCGTGTTGTTGGCAGTTTTGTGTTTCCGATCGTTTTACGGGAGCTCGGAACCCGGCACGCCTCTTCACACCAAAATCAATCCCGTCGAATCCGTTACGCCCCCTTCAAAAACATTATACCCCGATTTCGCCTCTTGTTCGCGGCGACTTCCCTTCGCTCGAGGCGTTTGCCTTTACCCGCTTATTTCCTGCGCGGTTCGGCGGGTTCCAGAGCTACTCCTCCCGCAGGACAATCGCCGGATCGGTCCTCGCGGCGGACCTGGCCGGAGCGATGCAGGCGGCTATGCCGATTGCTGCCAGAAGGGCTGCGGCGATCGCGATGGTCGCCTTGTCCTGAGGCTGCACGCCGAAGAGCAGGCTTTGAAGCCACTGGGCGCCGATGATCGCGAGCACGAGGCCTAGCACGGTTCCGCCACCTACCAGGGCCAGGCCACGGCCCATGATCGTGCGGAGTACTCCGGCGGGCGTGGCGCCCAATGCTATTCTGACGCCGATCTCCCGACGGCGGTGCGATACAAGATAGGAAATCACTCCGTACATGCCGGTCGCGGCAAGAACCAGTGCGAGTGCGGCGAACGCGACCAGTAGCCACATCTGCTGGCGGTCCGCCGCGAGCACCTCGGCCACGACGTCGTCCATGGTCCGGATGAGCGAAAGCGGCTGGTCCTTGTCTACTTCGCCGATGGCCCGGCGTACCGCTGGCACAATGGTCACGGGATCGACGGCTGTCCGGATCGCCAGATCCGCAGGTTCGGGCCAATATCCCTCGGATTGGGCCAGCGGCATGTACACGGCCGGTTTCGTGTCGATGTTGATGCCGCGCTCGCGGATTTCTTTCACTACGCCGACGATAGTGACCCAGCGTCGATTGTTGGGTTCCGACCCTGAATTGTCGACCCGCTTTCCGACCGGGCTTTGTCCGGGCCAGTGGCGATTCGCGAAGGTCTCGTTAATCAGGACCACGGGTAGACCGCCTTCACGGTCGGATTCCGTGAGGAAACGGCCTTCGCGGAGCCGTGCACCGATGGTCTCGAGGAATGTTGGAGTCACCACGCGGAAAAGCGCGTCCTGGGTGTTTGCCTCGACGTCCGTCTGACCTTCGACGATGTATCCATTGGTGTTCCCCAGCGCAGTCAAGGGGAGATCGGAAGTGTAGCCGGCATCGACCACGCCAGGAATAGCGCGGATTTTCTCCAGGACGGACCGGGCGAAGTTCACCTGCTTGGCGTGATCCGGGTAGCGGCTGGCCGGCAGTTCGGTGGAGAGCGTCAGAAGCTTATCGGGTTTCATGCCCAGGTCCACCTGCTGGAGGTTGTGCAGAGTGCGCAGCAGCAACCCGGCTCCCGCCATAAGCGCGAGCGCCAGGGCCGTCTGGGCCACCACCAGGCCGTCCCTCATCCATTGCCGGTGTGCGCCCGCGGCCCCGCGACCGCCCTGCCGCAAAGCGGTGTTGAGGCCTCCGCGGCCGAGCGTCAGGGCAGGGAAGGCGCCGAACAGCAAACCGGTCAAAAACGTGGCTCCCACAGTGAATGCCATCACGCGCCAATCGAGCCCAAGGTCCACCGGGGCCATCTGGGCGGGAATCAGCTTTTCAAGCGCGATCATCCCGGCTCGCGCCAAACCGACGCCGAGCAGCGCACCGATGCCTGCCAGGAGCAGGCTCTCTGTCAGCAGTTGCCGGACAATTGCGCTACGCCCGGCCCCGAGTGCGGCGCGCACAGCCATCTCCCGGCTCCGGCCCGCGGCGCGTGCGAGCAACAGGTTGGCAATATTGGCGCATGCGATCAGCAGGACAAAGCCGGAGGCGCCGAAAAGTACGAGCAGGCGCCGCCGTGTGTTTCCGGTCATCTGCTCGGATATCGGGATGACCACGGCGCCGACGCCCTTATTTGAATCGGGATACCGCTGCTCCAGGCGGCGCGCGATCACGCGCATCTCGGCAGAGGCCTGCTCGACGCTGACGCCCGGTTTCAGGCGGGCCGCACACTGGAGGAAATGCGAAGAGCGCTTCGCCAGGTCCTCCGGAGTGAAGGCGATGGGCGTCCAGATCTCGGTCCGCCGATTGGGGAACGAGAAACGGGCCGGCATCACGCCGATGACCTCATACGGTTCGTCGTTCAGGATCATCTTCCGGCCGATCACGGAAGTCTCGCCCCCGAACCGCCGCTGCCATAGCCCATAGCCGATCACGACAATGCGCACGTCCCCGCGGTCTTCGCCTTCCGTGAAGGTGCGGCCGATCACTGGCCGTGTGCCAAGCACGCTCCACAAACTCGGGGTCACACGCCGGCCAATCACGTATTCCGGTGGGCCACCGCCCGTGATCGTAAACGAGCCGCTGCGCGTGGCCGCGATCTCCGTAAATACCGTGTTCTGCTCCCGCCAATCGCGCCAGTTTGCCGGAGCCGGGGTGTTGCGCGGGAAACCAATCTGCGAAGCGTCTTCCCAGACCATCACGACGCGATCCGCATCGGGGAAAGGCAGTGGCCGGACCAGGACGGCGTCCACGACGCTGAACATCGCAGTGTTGGCTCCAATCGCCAGCGCGAGGGCGATGAGGGCGGTCGCGGTGACGCCGGGGGCCCGGCTCAGGATGCGGCACCCGTGCTTCAGGTCGGCAGCGATGCGGCTCATATCATGAATACCGGGTTCGGCTGGAAAGGTTACCACGGTTGGCTCGGCGGGAGCAGAAAAGCGGCTTCAGCCGGCCGCTTGACCGCTTGTGACGGCTCCAAGGGTTATCTGAAAGCGATGTCAGCGCCGGACTCCGCCCGCCGCTAGGATGAAATCGTATGCGCACTCGAACGCTGGGCCAATCCGGAATCGAAGCTTCCACAGTCGCCTTTGGCGCCTGGGCCATCGGAGGCTGGATGTGGGGCGGGGCGGAGGAGCAGGAATCCATTCGCGCAGTCGAGGCCGCACTCGATTGCGGCATGACGTTCATTGACACCGCCCCCGCCTATGGGTTGGGGCTCTCCGAGGAAATCGTCGGCCGCGCCGTACGCGGGCGGCGCGAGAAGGCTGTGATCGCGACCAAGTGCGGCATGGTGTGGCACACCACCCGCGGTACATTTTTCCTCGAGCAGGACGGCAAACCGGTGCACAGGTACCTGGGCCGCGAGTCCGTCATCTATGAATGCGAACATAGCCTGAAGCGGCTGGGCACCGATTACATCGACCTCTACCAGACACACTGGCAGGACCTGACGACGCCAATCGAGGAGACCATGTCGGCGCTGCTTCAGTTGAAACAGGAGGGCAAGATCCGCGCCATCGGCGTGAGCAACGCGACGCCGGCGCAGGTGCGCGAGTATCTCAGCTTTGGGCCGGTGGACACGGACCAGGAGCGTTACAGTCTGATCGACCGCAAGCAGGAGCCGGAGATGATCCCGCTGTGCATCGCGAACAACATCGCGTTTCTCGCGTATTCACCCCTCGCGAACGGGCTGCTGACGGGCCGCATCGGCCCGGAACGAACGTTTAAAGAAGGCGACTTGCGCAAGGGCAGTAAGCGCTTCGGTCAGGATAACCTTGCCCGCGTCACGGCGGCGTTCGAGCTGCTGAAACCCATTTATGAGCGGCACACGATCACGCCAGGCCAACTTGTCATCGCGGCGACGCTGGCGCAGCCCGGCGTCACGCACGCGCTCGTGGGCGCCCGTAGCCGAGCACAGGTCGAGGAGAACGTGAAGGCCGCGGAGGTCCGGCTGACCGAGCAGGAGGTCGCGGAAGTAGTTGGTGCGTTCGAGGGGATCCGGTGACGGCAGGAGCAACGCGCAGGAGGAAGGCTGAGGCTGCGCTCTGAGTTTCTCGCTCTAGCTCGTTGCTCGGTCCCTATCGAAAGAACTCTCGAACCGCTTCCGCCGTTCGCCTGATGTCTTCCTCGCTGTGCGCCGCCGAGACGAATGCCGATTCGAACTGTGACGGCGGAAAGTAGAAGCCGCGCTCCAGCATGAAGCGGAAGAACTCGCCGAACCGTGCGCGATCGGATTCCTGGGCGGATGCGTAGTCGGTGACGGGCTCGTCCGTGAAGAAGAAGGTCAGCATGGAACCGACGCGGTTCACCGCGATGCCTTCGGGCGGGGCCGCGGCAAGCAGCGCGGTCCGGTCTTCGAGCTGGGTATAGACCTCCGGATGCGCCTTCAGGTGCCGCAGCATCGCGAGTCCTGCCGCGACGGCAAGTGGGTTTCCCGAAAGCGTTCCAGCCTGATACACGGGGCCTGCGGGCGCGACGGTGCTCATGATGTCCCTGCGTCCGCCGTACGCGCCGACGGGGAGCCCGCCGCCGATCACCTTGCCGAGAGTGGTGAGATCCGGCCGTATGCCGTAGCGCTGCTGTGCGCCTCCGTACGCCACGCGGAAGCCTG
>DATMXS010000459.1:0-26768 GCA_035561355.1 Bryobacteraceae bacterium | reverse complement strand
GTCCTCATTAACCCCCATTACCCCATTTACCGTTCGACCCCGAGGATCCAGATCAGGAACGAGTAGTCCTGGGCGACTTCTTTCCAGCGGTCGTAGCGACCGGACGCGCCGCCGTGGCCGCTTGCCATGTTGGTGCGGAGCAGCAGGACGTTCTTGTCGGTCTTGAATGCGCGGAGCTTCGCCGTCCACTTCGCGGGCTCCCAGTACGAGACGCGGGGATCGTTCAGGCCCGCAGTCACCAGCATGTTCGGATACGCCTTCTTCTCAACGTTGTCGTAGGGTGAGTAGGACCTGATGTAGTCAAAGAACTTCTTCTCGTTCGAATCGCCCCACTCCTCGTATTCGCCGACCGTGAGGGGCAGCGTGGGATCAGTGGCGGTGTTCAATACGTCCACGAAGGGCACCTGCGCGACCACCGCCTTGAAGAGATCGGGCCGCAGGTTGATGACGGCGCCCATGAGGAGGCCGCCGGCGCTGCCGCCCTGGATGGCGAGGTGATCCTTCGAGGTGTAACGCTCTTTAATGAGCGCTTCGGCACAGGCGATGAAATCAGTGAACGTGTTTTTCTTGTTGAGGATTTTGCCGTCATCGTACCAGGAGCGGCCGAGATCGCTGCCGCCCCGGATGTGGGCGACGGCGTAAACAAAACCGCGGTCCAGCAGGCTGAGGCGCTCGGGACTGAACGAGGGGTTCGCGCTCGAGCCGTAAGAGCCATAGCCGTAGAGCAACGCCGGATTGCTGCCGTTCTTCGCAAGACCTTTCCTGTACACGAGCGAAATGGGCACCTTAGCGCCGTCGGGCGCGGTCGCGAACATGCGCTTCGTCTCGTATTTCGCGGGGTCATAGCCGCCGAGCACTTCCTGCTGCTTGAGCAGCGTCCGCTTGCGGGTGACCATGTCGTAGTCGAACACCGACATCGGTGTTACGAGCGATGTATAAACGAATCGCAACGTCGTGGTGTTGAACTCGCGATTCTCGGATGTGCCTATGGTGTAGACCTTCTCGGGACACTCGATGTAGTGCGATTCCCCGGTGCGGAGATTCTGCAGTCTCAGCCGCGGCTGGGCTTCGGCGCGCTCGTACAACACAAGGTGATCGCGGAAGGCATCGATGCCGGAGAGATAGACCCTGGGACGGTGCGCGATCACTTCGACCCAGTTCTCGCGGCCGGGATCGGAGACGGGCGCCTTCATGAGGCGGAAGTCCGTCGCCCCGCCGTCGTTGGTGCGGACGTAGAAGACATCGCCATGGTGCTCTACGTCGTACTCCACACCCTGGCGGCGCGGCTCAATCGGGCGGAACTCGCCATTAGGATCGGCGGAGCGAAGATAGCGGACCTCGGAGGTGACCTGGCTGGTCAGCTCGATGAGGATGTATTCTTTGCTGCGCGTCTTCCCGATGTGCAGGGTGAATTTCTCGTCCTTCTCCTCATAGACCACAGTGTCGGCAGACGCGGCGGCGCCGAGGGTGTGCCGCCAGGCGCGATAAGGGCGCTTCGCGGCGTCGAGGGTCGTGTAGAAAAATGTCTTGTTATCGGCCGCCCAGGCGAACGTGTAGTACGTGTTCGGGATGGAATCCGCAAGCACCTTGCCACTGGCGAGGTCCTTCACGCGGATGGTATAGACCTCATCGCCGGCAGTATCGGTGGAATAGGCGAGCAGCTTGTGATCGGGGCTGACGGCGGTGATGCCAAGGCGGAAATACTTCTGGCCGCCGGCCAGCTCGTTCAGGTCGAGCATGACCTCTTCCGTTGCCTCCAGGCTCCCCTTCTTGCGGCAGAGGATCGGATAATTCTTTCCCTGCTCGGTTCGCGAGTAGTAGTAGTATTCGCCTTCGCGGGCCGGGACCGAGAGGTCGGTTTGCTTCACGCGCGCGATCATCTCATCGAAGAGCCGCTTCTGGAGCGCCTCGGCCGGCTGCATCGTGGCCTTATAGAAGGCGTTTTCGGCCTCCAGGTAGCGGATGACCTCCGGGTTTTCCTTCTCGCGCAGCCAAAAATAGTTATCGGTGCGCGTCTCCCCGTGCATGGTGATGGTCTTGGGTACGAGCTTCGCAGCCGGGGGTTTGAGCGTGTCCTGAGCAATCACATTACCCATGATCGCGAACAAAAACACTGAGAGCAGGCGAACGAACATGAATTTCCTCCGAAATTATGAGGGTAACGTAAGCAGGAGCCAGGAGCGGAGGGCAAAGTGCGCGCTGCCCCGCGGTGGTTCCAGCGCACAGGGTATGAAACACTGGAAGTCTGAGTTGAGGAGGTCGTTCGATGTGCCTGGCTGTCCCCGGCAAGATCCTGAAGATCATGGGTGATGCTGCGGCGCCTCACATGAGGTGCGGCAAGGTGGATTTCGGAGGAGTGCAGAAGGATATCTGCCTGGCCTACACGCCGGAAGCCGAGATCGGCGATTACGTGCTGGTCCACGTCGGCTTCTCATTAAGCCGGATCGACGAGGAAGAGGCGCAGAAGATTTTCGAAACACTGAAGGAGATGGGCGAGCTTGCCGAGCTCGAGGCCGGGGAGAAGACGTCGTGAAGTTCGTAGACGAGTATCGGGATCCCGCAGGCGTACACCAGCTCGCGCAGGCGATCCGGCGCACCGTGACGCGGCAGTGGACCATCATGGAGGTTTGCGGCGGCCAGACCCACACCATCGTAAAAATGGGCTTGCAGGACCTGCTGCCGCCCGAGGTAGAACTGGTGCACGGGCCCGGCTGCCCGGTGTGCGTCACACCACTCGAACTGATCGACAAGGCGGTGGCCATCGCCTCGCGCCCCGGTGTCATCTTTACTTCTTTCGGCGACATGCTGCGCGTGCCGGGCTCGTCGAAGAGCCTGTTCGACGCGAAGGCAGAAGGCGCAGACGTGCGCATTGTGTATTCGCCACTCGATGCCGTGGCGCTGGCGCGGAAAAACCCGGATCGCGAGGTGGTGTTCTTCGCGGTGGGTTTCGAGACGACAGCGCCGGCGAACGCGATGACGGTGTACGTCGCGGAGAAGGAAGGCATCCTGAACTTCTCCATCCTGGTGGCACACGTACTGGTACCGCCGGCGATCGAGGCGGTGATGGATTCGCCGAACTGCCGCATCAACGGATTTCTGGCGGCGGGACACGTATGTACCGTGATGGGCTGGGAGGAGTACGAACCGGTCGCGCGGAAGCACAAGGTTCCCATCGTCGTGACCGGCTTCGAACCGTTGGATCTGATGGAAGGCGTGGAGATGCTGGTGACCCAGCTCGAACAGGGCCGGGCCGAGGTGGAGAATCAGTACAGCCGCGCGGTGAGGCGCGAAGGGAACCGTCCCGCACAGGAACGCGTACTCGAGGTCTTCGAGATTTCACCCCGCGTGTGGCGCGGCATCGGGGAAATTCCCGCGAGCGGACTGCGCTTGCGTGAGAAGTATCGCGCGTGGGACGCCGAGGCTAAGTTCAACATCGACGTGGGCATTGTGCACGAAGACGCCGAGTGCATCAGCGGTCTCGTGATGCAAGGCCAGAGGAAGCCCTGGGACTGTCCTGCATTTGGAAAGCGCTGCACGCCCGAAGCCCCGTTGGGCGCGCCGATGGTATCGAGTGAAGGAGCCTGCGCGGCATATTACCTCTATGGCAAGAGAATTCAATCCGAGCTGTCCCCTGCCCCTGGCCAGCGGTGACCGCGTCTTGCTGGCGCACGGCGGCGGCGGCAAGCTGACCAACCAGCTCATCGACACGCTGTTCATGAAAGAGTTTTCAAACCCCGCGCTCGAAGCGCGGCACGACGGGGCGCTGCTGCGCATCGGCGCGGAGCGGCTCGCGTTCTCGACCGATTCCTACGTAGTGCAGCCGCTCATGTTTCCCGGCGGCAACATCGGCGACCTCGCGGTCAACGGCACGGTGAATGACCTGGCTATGTGTGGGGCGCGCCCGCTGTACCTGAGCTCCGCGCTGATCCTCGAAGAGGGGCTCGCGATGGACACGCTGCGTGAGATCGTCCGCACCATGGGCGAAGCGGCCCGGCGAGCCGGAGTTTCGCTGGTAACGGGTGATACGAAAGTCGTAGACAAGGGCAAGGGCGACGGAGTGTTCATCAACACTTCGGGCATCGGCGTGGTGGAGTATCCGGGGGAGATTTCGCCCGCGGCGGTGCGGCCGGGCGACGCCATCATCGTGAGCGGAGAACTGGGTGCACACGGCATCGCGATTCTCTCGGTGCGTGAGGGTCTTGAGTTCGAGGCGGCCATCGAGAGCGACACGGCGCCGCTGTGGGAACCTGTTCGCGATCTGATCGAAGCCGGCGTCGAGATACACTGCCTGCGCGATTGCACGCGGGGAGGCTTGTCATCGGCGCTGAACGAAATCGCCCAGGCCTCGGGCGCGGGCATGCGCCTGCGGGAGGCGGATGTGCCGGTGAATGGCGTGGTTCGCGCGGCATGCGAAATCCTGGGGCTAGATCCGTTCTATGTCGCGAACGAAGGCCGTTTTACTGCGTTCGTGCCGGAAAGAGACGCGGAGCGCACAGTCGAGATCCTGCGGCGGCACGAGGTATCCGTACAAGCGGGCATTGTGGGACGGGTAACAGACGGGCCGCGGGGCGTGGTGACGCTCGAGAGCCGGATTGGCGGAAATCGTGTACTCGACATGCTGAGCGGCGAACAGCTACCGAGGATCTGCTAGAGGAGCCGCCACGGCTCTGCTAATCCATGAACCATTTGACCGCTCTTTCGCGGATATCGGACGGCGCCTTGTGCGGGCCGTCGAACTCTACGTAGTTTACGGAGTAGCCGGCATCCCTGAGTTGCGGAACAATGCGCCGGCTGCATACCTTGATGGGCAGCACCTCATCCCGCGTGCCGTGCGAAATAAAAATCGCGGGTAGGCCGGAGCGGTCCGGCGAGTTGAGAAAACAGGGGGAGAACGCGATTGCGTGGGAGAACAGCGTCCCATTCACAACGCCGAGCGTCAGCGCATAGGATGCACCGTCTGAAAACCCCGAGACCGCCACGCGGCTGTAATTGACGTTGCAGCGGCGGAACGCCCATTCGAGTGCGAGGTCGAGGAATGCGACATCAGGCCCGAGCGTGCCAAGGATAGCGTCCCATGTGCGGCCGCGTGAGTCGGGAGCAAGCACCAGAAAACCGTACTTGTCGGCGAGGGGCTGCATGGGATGGATCGCTCTTTGTGCCGTGCCGCCCGCACCGTGAAGGAAGACGATGAGCGGCATGCGCTCGCGCGGCGAGTACGACGGCGGGACGTAGAGAAGCCCATCGCGTTCCGGAGCGAGCCCGAGCGAGTGGAGTCCCGGCTCGATGGCCTCCGACGGCTTGACGCGGCGCACGGTCAAGCGCCCTCGTTGGGCGCCGCTGGAGGCGTTGCAGCCGGGGGGCGCGGCGAACGCGAGCGCCGAGGAGAGCAGGAAGGACCGGCGAAGCACGGCCATGATGTCGCCATACAGAGTACCGCGCCTTGCCATCCTACTGGGCTGCCTACGACTGCGGCTTGGGCGGCATCGCTCCGAGTGCGCCGCGGCCCGCAGGGCGAACGTTCTTTCCCGCTGCCGTATCGTTCCAATTCGCTTCGCGGATCTGTACGTCGCGTGCGCCGTGATCGCGCAGAGTCCGTGCCACAGCATCGGCTCGATCCTCAGGGACGGCGACGGAAATCATGATCGGCGCGTTTCGCAACGAGAAATAGTTGTGCCCCAGGGTCGAGGCGCCGCTCTCACCGGTTAAACTCGCGCCCGTAGCATCCGCAGGCCCGCCGGCCGGACCTTCTCCCGACGCGGTATCTGAGAAGACCTTCACGTCGTTCGGAGAGTGGCCCGCATCGAGCAGATTTTGCATCATGGTGTCCGCCGAGTTGGCGTCTGGAAAGAAAGCGATAACTGTTTTGCCCATAGTGCTAGCCTTACGTCCTGCAAACGGCGTACCCTTTTGATTCGTCCGACGCGTCTGTCGGATTTCAGGGAGCGAGGCCAAACATGAAACGAGTCATCCTGCTCGGATGCATACTGGCGATGTCAGCAGCGGCACAGTGGAGGGACCGTGATCGGGACCGTGATCGGGACCGGGACCATGATCGTGACCGCGACAGGTACGAGGATCGGGACCGCGATTCCCGTGACTATCGGGGCGGGCGCTCGGGCATCGCAGTCGTCGAACGTGCGCTCAACGACCTGGAACGGAACCGGTCTGCCAGGCGCGTGGACGATCACGAGCGGAGGCATATTGAGAGCGCACGGCGCGACCTGATCCGCTTCCGTGAGAACTGGTCGCGCGGAAAGTTTGACGAGGACCGGTTGGACGGCGCCATCGAACACCTGGCCGATCTGGCGAAAGCGGATCAGGTGCACCCGCGCGACCGGCAGATGTTCGCGCGGCACCGCGACAATCTCCGCGATTTCCGCGCGAACCGCAACGCGCCACGCATCCGGCCTTGGCCGTAGAGAGCGCTACAGCTTCGCGCGGTTTACAACGCGGCGGGCGCCTTCCTGGAACACGCCGGGAGGGGTGAGCAGGCTCAGGACGAGGTACGCTTCGTTCTCAAAATCGTAGAAGAACCCGGGTTGCACGAGCACGTTCTCGTGCTCGAGCAACTCCAGGGTCCATTCCTCCTCGGTGCGGGTGCGCGGCACTCGGAGTGTGACGTACCAGCCGCCTTCGGCGTCCAGCAATTCGCAGGCGCCGCAAACGAGGCCGCGCACGAAGTCATAGTTCGCGCGCACGCGGGAAAGGATCGTGCGACCTACTTGGTCGCCCGCGGCGATCAACTGCGCGGCAGCGTGTTGCACGGGGGTGCTCACGGATAGGTACGTGTCCGCGATGAGTTCCAGGCGCTCGAGCGCGTCGTGACGGAGCGCATCCGGACCGCCGGCAACCATCCACCCAAGCTTCATCTGCGGCATGCCCGCCTGCTTCGACAGACCGCCCAATGAAAACGCGAGCACATCGTCGTATCCGGCGAGCGTTGTGACGCGATTCGGATCCGGGCGCAGCGGATAATCCGCGAAAACCTCGTCTGAAATGATCGCAAGCCCGCGCGAGCTGCAGAACGCTGCAAGTTGGTCGCGCTCATCCCGTTTCAGGAATGAACCCGTTGGATTGTTCGGATTCACCAGTACCACCGCGCGCGTGCGGGGGGTGACGGCGCGCTCCATCTCATCGAAATCCATGATCCAGCGGCCGTGGTAAGCCAGCGGGTACTGCACTACGCGCACGCACTCGAGGGCTGCGAGGAAATCGAAAAGCGGATAGGACGGGCGCGGCACCAGCACGTCATCGCCCGGATCGCAAAGCAGCTTGAAAAGCCACGAGTACGATTCGCTGGTACTGGCGGTCAGGAGGATGCGATCGGGCCGGACTTCGACCCCGCGGGAGGAGTAGGCGGCGGCAACGGCGCTCCGCGTTTCGGCGAGACCGTTCGGCGCGGGTTCATACACCAGAGAACGGGGGTCGGTGAAAGATTGAAGAATGGTGGGATCGTACTCGAGGCCGGCGCGGGTGGGATTCGACTCAGTGAGATCCAGGACGGGTCCGGTCCGGGCCGTGAGCGCGGCGGCGATGCGGTTGGGCCGCAAGTCCCAATGTAAGCGGGAAGAGAACATGAGCCTCCTCCCGCTACTGTTACATAGGTGACTATGCAGCGAGACGCTTACTTTGGATTCGTGCCGGATCCGCTGGAAGTGCTGCCGCTCGAAGAAGACTTGGGTCTCTCCTCACTCCATTCCTTATCTTTGGTTTTGTCTTTGTCTTTCTGCTTCGACCCGGTTGCCGACTCTTCCGTGTCTGTACGCGGCGTCGAAGTGGCGCCTTCTGTGGTCGAAGCCGTCGATGACCCCTGCATCGACATCTGCTGGTGCCGCTCGAGAACAGGAAGGGTGCTCTGAGCGTACTGTTGGATCTCGGGATCTTTGGAGCGCTCGGCCTGGCGCTTGTACTCCGCGATATCTTTTCTGTGATCCTGCTGTGCTGCCTTCAGGAACGCACGATCAAAAGCGTCGCCGGACAGGCCGGAGAGCCTGTCATGCTCAGCCTTGTCCTTCTTGCTCACTTCCTGGGGCAGGTCGATGCCCTTGCTTTGTGCGATGGTCCGGATCTGATCCAGGGACTTCTGATGGTCCTCGGCGAGTTGCTTCCCGAGTTCCTTTACGTGCTCGCTGGAGCCGCGCTCCTGGGCGAGTTTGCCCATCTCGACTTCAGCCATGCTCCCCTGCGCGGCCTTGGTGAGAAACTGCCGGTCTGAGGAACTAATGCCGGACGAGGACTGTGTCGAGGACTGCGTCGTGGACTGGCCCGCCTGGCCGTACTGGCCGCTAGAAGTCCCCGAGCTTTGCCCACTGTGAGAACCGGTGCTCGACGTGCCGTGTTGTTGGCTGCCTTGCGTGCCTGACTGGCTGCCACGTGTGCCTGACTGGCTTCCTTGTGTGCCTGACTGGCTGCTGCTGGACGATGTGCTTCCCGATTGCGCCAGCGCTGGCGCAATCGCGAAGAAGCCTGCGGCAGCAAACGTCAAACCTAGCCCTATGGTGTTTCGCATTGCTATCTGAACTCCCCTCTGAATGTCTGATGGATACCCGGGCGAGGCCCCCCGCCTCACCCGTTAACATCTGTTCACAGTTTACTCGGGGATCTACATAGCTGGGGTTTGGCGCCGGTCAGCTTAGTGCGATTCACGACCTCATATTCCGTCAATCATCCACGCGTCCGTTTCGCGGGTCATGCCGAGGATAGCGATGCGTTTGCCGTCTCGTGAGGGTACGGCCCAGGTTTGCCAGGAGCCGGTCTGTTTCCAAAGCACGCGCTGTTCACCATCGAGCCCCGCATAAAACAGCTGGGCGGTGCCCGGCACGGCGTCACCTGTATAGAGGCCGCGACCGTCGGCTGCCCAGTCGAGCGAGCTGAGATTGCTGGCTCCGGCGACGGTCAGTAAAACGTCTTCGGCGCCGTCGATCGATACGATACGGATGCGGTTCCGGGGCCGGCCGTGAACGAGGTACGCAATTCTGCCGTCGCGGGAGATGTCGGGAGGACCGTCATCCGCGCGCGTGCGGAACAGTTCGCGTCCCTTGCCCGCGATCGGGTCGAATTGCCATGTGATGCGCTCGGAACGCTCTTCATCAACGTCGGAAAAGATGCAAGGGCCGGAGATGCTGCACCTGTATTGAGCTTCCGCGGTCACTGACTCGAGGACCCGCTCCGCGGCTCCACCGGACACCGGCATGCGCATGAGCGGCCCAAAGCGGGTTCCGCGCTCGGCGGCGATGTAGAGGATCCACTTGCCGTCAGCGGTGACGCGCGGGTTGCCAGACATGAGTCGGCCACCGGTGAGCGGTTCCGCAAGATCGCGCTCGAGCCGCTGGCGGAAGGCGAGCAGATGTCCGAGGCGATCCGAAACAAACACGACTGACTTGCCGTCGGGCATCCAATCCAGAGGCAGATCGTTCCGCTGATCGAGCGTGAGCCGCCGGGGAGGATGGATACGGCGGCCGCCATCTTCAATTTCGGCGACATACGCATCGGTCTGGAGCTGCGATCCAAGATAGACAAGGCGTTTGCCGTCCGCGGAGGAGCTGAGGTTCTCGATCATGAAGCCGGACCAGTTCGTGAGCTGGACGGGATTACCCTCAGGCCGGCCAGTGCCAGGGTTGACGCGCACCTGCCACAGGTTGGATTCGAGGACCGCCTCGGCGAACACTGCGGTGGCAGCGGCGAAGATCACTCGCCCGTCCGGCAGCCAGACGACACCCGAGATCATGCGATTCCGCAGCGGCGGGATAAGAGGCCAGGAGCGGCCGGTCCCGGGATCAAAGATGTGGATGCGCGCAGAGTATTCGCTGCCCGGGTGGCTCGAAACGCCGACAGCGCGGGCGTACGCCACCAGACGGCTGTCGGGCGACCACGCAAAGTAAACCGGAGTGTCTTTGCCGGCATTGAGCACAGTGACGGACGTTTGACCGCGAGTGCCCTCCACACGGTATTGGCCATCCCGGACGGCGATAAACCGCGAGCCGTCCGGAGCCACCGAGATGGCACTCGAAGCCCGCCGCCCGGCGCCGCCAGACTCGACAGGCACGGATAACCACTGCTTCCGCGAAGCGTCAAACGCCTGCAGGCGGTCACGGCCGGGCCACCCGGCAACCAGAAGGCCACGGGTCTCAGGCAGGCGGCGGATCTCGCAGGTTTCGATGTCGTATACGCTGATGCCGGCCGGATCGGAGTAGGCGAGAAACTTGCCGGACGGAGACAGAACAGCGGAGTTCAGCACGCGTTCCTCAGGGTCAGCGATCAGCCGGACCGGCACGATGGGATGGGCTGGCGCCGGAGCGCGGTTGATACGCCACGCAGCAGCGGCCGCTACCGCCAGCAGCAGGACGTAGGCCGAGATGGTCCAGACTCGCGCGGGCGACCGGACACAGGCGCATGCGCTGCCCCGTTCGTGCGCATCCGAATGACGGCAGATTCCAGTGGCGCCCCGGCTCGGAAACCAAGCACGCACACTGAAATCGACCGTCCGGTCAGAAGCCATCGCTGAACCCTCCACACAAGAACGCGTGGTTTCGGAGCGCGGTGGCTCAAAGGCTTACAGACTTCTCAGGTGGAACCCACCGTCGACATTCAAAACCTGGCCGGTGGAGTAATCCAGCAACCCGTCAGCGATGGCGCGGATGGCCCGGGCCATGTCCGCGGGCTCTCCCATGCGGCGCTGCGGGAGCAGGCCGCCGGCAATCTTGTCGTCGTAGGACTTCTCAACGGCGGCGATCATGTCGGTGCGGATGATGCCGGGGCGCACCTCAAAGACCTTGACCCCGCACGCGGCCAGCCGCTGCGCCCAGAGTGCGACGGCCATGCTCAATCCCGCCTTAGAAATGCAGTACTCGCCACGGTTGACGGACGCCGTGTAGGCAGACATGGAGGTGACAAACACGATCCGGCCGGAGCCGCGCGTGGCCATCTGGCGAGCAGCCAACTGAGTCAGGAAATAAGGTCCCTTGAGATTGGTCGAGATCAGCTCGTCGAAGCTCTCTTCGGTGGCTTCAAGGATATCGCGGCGCTCGCGTGGGGCCATGCCGGCGTTGTTCACGAGCAGGTCAATGTGGCCGAAGCGCTCGCCGGCGAAACGAATGAGGGCCTGCCTGTCCTCGGGAGACCCGATGTCGCACTGGAAGATCTCGGCGCCGGTTTCGGCCCGAAGGGACTCGGCAGCATCGAGCCGGCCCCGATAGGTGGCGATGACCCTGTGCGTGCGGGCCAGTTCAATCGCGATCCCTCGCCCGATTCCGCGGCTGGCCCCTGTGATTACAGCAACTTCCCGTTCGACACTCATCTCGCAAGCGCCTCGTCGATCGCTTTTGAAACCTGCTCAAAGGTGAACGTCTCGACGAACGGGACGCCTTCCACGAACACCGTGGGAGTCTTCGAGACGCCGCGCGCAACGCCGTCCTGAAAGTCCTTCTCGACGAGACCGGCGTATTTCTTGTCCTCCTGGGCGGAGACAAGCTTCGCGGGATCCACACCGTTCTTCGTGCCCCATTCGGCGATCCACGGATCGGGGCCGGTGGTGTTCACCTGTTTGATGGAGGCGAGGATGTCACGGCGAAACCGCATGCCCTTCTCGCCCCCTGCCGTGTCTTCAATGAATCGCGCCGCGATGGCCGCCTTACGAGCCCACACGTGCTTCGCCAGCGGGAAATCGCGGTGTTCGAACCCGACGGCGCCGCCGTACTTGGGCAACAGCTTCTCATCGAGCATCTTGCGGAAATCGGCGCAGTCACTGCACGCCAGATCCTCATACGCAACCACCCGGACCTTGCCGGCAGGGTTGCCCTCGACGTGCCGCTGGGCGGCGGTGATATTCGTCATCACTCCTGCGAGCATCCCTAGTAACAGCAGCTTCCTCATGGGATGCGCAGCGCCTGCTGCAGTGTGAACGTGAGTCGCGTTTCCGAAGGAATGCGCACCTGCGTCCCCTTGGTCATGACGCGGATGGCCGTGCCGGCGCCGGCTCCGGAGACGGCTCCGATCGCAGCGCCTTTTCCACCTCCGGCGATCGCGCCGATCACGGCTCCGAGAACAGTCGTGCCTCCGATCACCGCGGCGCTATCCCGCTTGCCGGATTCACCCGCCTGAGTGACGGATTGGCTGATCACGTCTGTGCGCTGGCCATTGATCGTGATGGACGCGAGATCCAGCGTGAGCTGGCCGCCTCCGGCGATCCTGCCGGCCTCCTTGAACTCCACCAGCTTTGTGATGACATCCGCACCGCGCGGGATCACAGTCCTGCCGTCTATAACGACGGGCTCGTCCACACTTGCGCGATAGGTCTGGCCCACCTGCGCAGTTTGGGAATCCACGTCATCGATCATGCGGATGGTCACCTGGGTGCCTACGGGGATGCTTACCGCGGCAGACGCGGGCGTCGCCGCGACGGCGGGGACCGACGCTGTAGCGGCCGTTTGCGGGCGCATCAGGACACCCCTGCGGGGCGGTTCCGGCTCGACCGGAGCAGTTGCAGCGGTCGCGGCCTGGACCGGCGCGGCAGTGGACGCAGCCGCTGGCGCAACTGCTGGCTCAGCCTGGGCGGGCATTGTGGTTACGGCGGGGGCAGGCGTCGCGGAGGACGCTTGCGCGGTCTCGAAGCGGATCGCCTCGACCTCGGCGATGTCGTAACTCTCGATGCGGTCGCCGACCGCCATTCGAACCTGTCGGGAATTGCCGCCAAGATACGAACCCTGGACCGTACGACCGTTCCGAAGCGTCAGGGAATCAGCGTACCCAACGGATAAAACCGCGAGCGAAAGAACTGCCACACGCAGACGCATTTCAGCCTCCAGACTGGAATCCTTAGTTTACCGTGGGATGCGGGGGGCGGAGGTCCGGTTACGCGCCGGATGGCTAACGCGTGGCGCGAGCGCCTTCCAGCATCGCCGCCACGATGCGTTTGCCGCGCTCGAAGGCTTCGCCGTAGGTGGCCCTGCGTTCCGCGCGCGTAAGGCCGTAGCCGATGCGATAGAAGCGCTCCAGGCTGACACCCACCGTATAGGTGCCGGCGTAGGAAACGGCTGCCTTCGGGATCAGGCCGCCGCCGAAGGGAATCTTGCCGACGAGTTCCCGCGCTAAGGCACGCCAGCCGAATGCGCCGCCGACAATCGCGGCGATCTGGGCCCGCTGCTCGGTATAGCCGACGTCCTGGTCGCTTGCGGCGGCGATGAGGAACGCCATCCGCACCTGGTTCATCGTAAGGAACGCGGTGTCGGACGCAAACTCGCCAACGGCCCAGGGCAGCGCGATTGCGCTAGGAATAATGTTCGGGACCGCGCTCACTACGGAAAACGCGGCATTCTCGCGGGCGATGGCCTTCAGCACGCGATCGATCACAGGGCGGCGGAAGGGCGCGAACGAGCGTGCAAGCGCAAGACCCAAATCCTCGCGGCGCTCCAGAACCTCGCGCACCGTCTGCTTCGGGTCGGAACGGTAGAAGCAGAAGGCGTCGGGCGGGCAGAGCAGGTCCTCGTCACACAAGACCAGGTCGAACCGATCGGCCGCGCCCTCTCCGGCGCGGTGCAGCACGCGGGAAACCTCGTGGCGGCGGGCCTGCGTCATGGGCGCGGGCAGCAGCGCGTCCACCATTGCGCGCTGGCGTTCACCGCTGGCAGCGATGATGCCGATGCTGAGCGGGCGTTCGGCCAACTCGCGCACCTGGTTCGGATTCAGGTTCTGAAATGCCGTCTTGATCTGCGTATAGATCTGGTTCGCCATCGCGTTTCCGTCAGTGCGGCCGCTCCGCACCCCTCAACCGAAATGCTACCTTCGGCCCCTGCCGCCATTCTACCCCTACACCGATTCTTTCGACTTCGATGGCAGGCGAAAGATACCGCAGCAGCGCTTCCGTCTTGGGATGAAAATCGAGCGCCGGGGCGACCAGAAGCAGGCGCGGTGGCTCACGGCTCAGGGGGATGCCGGGGAAATAGCCACATGCAGTGAAATCTCCGGCTGCGGCGTGGCGCGCTACTCGCGTCCAGTAGTCGAGCGCCTGAAGCGGCAGGTGTACGTCTTCGGAAGCTTTGATCTCGATGACGGCGAGCCGGCCGGAGCGATCGACGGCCAGCAGGTCGAGAACGCCGCGCTCGATGCCGGCAAGCGCGGGAACCTGGCCGTAGACCGGAGCAGGCGTGAGGGTTGCATCAATCTGTTCGATATTGCGGCGCAGTTCGGTTTCGAGCCACCCCTCCGGGCGCAGCCGGTACAGCGGATTTTCCCGATCGCAGGCCGCTGCAGAGCGCATTCGAGCCAGTTCGCGCGCAAGGTCGCGTGCCTCGCCCAGGTTCCTCTCCGTGCAGCGGCGGCGGCCGTCAATACCGAACCGCACTTGCTTGCGGCTCGCACGGGCGAATTCGAGGCCACGAACGGACAGGCTCACACCGCCGTCGGCGCGGAGCCGGCGTTCGACGTAAGGGGCATCGCAGAGGGCATCGACCAAGGCGAGGGCGTCGGGTTCCAGTTCGGCGGAACCGGTAGAGCAGCGCTCCAGACGTGCTTCGAAATTGTTGAAGTCGCCGGGATCGACGCGCTGCTCATAGCCGTGCTCGGAACAGACGTAGACGGCGTACTGAGCGGCGTTCGGGTTGAGGCAGCCGATCCGCAGGCAGGCGGTGCGGGCCTCGTCCTCGGGAAGAAATAGAGCAAGGCCGGAGATCGTGAGGAGAGGTTCGCGACAGCGGAGATAGTCGAGCCAGATGAGGCCGAAGGTGAGGGCCCCAGCGGCATCACCCGTTCCGGGCGGCGCGGCGATGGCCGCCCAAGCGGTTGCGGCACGGCGGACGAGCGCGCGGGGATAGCTCGGCGACAGCGAGGCTTCGAGATTCGCTTCAGAGCTTAGGTCGCTGATGCGCCAGCCTGGGAACTGGCGCGACACCCAGCGCCGAAAACGCTCCCGGAACACCAGGCGGCCAGCGTGACGTTCCGTGTGAACGGAAGCTCTGGCACGATCCATCAAGGTGATACGCCCCTCCCGGCCGCCGAAGTGCGCCACCACGAGTTCGAGTTCTCCGGGAGTCTCACGATGGACACCGGAAAGGCGGCGCACGAGGTTGCGGGTTTCGTCCCAGACCTGAATCGTGAGACGTCCTCCGTGCAGGTCAAGGGCGTAGCTCCCGTCACGCAACGGGTAGGGCTCTTCGCCCGGTTCGAGCAACGCCGGATCGCGGCTGGATTCGAAAAACCGCCCAATCGCCTCCGCCAGATTTTCGGCCATCATACAATTGGTGCGTTGCAGGCCGAATTTTCTCTCATGCTGAAGGCACGTTTGGAAGAAGTTGAGGAACGGATCGCGAGCGCGGCGGCACGGGCGGGGCGGCGGCGTGACGATATCGCACTGATCGCGGTGACGAAATTGTTCCCCGCGAGGGCGATCTGCGAGGCGTACGACCTGGGCCTGCGGCTGTTCGGCGAAAACTACGTTCAGGAGTTCGAGGGCAAGCACGCGGACGTGACGAACCTGGACGGCGCGGAGTTCCACCTCATCGGGCACCTGCAGTCCAACAAGGCGCGCCGGGCGGCGGAGTTGTTCCACGCAGTGCAAACCGTGGATTCGGTCAAACTCGCGAGGCGGTTGAACGAGGCGGCCGCGCGTCCGCTCGAGGTAATGATCGAGGTGAAGCTCTCTGAAGAGGGCTCGAAGACTGGCGCCGCGCCCGGGCAAGTGCCGGAACTGATCGAGGCAATCCGAGCCTGCTCGAACCTGCGGCTGACAGGACTGATGACGATGCCCCCGTGGACCGACGACGCGGAGCCTTCGCGCGCCTATTTCCGCAGGCTCCGGGAGTTGGGAGAACGCCACGGGCTGGCGAAACTGTCGATGGGCATGTCGCATGACCTCGAGGTTGCAATCGAGGAGGGCGCGACGCACGTTCGAGTGGGCACCGCGCTGTTCGGTGAGCGGCGGCGCGCATGACCGTCGGGTATTTTTCGCCGATGCCGCCGGCGCGAACCGGGGTCGCGGAATATTCGGCGGCGCTGCTGCCCGCGCTGAAGGAACTGTGCGAAGTCCGGATGAACGCATCGAGCGCCGACGTGTGCCTGTATCACATCGGCAACAACGAGTTGCACCGCTTCATTTACCGGACCGCGTTCGAGCGTCCAGGCGCGGTGGTGCTTCACGACGCGGTATTGCACCACTTTTTTCTGGGATCGCTGACGAGGGACGAGTACGTCGCCGAGTTCGCATACAACTACGGTGAATGGTCGCGCGGGCTGGCCGCGCAATTGTGGGAGAACCGCGCGCGCTCGGCCCAGGACCCGTTGTACTTCAATTACGGGATGCTGCGGCGAATTGCGGAAACGGCGAAGGTTGTCATCGTCCACAACCCTGCCGCTGCACGGCGGATCCGCGAGCACGCCCCGGAAGCGGACATCGCTGAGATTCCGCACCTGTACGCCCCCCCGGCGCTGCCACCGTATGCGGCTGCGGCGCGATGGAGAGAGCGGCACGGGATAGCACCGGGAACATATCTGTTCGGCGTGTTCGGGCATTTGAGAGAATCGAAGCGGCTCGCATCGGTACTGGCTGCATTCGAGCGGGTGCGCGACAGCGGCCGCGACACGGCCCTCCTGGTTGCGGGCGACTTCGTCTCGCGGGACCTGGAGCGGGCCCTATTGCAGGCTCTGGGGCGGCCGGGGGTGATCCGGCAGCCTCACGCGCCAGAGGCCGAGTTCTGGCTGATGGCGATGGCCGTAGATGCGTGCGTTAATCTGAGGTACCCCGCGGCGGGCGAAACTTCGGGGATCGCGATCCGGATGATGGGGCTGGGCAAGCCGGTGATCGTGACTGCGGGCGAGGAGACCGAGCGGTTCCCAGAGCCGGCCTGCCTCAAAGTGGATTGCGGGCTTGCCGAACAGGCGATGCTGGCGGAATACATGAGAGTTCTGACTGCGGCGCCGGCTTTGGGCCGGGAAATCGGGCTGTGCGCGGCTGGATATATCGCCGCGAATCACGATGTCCGGACCGTGGCGCGGCGGTACTTCGACCTTCTGTGCGAATACTCCCATTCCTCGCAGTAGCAGGCCTGCTGGCGGCGGCTTCCCCCGACATCCGCCAGGAACTGGACTTGCGCGTGCCGATGCGCGACGGCGTACACCTCTCGACGAACGTCTTCCGGCAGGCCACTCCTGAGCGGCTGCCCACCATTCTGGTACGCACACCGTACGGCAAGCCGAACCAGTTGACGCCCTATTACCGCGGCTTCGTGGAGCGGGGATACGCGCTTGTGCTTCAGGACGTACGGGGACGCTATGCCTCCGAAGGCATGTTCGATCCGCCGCGGCAGGAGACGAATGACGCCGACGATACACTCAACTGGATCGCGCGCCAGGCGTGGTCGAATGGCCGCGTCGGGATGTTGGGCGGATCCTATCTGGGCATCACGCAGTGGAAGGCGGCGCTCTCGCGCAACCCACACCTGAAAGCGATCTTTCCAGTGGTGGCCGGATGTGAGGAGTATCACGACCGGTTCTACTCGGCCGGCGGCGCGATGAAGTTAGGCCAGCGGCTGGTGTGGCTCTCGGAGAATCTGCGGGCGCCGGGCGTGTATCGCACGGACTTCCGGAAATTTATCTGGAGCGTGCCACTCCGCATTGCGGATCGCGTCGCCACCGGCGGCCGGACCGTCGGGTTCTTCCAGACCGTGCTGGACCACCCTACTTACGATAACTACTGGCGTTCCGTGAGCACGTGCGGCCAGATCGATACGGTTCGGATTCCAGTGTTCATCGCGGGCGGCTGGTATGACAATTTCGTCATGAGCGACTTGGAAGCGTTCCGCCTTATGCGCGGTATGGGGCGGCACGTCCGCGCCATGGTGGGCCCCTGGGCCCACAACATGAGTTACGCATTCCCGCAGTTCAGCTTCGGGGCGGACGCGCGAATCCCGCTCCGGAGGTGGCAGTTCGAATGGTTTGACCGTTACGTACGAGACGGTGCGCCCTCGGAAGAAACCGCTCCGGGCGCTCCACTGACAATCTTCGTGATGGGCATAAACCGGTGGCGCGAGGAGCAGGAATGGCCGCTCGCACGGACCCGGCCGACGGCGCTCTACCTTTCGAGCGGCGGCAAGGCGAACACCGTCGGCGGCAACGGAACGCTGCGGCACAGGCCGCTGGGAGCCGAACCGCCGGACCAGTTCATCTACGATCCGAAGAACCCGGCGCCGACCACGGGTGGCTCGGTTTGCTGCAATCCCGTAGTGCTGCCGCCGGGCCCGCTCGATCAGCGGCCGGTGGAGCGCCGGCGGGACGTGCTGGTGTACACGAGCGAACCGCTGAAGCACGATCTGGAGGTGACAGGGCCGATCAGAGTGGTGCTGTGGGTTGCAACGAGCGCACCGGACACGGATTTCACGGCGAAACTTGTGGACGTGCATCCGGACGGATACGCGCGCATCCTGACGGACGGCATCCTGCGGCTTCGGTACCGCGATTCACTTGAAAAGCCGGTCACCGCGCGCCCGGGCGGCGTGTACCGCATCACGATCGACGCCGGCGTGACGAGCAATGTGTTCCTGACGGCGCACCGCATCCGGCTGGAAATTTCCAGCAGCAACTTCCCGAGGTTCGACCGCAACCCCAACACGGGGCGTCCAGTCGCGGACGAGAAGGAATACAGGAAGGCGAGCCAGACGGTGTACCACGATGGCGCGCGCACGTCGCATGTGATCCTGCCCGTAATTCCCCCCGCGCCTGTAGCCGTTATGCCAGGGGCTGTGCGATAATTTTTCTAACCTTCCACGGTAGTGCGGCGCGGTAGCCAAGTGGCAAGGCAGGAGTCTGCAAAACTCTTATTCGGCGGTTCGATTCCGCCCCGCGCCTCCAAACTGCTTCAGTACGCTTGCCCGCGGTTATCGATGCCGTGAATGCGAACTATACCCGGAGAGTCCAGGTCAAGGAAGACACGCCACTTGCCTACCCTGAAGCGGAACAAGCCCGGGCGATCTGTCAGTGGCCTGACATCACCTTCACCTGTCTCTCGATAGCGCGCCAACGCGAGGAGGATACGCATAGCGTTGTCACGGTCGAGGCGGCGGAGGTCAGCTTGGGCCGCCGGCTCCCACACGAACTGCCTCACAGTCCGTATTCCCGCATAAGATCCTCATGCGGAATACCGGCCAAGGGCCTCTTCCTGGCCGCGTCGATGCGGGCCAACATGTCCGGTTCAACAGGTGGTTCCTGAGCGAGTAGAAACTGCAAGTATCTGAGAGCCGCCACAAGATCCGTCTCATCAAGCTGATCGATGAGATGATGAAGCTGCTGCTTTCGTTCCGGCGCACTCATCCCTCTATTCTCCCTCGTACAGCGGGGCCGGCGCTCACGGGTTCTCAATCCGTGCCGTCCTGATGAAGTCCAGGCGCGGGAACTTGTCCTCGAGATACTGATTCCCTTTGAGTTCGATCTGCGTCTGGTCCGGACCGTGGCCCTTGGGCGGGCCGTCCCCGTATGCCAGGTAGAGTCGGTCCACCACGTCCTCCATGCCTTCGACAACTTTGCCGAACGGGGCGAAGCCCACTTTGTCCAGGCGGGTGTTGTCCTTCAGGTTGATGAACACCTGAGTCGTGCGCGTATTCGGCCCGGACATCGCGTACGTTAGGTAGCCCCGCAAATTGCTCTGCGTAACGGGGTCGTCCTTGATCGTCATATTGCGCCAGAGTTCGGAAATCCGCGGATTTTCGTTGATCCCGAACTGCACGACGAAGCCGCGGACGACACGAAAGAAGCGCGCGTTGTCGTAATACTTCTGCTCGACCAAGCGGTGAAAGCGCTCCGCACCCTCAGGCGCCCAGGCCTTGTGAACCTCGACCGTAAACGGACCTTCACTGGTGTCGAACTTCACGCGGAACACGTCCGGCACAGGTTTAGGAGGCGCCTTGCGTGCTTCCTCTTTCGACCCGCCCCCGCAACCGGCCATGAGCAGCACGGCCGCAATCCACAACGTTCGCAGGTTCCGCATCGCAGTTATTCTAGCGTGCGGGCCGGGGTGCAAGACGAAGGCGATCTTTATTCGGGAACCATGATCCGCAGCGGCTCGCGCAATTTGAAACTCAGGACGGATTCCGAGCCGATGCGCGCGTGTTTCACTCCGGTGGCCGCTGCACCTGCCGTGCCCGCACCCGCGCCGGCGCCGGCGCCGATCGCCGCTCCCTTGCCGCCGCCAACGATGCCGCCGATGAGTGCGCCGAGGCCCGCTCCACCGCCGATGAACGCCACGTTACGTTTCTTGTGTGCCTCTGAAACCCGGCCGGCCGAGCCGGTTTCAATGGTGTGGCGCCGGCCGTCCACTTCGATGCTGTCGAGCGTCACGGATAACTGTCCGCGCCCACGGAGCCTTCCTGAGGGACGGGCCTCGGTAACGTGACCCGAGACCGCTGCGCCGCGCGGCACGGCCATACGGCCGCCTTGCACCAGCGGCGAGACCAGGACGGCCTCGAAGCGGTCTCCTGCACCGTTCGATGCAGTGCTCAGCGCCTGGACGGTCCGGACACGGAGCGCAGTACCTTTCGGGATGACGACCTCTACCATTTCGGGGGCTGGAGGGTCCGACGTCTGTGTGGCCCCAGGGGCTTCGGCGGAACCGGGCTGCGCGGTGGCCGGCATCGGATCGGGCCGGCCCGCTTCGGGTGCGGACGCGGCTGCGGACTGGGCTGGCTCGGTCCCTTTCGACCCGCAGCCGAGAAGCAGGAGGGACAGCCCGGTAAGGATTACAAGTTCAGCTCTCATAGGAGGGGAGCGGTAGTGCAATTCAGAGTCCAATTATCCTGGTCGCTAAGTACCTGATTCAGTGTGGATCCCACTGCGCGACGAGTCTCGGCTATGTAGTTTTTTCACGCTCTTCGTCGCTTCTTGCTGCGCCGGAGCGGAGAGTCGGAACAGCAACGAATGATCTGCTTAACCGATCTGTAGCATCCTGTTTTCCCATTTGTCCTATGGTTTAGTCCTCGGTACGATTAAGAGGAGCGCTGTTCCAGGCGCACCTCCGTAATGACTCCTCTATTGTTTCCATTTGCCGAATACTGGTGGTTTTACGCAGGCTTCACGGCTTTCGTGCTGATGACGCTGGCGCTTGACCTCGGCGTTTTTCACCGGAAGGCTCACGCAGTCGGATTCCGCGAGGCCACTGCCTGGAGCGTCGCCTGGATCAGCCTGGCGCTCCTCTTCAATTACCTGCTGTACCTCTACTCCTCCTGGAGATTCGCACAGGTTCCGCGTCTGACGTCGATACCCGGGTTCAATCCCGATGCCGCCGCCCGGCAGGTCAGCCTGGAGTTCCTTACCGGGTACCTGATCGAGAAGGCGCTCTCAGTCGACAACATTTTCGTTTTCGTGCTGGTGTTCAGCTACTTCGCGATCCCCGCGAAATATCAGCACCGGGTGCTGTTCTACGGGATCCTCGGCGCGCTGGTGTTCCGCGCGATGTTCATCGCCGCCGGGGCGGCCCTGATGCAATATCAGGCCGTAGTGATCGTGTTCGGAGTATTCCTGATCATCACGGGCGTCAGGATGCTGTTCGGGGTGGAGAAGAAACTCGAGCCGGAGAAGAACCCTGTAGTCAAGCTGATCCGCCGTAAGATGCCGGTCACGCCGGGGCTTGAAGGCCAGCGATTCTTTGTGAAGCTGAACGGAAAGCTTGCCGTGACACCACTTTTCATCGCGCTCGTTTTCGTGGAATTGAGCGACATCCTCTTCGCGATCGATTCGGTGCCCGCGATTTTCGCGATCACGAAAGAGCCGCTGATCGTGTTCACGTCGAACATCTTCGCGATCCTGGGGCTCCGCGCACTCTATTTCATGCTGGCCGGCGCCATGGACAAGTTCCACATGCTGAAATACGGGCTCGGCCTGGTGCTCATCTTCGTCGGCCTAAAGATGGTGTGGTTGAACAACCTGTTCGGCGGCCACTTCCCGACCGGCATCTCGCTGGCGGTCATAGGCTCGGTGATCGCGGGCTCAGTTGTGCTGTCGCTCGTGTTTCCCAAACGTAAGGAAACAGACCACGA
Source organism: Bryobacteraceae bacterium (assembly GCA_035561355.1). Classification (GTDB taxonomy): domain Bacteria; phylum Acidobacteriota; class Terriglobia; order Bryobacterales; family Bryobacteraceae; genus DATMXS01. The sequence continues at coordinate 4,758 of DATMXS010000459.1, read as the reverse complement.
TGAGGATGCCCGCGCGGCCTGAGGACGGAACGCGGCTCAGGCAGTCTCTTCGGTGGTCAGCATCTTCCTGACGGCCTGGACCAGGGTTTGAGGCCGGAACGGCTTACGGATGAACGCGAACTGGCTGATGCTGGCCGCCTGGTCCACTTCATCCTCGGTGACGAAGCCGGACATGAACAAGACTGGCAGTTCCGGCGCAATCTCGACGACTTTCGTCGCCAGACGGGTGCCGTCCATTTCCGGCATCACGATATCGGTGATGAGCAAGTCGATGTCGTCCCGCTTCATTTCAAACAACTTGAGAGCGCTGAACGGATCTGTACTGATCAGCACCTCGAAGCCGCGCTTCTCGAGGATCGTCTGAACGAGTTTCAGAGCCATCGGCTCGTCGTCCACCACCAGGATGGTCTGCATTGTCGAGGGCCCAACCCCGTAAACAGTTTACTGCGAGAAGGGCGTCCAATATCGGGACAAGGGGGGCGAGTGCGGTAACGTTGTAAATTCACGTGAGTCACCGCACAACCAGCCGGTTTCTTCTTCTCGCAGCCGCGGTCCTTTTTTCCACCGGGGGAGCGGCGATCAAGGCCGCCACCGTGACAGGGTGGCAGGTGGCCTGCTTTCGATCGGGAATCGCGGCCCTGGCCATCCTGGCGATTGTGCCCGGGGCGCGGCGGGGCTGGCGTCCCCGCATGGCCCTGGCGGGCCTGACATACGCCGCGACGCTGATTCTCTTTGTCCTCGCGAACCGGCTTACGACCGCGGCAAACACGATTTTCCTGCAGAGCACCGCCCCGCTGTACCTGCTGATCATCGGACCGCTTTTGTTGAAGGAGCCGGTGAAGCGCTCCGACATCATTTTTGCCGGAGCGGTGGGTGTGGGTCTGTCGCTGTTCTTTTTCGCACGGGAGCACACCGCCGCCACCGCTCCGGATCCGTTCACAGGCAACCTGCTGGCGCTGATCTCCGGAGTGACCTGGGCCGGCGTCGTGGCCAGTTTGCGCTGGTTGGGCCGCGGCACCCGGGATGCGGCAGCGGCGAGCGCGACGGTAGTGGTTGGCAACCTGATGGCGTTCGGGATTTCCCTGCCGATGGCGCTCCCGATCTCCTCCGTTTCAGCGTCGGACGTCGGCGTCCTGCTCTATCTGGGGATGTTCCAGGTGGGGCTGGCCTACTGGTGCATGACTCGAGGCCTGCGACACGTACCCGCGTTCGAAGCCGCGACTCTAATGCTGATCGAGCCCGTGTTGAACCCGGTCTGGGCGTGGCTGGTGCACGGCGAGAGACCCGCGACGCTCGCGATCGCTGGCGGGTCGATCATTCTCGCTTCCACCCTGGTCAGCACCTGGCGGAAGAGCCGGGCCTGAGAAGTGGCCCCCCATTTGCGGCGCATTCCGCCAGAGGGGATGTATGCGTTATCTCAAGAGGACTTTCCGCGAGTTCGTGGACGATGATTGCCCAACCATGGCGGCCGCCCTGGCCTATTACACGGTGTTCTCGCTGCCGCCGCTGCTGGTGATCATCATCACCACGGCCGGGTTCATCTTCGGCGCCCAAACGGTGCAATCGGCAATCCAGTCGCAGGCGAGCAAGCTGATCGGCGAGGGTGTCGCGCAGCAGGTGTACACAATGGTCCAGCACGCCGGCGAGCGCCCGTCCACGGGCATCATTAGCACGGTGATCGGCGTCGTATTGCTGCTCGTCGGTGCTACGGGCGTCTTCGGGCAGCTTCAAGCCTCGCTGAACAAAGCCTGGAGCGTCATGCCTGATCCGAACGCCGGCGGTGTCTGGTCATTCCTCACCAAGCGCGTGCTCTCGTTCGGAATGATTCTCGGCGTCGCATTCCTGCTGATGGTGTCACTGTCCGTCAGCGCAGTGCTCTCAGCGATGGGCGGCATGCTTCAGTCATACCTGCCGGGTATCGGCGCGCCTGTTCTTTGGGCGCTGGACCCAACCATCTCATTTCTGATTATTGCCGCGCTGTTTGCCGCGATATTCAAGGTGCTTCCCGATGCGGAAATTCGCTGGCGTGATGTCGCTGTGGGCGCACTGCTGACCGCGGCGCTGTTCGTGATCGGTAAATTCGCGCTGGGATTTTACCTTGGCAGAAGCGATCCTGCGGGTGGCTATGGGGCGGCCGGGTCAGTCGTCCTGATTCTGCTGTGGACGTATTACGCTTCGATGATCGTGCTGATCGGGGCCGAGTTTACACAGGTATGGGCCGAGGAGCATGGCGCAGGTCTGCGGCCGGGGCCCGGAGCGATTCGGGTCGAGCGGACGCAAGTGCCGGTTCGGGACGATCGCAGGCGGCCGGCGGCGTAGTTGATTGCCGCGCGCGGACGCGGAGGCGTTACACTCGTGTCGTGAAAGTCACGATTCTGATGTGCGTTCTGGCTTGTTCGCTTGCGGCCCAGCAGCAGATCCGCAGCCATATCACAGTGGTAGACCGGGACGGGAAGAACCCGCGCGTTGTCCATGTGGCCTTGGGCAGGTTTGAGGCTCCGAACTGGTCGCCGGACGGCAAGTGGCTGGTCTTGAACTCCCAGGGCAAGCTGTGGCGTCTGGCGGTGACAGGCGGAGAGCCTGAACTCATCCCCACTGGAAAAGTAACCAGGATCAACAACGACCACGGCATCTCTCCGGATGGCAAGCAGCTCGTGATCTCAGCCGGTCAGATGTACGTTTTGCCGTTCGCGGGTGGTGAGCCGAAGCAGGTCACACAGCTTTCGCCGAGCTACTTCCACGGATGGTCGCCAGACGGGAGGACACTGGCGTACTGCGCGCCGCGGGATAAGAATTTCGATATTTACGCGATTCCGGTTGAAGGCGGCCAGGAGCAGCGGTTGACCGTGCATCCCGGCTACGATGACGGGCCGGAGTACTCGCCCGATGGCAAGTGGATCTATTTCAATTCAGACCGCTCCGGCGGTTGGGATCTCTGGCGCATCCCCGCATCTGGCGCAGGGCCGGACGACCACCTGGCCGAACGCATCACCAGCGATGAACGTGATGAATGGTTCCCGCATTTCTCGCCGGACGGCAAGTGGATCGTCTATCTCAGCTTCGACAAGGGCACCGAGGGGCATCCGGCGGATAAGAACGTTCTACTCCACCTGATGCCCGCGAAGGGGGGAAAATCGCGTGAGATCGTGAAGCTGTTCGGCGGCCAGGGAACAATCAACGTGAACTCGTGGTCGCCCGACAGCAAACGGTTCGCCTATGTGAGTTATACGGTGGAGTAGCCACTCCCAGGGCATCGCCCGGCGTAGCATAAAGGAGTGACACTCTCCGTTTTCCTTCGCCTGGCGGCCCTTTCAACTCTGCTGGCGGCGCCAGCGGCGGCTCAGAGTATTCCCTCGGGCGCTCAACGGAACGATGACGACGTCAGACTCCCCAGCGGCAAGTTGCAGCGTGAGGAAATCCTGAGGGCGGATTACGAGAAGAACCTCGAGGATACCGCCCGCATCCAGCAGCTCGCGCGTGAAATCGAGCAGGAGCTCAAGGAGAGCGGCTACACAGTCCTGCCCACACACTCACTGCGCAAGGCCGAGGAAATCGAGAAGCTGGCCAAGCGTGTCAAGGGCCGGCTCCGCCGCTGACGCCTGGAACGCACTAGTGTAGTGTCTCAGAAATAACTTTACCGTTGGGCCGAGTAGGCGCATACTGATGGAGGTATGTCTCGCGCTCCTGCCTCCGCCCTGCTCGTTACAGACCGAGATCGTAGGGAACTGCTGAAGGTGCTGGCTTTGCGGAGCGTCCCCCAAAGCGTCGCGTTGCGGGTCAGGATCGTCCTTGGCGCCTCCGAGGGGATCGCCAACAAGGTCCTGGCGCTGCAACTGGGTACCAGTCTTCCCACCGTTTTGCTCTGGCGCGGGCGCTTTCAATCCGATGGCCTGCCGGGGATTCTGGAGGACCGGCCTCGCTCTGGCCGACCCAAGCAGATCACTCCCGAACAGGAGGCGGCCGTGGTGGAGAAGACATTGCATTCCAGGCCCCGCAACGCGACGCATTGGAGCGTCCGTCTGATGGCGCGGGATCAGGGCCTCAGCCCGGCGACGGTGCAGCGGATCTGGCAAAAGCATCACCTGCAACCGCATCGAGTGGAGACATTCAAATTCAGCACGGACCCGCAGTTCGTCGCAAAAAGTCAGAGACATCGTGGGCCTGTACCTGAACCCTCCGGACAAGGCGATTGTGCTGAGCGTCGACGAGAAGAGCCAGATTCAGGCACTCGATCGCACGCAGCCGATTCTGCCGCTCCGGCCCGGTGTTCCGGAGCGCCAGACCCACGACTATGAACGGCACGGCACGACCACGCTCTTTGCCGCGCTGGACGTAGCGGTCGGCAAGGTCATCGGACACTGCCAAGCTCGGCACCGCCACGAGGAATTCATCCGATTTCTGGACAAGGTTGATGCAGAGACCGCTCCGGGACTGCCCGTGCACCTGATCCTGGACAACTACGCTGCCCACAAACACCCGGCGGTGAAACAGTGGTTCGCCGATCACCCTCGCTACCAACTGCACTTCACACCCACGAGCGCTTCTTGGCTCAATCAGGTGGAACGCTGGTTCGCCGAGATCACCCGCAAGCGCATCCGGCGCGGGACCTTCCGTTCGGTCCGAGAACTCGAACGGGCCATCCGAGCCTATATTCGCGCTCACAACCAGGCCCCACAGCCCTTCCAGTGGGTAGCCACTGCCAACACCATCATCAAGAAGGTGCGCAGATATAAACGCACTTCAGAGACAGCACACTAG
>DATMXS010000458.1:0-7406 GCA_035561355.1 Bryobacteraceae bacterium | reverse complement strand
TCTTATCAATCAGCGGTGTGATCCCCCCGCGTTGCGATTTGCACCCATTTCGAGAGCGCCCGTCAGCAGAGGCGGATTCCAGGAGTCGGCAGCCGTTCGCTGGCCGGGCCCGTGACGATGGATCAGCGAAGCGGATCAGGTCGAGCTTACCCGAGAGATTCCAGAATCGCGCATGCCGGATGTGCCTGACCCATCAACTCCAGAACCCAAATCGAACGCAGAAGAAATCTCCGCTCGCGTGAGGTACAAAGGCACGGAACAAGAGCATCTTCTTTACCCGCTCACTGGCGTGCGCGGCTCGTTATGGATGTCCGAACTGGTCCGCTTGGGGTACCAGGCGCTCGTATACCTCTGACGGCAGGTCAGTTCGCCAGTGGCCGTTGGATTTGGCGTACGTCACCATGCCTAGAAAAATCGCGGCGATCCCCGCCGCTACCGCCCAAGCCGGCACTTCCCGCCTGGAGGCGATCGGCGAAAGCTGCAAGGCTCCCTCTGCCGGACACGCCGCCACGCACTCGAGACAGGCCGTGCACTCGGCTGACTTTATCGTGACAAGTTGATCGACGGGCAGCAGGGAAGGGCACGCCTTGGCGCACTTGGCACAATCGATGCACGCGCCGGTGTCGCGCCGGATTCGGAGCGGGCTCAGTAGGGCCGGGAGGGAGAGCAAAGCGCCGTACGGACAGAGGTACCGGCACCAGAAATTCTTTACGAATATCGAAGCAACCGCGAGGACGCCGATGGTGATCGCCCCCGCCACGCTCAGGTTCCTGAAGAAATTCAGCATCTTGACGTCAGCCACGATGCCGTACGGACCCTGCATGAATGCTTCGATCGCAGCGGCCGACATACCGCCGACTGCGTACAGGAAGAGGCCCAGTAGGACGTATTTCAGGCCTCGCAGCGGAACGTCGGCCCAGCGCGGCAACGCGAAGTTCCGTGCAAAGATGCTCCGGCCTGCGCGCCACAGGTGCTCCGAGACCGTGCCGACCGGACACAGCCAGCTACAGAAGGCCTTCCGGAACACGAATGAGATCAGGAGGAAAGCGACGAGCAGGAACAGGGTGGCCGGATGAATGAGGGGAACGCTTCCTGTCTCCAGGAACGCTTTCAAATTCATCAGTCCCGCGATTGGGAGCCAACCCTCCACGCCGGGCGGCCGTTCCACGAGCAGGCCGGCTCCGCCCCGCTCCCAGTAACGCACGAAGAGATAGAATTCCAGCGCTATCCACGCGTTCAGCAGGAGGAACACGGCTTGGGTGGCCCGGCGCAGTTTTTGAGAGTGATCGGGCCGTGTCCGACGCGCGAGTGTTTTCTTGAGCTTGGGTGGGAATGCGGGCGCGGCGGCCATCACACTCCAGCGTACAAGACGGAAGTCCCTGGCTCTGTGACTGCGGTCACCCGGCCGGCCTGGGGTTAGGAACCGGATGGTCTAGTACGAGCGCTCTATTGAGCGATTTTGCGCGAAGTTGTACTCTACCCTCTAACAGAGTCTGCATGCTATTTGCTCTTCTTCTGGCTGCCGTAACGACTGTGCTGGCGACGCTTGTCGCCATTTTGGCCCGTCGCGCGAACGCTGACGGCAGCTTGGGGCAATCCCGCGAATTCCGACCGGATCGATACCGTCCGTTGAACAGACTGCTTTCGTCCGAGGACCTGGCGTTCATGTCCGAACAGGGTATGCCGTTCCATCGTGTGCTCGTCTACCGATTCCGTAGGTTCCGGGTGACGTGGGCTTACCTTCGTGCCTTGTCCGGCGACTTCGGCCGTGTACATCGCTCCGCACGCCTCCTCATCGTCTGCTCTGATGTCGATCTGCCGGAATTGAGTGCAGCCCTGATGCGAGCCCAAGTCGTCTTCTGGGGCGCCTCCGCGCTGGCGCACTCCGAGGCTGTGGTCATGCTCCTCGGTCTCTCGCTCGGCATCAAGAATGCGGAATCGGCTCTCGGCAGCTTATTGAATCTGTCGCGGGCTGTCGCTGCGGCCGAACTGCGAGCCGGCGCTGCATTGTCGAACGCCTGAACGGCCCTGCCATCGCCTCGCCTTCTCATGCTCAACCCCTTCCGGACGCGCAGTCACGCATGTGTTACGCTGGAGTTTCCGCGCTGTGGCGGCCCGGGCCAGTGAAGCATTCGTGTTGCGTACGTATCCGCTCAGAGAAGCGGACCTGATTGTCAGTTTCCTGACTAGGGAAGCCGGAAAATTGCGCGGCGTGGCTAAACGCGCGCGGCGGCCCAGGAGCCCCTTCGGTAGCGGTCTCGAACGGCTCTCGCAGGTGAAGATGTTCTACTTCCAGCGTGAGAACCGGGAGCTCGTCAGCCTGGAATCCTGTGAGTTGGTTGCTTCGCAGTTCGCCCTGGCCTCGGATTACGCGGCGGGGGTTGCGCTCGATTATATTTCGGAAGTTTCCGAGCAACTCCTACCACCGGCGGAGCCGAACGAGAGGTTCTTCCGCCTTCTGGTCGCGGTTCTGGACTATCTCCGGCAGCGGCGGGCAGATGGCGTGTGGCAGGCCGTGACTTACTTCACCTTGTGGGCGGTGAAGCTTTCCGGGTTCCTGCCTCAAGTCCGGCTGACTCAGGAATCACGTGAAATTGTGGAAGAGATGTTGCGGACGCCGATCCCGCAAATGAGCGAACGCGCCTGGACACTGGCGACGGCGGCCGATTTACGGCGCGCGCTGGTCCGGGCGATCGAGGAACAGATCGAGCGCAGACTGGTGACCGTTCCAATGCTCGACACACTGTGACGATGGATACTTTCCAAGACGTCATCTTCAAGCTGAAGAGATACTGGGCCGACCGCGGCTGCATCATTCAGGAGCCGTACGATCTCGAAGTCGGCGCCGGCACTATGGCGCCGGAGACATTCCTGAGGGTCCTCGGCCCGAAGCCGTACCGCGTCGCTTATGTGCAGCCCAGTCGCCGCCCGGCAGACGGGCGCTACGGCGAGAATCCGAACCGGCTCTACAAGCACTCGCAGCTTCAAGTCATCCTGAAACCGTCCCCCGCGGATGTGATCGACCAGTACCTGGGATCGCTCCAAGCCATCGGCATCGATCTCCGGAAGCACGACATCAAGTTCGAAGAGGATAACTGGGAGTCGCCCACGCTCGGCGCCTGGGGTATCGGGTGGCAGGTGATGCTTGATGGCCTGGAGATCACCCAGTTCACGTACTTCCAACAGTGTGGTGGCATCGACCTCGATCTCGTTCCAGCGGAACTGACCTACGGTCTCGAGCGTCTCACCGCATTTCTCCAAAATAAGAACAGCGTGTACGACATCGAATGGGCCCCCGGCGTCACGTATGGCGACGTGCGCCTCGCGGACGAGTTGCAGTTCTCGGTCTACAACTTTGAGATGGCGGATGTCGCGACGCTCTGGAAACAGTTCGACCAGAACGAGCGCGAGTGCCAGCGCCTCTTGGACGCCTGGCCCGATTACGCCGATAAGCGGCGCTTCCCGGTTCTGCCTGCCTACGATCACGTCCTGAAGTGCTCCCATCTGTTCAACCTGCTCGATTCCCGCGGAGCGATCAGCGTGACCGAGCGGGTCGGAGTGATCGGGCGCGTTCGCAAACTCGCGCTGGGCGTCGCGCGCCTCTGGGTGGATCAACAAACGCCGGAGGCCGTCGGAGCCGCCGCGGAGGCCACCCAATGAGCGTTCCTTTTCTGCTCGAGATCGGCACCGAGGAGATTCCGGACTGGATGATCGAGTCCGCGCTCAAGGATCTGAGTGCCCGGTTCCAAGGTGTACTTGCTGCGCATCAATTGACTTCTGAAGGGCTGCGGATGGACGCCACGCCGCGCCGCCTCGTGCTACGCGCGACGGCTGTACCCGAGCGGCAGGACGACAGCGAAGAACTCGTCTCCGGTCCGCCGAAGGCCGCCGCCTTTAAAGACGGCCAGCCTACCGGCGCCGCGCTCGGGTTCGCCCGGAAGGTGGGCGTTGACGTCTCGGCGCTCGAGACAATCGAGACCCCCAGAGGTGTCTACCTCGCCTGCCGCCGCAAGATTGCCGGCCGCTCCACAAAGGACATCCTGGCGGAGGCGCTCCCCGACGTCATACTCAAAATCCAGTGGCCCAAAGCGATGTACTGGACGGGCAAGCAAGGCCCCCGGTTCATCCGTCCCATCCGCTGGCTGGTTACGCTGTTGGGTGGCGAAGTGGTCCCGTTCGAGATCGCTGGCGTGGTGTCGAGTTGCGAAACCGCCGGACACCGGCAACTCGGTGCGCCGCGGTTTGCGGTGACGCACGAATCCTACGAGGATGCTCTGCGCGATAACGGCGTCATCCTCAGTGCGGAGCACCGCCGCGAAAAGATTGGCGCCGGAATTGAAGCCATCCTGATGGGCAAGCCGTTCAAGGTGAAAGACGACGCCGCGCTCACCGCGACCCTCACCTATATCACCGAGCAGCCGACGCCGATCCTGGGCAGCTTCGATCCGGAGTTCCTGGCCCTCCCCGAAGAGGTGCTCATCACGGTGATGCGGCATCACCAGAAGTACTTCGCGGTTGAGGATTCGGAAGGCAAAGTCGCGCCGCGGTTCATCGCCGTGATGAACACCGCATCCGATCCCGAAGGCCTCGTGCGTCACGGCAACGAACGCGTGCTCCGGGCTCGCTTCAACGACGCCCGCTTCTTCTGGAGCGTGGACCTGAAGAGGACCTTGACAGACCGCGTCGGCGACCTCGCCAACGTTACATTTCAGGCCAAGCTCGGCTCCTATCTCGACAAAACCAAGCGCAACGTCAAGCTCGCGAAAAAGCTCGCCAAAATGGCGAAAGCCGATTCGGCTGCTTGCGAGCGCGCGGCGCTGCTCGCCAAGTGCGACCTGACCACCGACATGGTCAAGGAACTCACCGAACTTCAGGGCGTCATGGGCGGCCTTTACGCGCGTGAGCAGGGGGAGCCTGAGGCGGTTTGGCGCGCTATTTACGAACAGTACAAACCGGTGAGCATGGACGATGAGGCGCCTTCTACGTTGACCGGACGCATCGTCGCCCTCGCGGACAAACTCGATACGCTGGAAGGCTGTTTCCGCGTCGGCCTGATTCCGAGCGGATCCAGGGATCCGTTTGCGCTGCGGCGCGCGGCGCAGGGCATCGTCAAGATTCTGGTGGAAGGTAAGTTGGCGCTGCCGGTAAGTAAGATCCTCGGCGGCGATCCCCAGTTACGCGAATTCTTCCTCGACCGGGTGCGCTACTACTTCCGCGAGATACGCGGATTCAAGTACGACGAAGTGAACGCGGCGCTCGCTGCCGGCCACGAGGACCTTACCGATCTCGAGAGCCGTCTCGAAGCGATTCAACACGTCCGCCCGACGGAGGGCTTCGAGCCGCTCGCGGCCAGTTTCAAGAGAATCAAGAACATTCTGCGCCAGGCGGAGTTTGCAGGTGGTGGCGAGGTTGACGCCGCGCGGATCGAGCCTGGTCCTGAAGCGGATCTACACGCCGCCTTCGACAAGCTCCGAAGGCGCGTCAACGGACTCAGGAAGAAGAAAGATTACCGCGCTGCGCTGGAAGCGATCGCTTCCATCCGCCCAGGCGTGGATCTGTTTTTCGACAAGGTGCTGGTGAATGCGCCGGACCAGGACGTCCGGGGCAACCGCCTCACCTTACTGCATCAGCTCTTGAGCGAGTTTTCAGCGATTGCTGATTTCTCGGAAATAGTTACAACCAATGAACTTTAACGCACCTGAGAGGCGCGGAGACCGCAGATGCGGCGCAGCGGGCGGTAAGCTCATCCTGCACTCCCTGCGTTCTTCGCGTCTCTTCGGTGAACTGCATTTTTAGGAGAACACTTAGCGCTTATGCCCAAGTATGTGTACTCGTTCGGCGGCGGCACGGCCGACGGCGACGGTAAAATGAAAGATACCCTCGGCGGTAAGGGTGCCGGCCTCGCGGAAATGTCCCGCGCCGGCGTGCCCGTGCCCCCCGGGTTCACGATCTCGACGGAAGTTTGCAACGTCTACTTCGAGAACAAGAACAAGGTTCCGAAGGAGATCAATCAGCAAATGGACGAGGCCCTTCGCAAGCTTGAAGCTGCGATGGGCGCCAAACTCGGCGACACCAACAACCCGCTGCTCGTGAGCGTCCGCTCCGGCGCGAAGTTCTCGATGCCGGGCATGATGGACACGATCCTCAACCTCGGCATGAACGATAAGACGGTTGAGGTGGTTGAGCGCAAGAGCAACAACCCGCGGTTCGCGTACGATTGTTACCGCCGGTTCATCCAGATGTACGGCAACGTCGTCCTTGAGATCGACAAGGCCGAATTCGAGCACATCTTCGACGGCCAGAAGAAGAAGATCCGCGCGAAGTTCGATACGGACCTGACCGCCAAGGATCTGCAGGTCATTATCGCGGACTACAAGAAGCTGGTCCAGAAGAAGACCGGCAAACCGTTCCCGCAGGATGCTTACGACCAGCTCGTCGGCGCCCGCGATGCCGTGTTCCGTTCCTGGCACAATCCGCGCGCGATCCATTACCGCAGAATGAACCGGATCCCGGACGATCTCGGCACGGCCGTAAACGTTCAGGCGATGGTGTTCGGCAACATGGGCGAGACCTCGGCAACCGGCGTCGGCTTCACGCGCAACCCCGCGACTGGCGCCAAGGAGTTCTACGGCGAGTTCCTGACCAACGCTCAGGGCGAAGACGTGGTTGCGGGCATCCGCACTCCCAAGCCGATCACCGAGCTGAAGGACCTGATGCCGGAAGTGTACCAGCAACTCTTCGACATCACGAAGCGCCTGGAACAGCACTACCGCGACGTTCAGGACTTCGAGTTCACGGTCCAAGAGGGCACGCTCTACATGCTCCAGACCCGCAACGGCAAGCGCACTGGCCCCGCGGCCGTGAGAATCGCCGTTGACATGGTCGAGGAAGGCCTGCTCAAGAAGGAAGAGGGCATCATGCGGGTCGAGCCGATGCAGCTCGATCAGATGCTCCATCCTGTGATTGTTCCTGCGTCGAAGAAGACTCTGCCGAAACTCGCCGTCGGTCTGCCGGCTTCCCCCGGCGCCGCAGTGGGCAAGATCGTCTTCACGGCCGACGAAGCGGTTGTGCAGTCGGCGAAGGCGCCGGTCATCCTGGTCCGGTCCGAGACCGTGCCGGACGACATTCACGGCATGGAAGTGGCGAAGGGCATTTTGACCTCGCGCGGCGGCATGACATCGCACGCGGCGGTTGTGGCGCGCGGCATGGGTATCCCCTGCGTCGCGGGCGCCGGCGCCCTCGAAATCAACGAGCACAAGAGGACTCTTTCGGCCTCGGTCGGCGGCAAGACGATCACGCTGAAGGAAGGTGACTGGCTCTCCCTCGACGGTTCCATCGGCGACGTGTACGCAGGCCAGGCCCAGACGGCCGAGCCGGACACCAAGTCGGGCGTCCTGGCCACCTTC
>DATMXS010000457.1:0-2332 GCA_035561355.1 Bryobacteraceae bacterium | reverse complement strand
CCTCGCGCGTGCAGGTCTCCTCCAATGTCCTCCGAGGCGAAGTCGCTGTGAACGGCCGCCCTGCCGGCGCGCTCGCGGATGGCCAGCTTACCCAAACGCTGCAGCCGGGTCGTCACGAGCTTCGGATCCGCTCGAGTGAAGGAGAGGCCGCGGTTACATTCACCACGGCGCCCGCGCGCCTCCCTGTCATAGACGGCACGCCACAGGCGAAGGATATGGAACTGGTCATCGTGACCACGTTCGGCGGCGATGCCAGCGTCGCCTGCCCCGGCTGTTCCGGCCAAGCGATCGTGGACGGCCGCGATGCCGGTGCAATCGACTCCGGGCGAATGAGCATCTCCGGCCTCGCAGAGGGTACTCACGAGCTTCGCGCCGCCGGCCGCTCCGTGGTGTTCCAGACAGGCAACGCGCCCTCCGTGGCGATCCAGCTCACCTCCGCGGCGGTGAACGCAGGCACTCTCATCATCGCCAGCAATGAGGACGGCGCAGCCGCGATCATCGACGGCAAACGTTACGCGCGTGCCATTTCCGGCGGCGTGCTGCGCATTCCCCTCGAGCCCGGCAGACACACCGTCTGGGTTCAGAAGGACGGCTTCCGGACAAAGCAGCCGCGGCCCACCGAGGTCACGATCGCCCGCGGCGACCAAGTGAAAACGCTGTTCGAACTGGAGCGCGAGATGGCCGCGCTCACTCTGACGAATCTCCCACCCGCCACGCGCGTCGCCATTGACGGCCGTCCTGCCGGCGCCGTCCGGTCTGACGGGACGTTCAGCGCGCAGGTGCAGCCCGGCGCGCACGTCATAGAACTCTCGCAGGAGAATTACCAGCCGCTCAGGATTGAACGCACTCTCACCGGCGGCACGTCCAGGATCGACGGCGCAACAGTCCGCTTTATTCCCGTCCCACGCGAGATCCCCCGCCCGCCGGAGCTTCCCAGGCCGAATCCGGCAGAGTTGGAGCGGCTCGCGTGGAACCGAATCCAGAACAGTACGAACGAAGCCGACTTCACCGGCTTCCTCCAAACGTATCCGAGCGGAAGATACGCCGCTGATGCCGGCCGGAAACTGGAGCAACTTCGTTGGGAACGCGTCGATAACAACGACATGAGGGCCGTCCAGGAACACCTTGCGCGGTTTCCCAATTCGCAGCATGCGAAGGACGCGCTTGAGCGGCTGCGTCAGCAGGCCGCCGAGGAGCAGGCCCGGACAGCAGAGAAGCAGCGTACCTCCGAGGCGCAAAAGCAGTTGGCGGCGGATAGGGAGGCGGTTAAGAATTTGCTGCGGGCATACGCCGAGGCCTACCAGAACCGGAATTATGACCGTTTGGGCCAGTTGCGTCCAGCGTTCAAAGCCAGAATCGAGGATTTCAGACGCAGCATGGAACGCTATCGGTCCGTGACGGCAGCTTTCGACGTTCTGAGTGAACCCGACATCCGGGGTGATGCTGCTACGGTACGCGCGGTCCTGCGAACGGAGACTGTGGACGCGCAGCGGCGGCGACCCGAAACATTTAATTACGTTGTGAAGTGCGTCCGTCAAGGCGCGAGTTGGGTGATCGATTCGATGAACTGATTCGACGCAGCGGCGCACACGCGGCTGCGCCGGCAATCACTAAGGAGGCATTCGGTCAGATGCTTAACAGGTTCGCAGTCGCGCTCGGCGCACTCGCACTGCTCCCGCTCTCCGCACCCGCTCAGTCGGACGGAAAACTCGCCTACGCGATCCCCAAGCTGTTCGGTGAGCGCGGGCTTACGCTTCCCAGCGGATTCCATTCGGCCCACTTCGAGCTCGGAAGGGCGCAGGAGAGTTTCACGCCCTTCAATGTGGCTGTCGGCAGCCAGATCGCTCGCTTGCCTCTCGCCTCCCCCGCCTCCGGTTTCATCTACACCCCGAACCGCGCCCTGGGGATCACCGAACAGTCCAGCCAGACCCTCGGACCGATCATGACCGAGCGAGCCGAGACCATTGGCCGGCACCGGTTCTATTTCGGCGTGAGCTATCAGTGGTTCAAGTTCGACAGCCTCGACGGTATTGATCTCGATTCCGTTCCGGGCATCCTCCGGCACGAACAGGCAAGCGGCCAATTGTTTGAACAGGATTACATCACCACGCAGACGTCCATCGATCTGAAAATGCACCAGATCACGGCTTTTGCGACCTTCGGCGTCACCGATCGGTTCGATCTTTCTGTGGCTGTGCCGTTCGTCGATGCGCGCATGGGTGTAATCTCGGACGCCACGATCCGGCGCAACGCGCCTCCGAGTGCCCAGTTCGGTCAGTCGCACTTTTTCGACCCCGCCGACCCGAACAACAGCACCTTCAAGGTTTTCTCG
>DATMXS010000456.1:0-22096 GCA_035561355.1 Bryobacteraceae bacterium | reverse complement strand
GTCTACGGTATCCATCAGTTCGGAGACGCCCTCGAGAGCAAAGAATTCGCACTGGATGGGAACAAGTATGGAATCGGCTGCCACAAGCGCATTCAGCGTAAGCAGGTCAAGCGCTGGCGGACAGTCGATCAGAATATAGTCGTAACGGTCGCGGACCGGCTGGAGGCGGTCGGTGAGACGGAACTCGCGACGATCCATATCGACAAGTTCGATATTGGCTCCGACGAGGTTCTTGTCCGCGGGGAGGATATCCAAACCCTCAAGAGAGCTGGATGTCACGGCAGATGCGACGTCCGAGTCCCCGAGCAGGACATCGTACGTCGTAAGCCGTCCCGCCGTCTTTGCGACGCCGAGGCCCGTCGTAGTGTTACCTTGCGGGTCGGAGTCGATGACGAGGATGCGAAGGTCATTGGCGGCGAGAGAAGCACCCAGGTTGATGGCCGTGGTGGTTTTTCCAACTCCGCCCTTCTGGTTAGCGATGGCGATGATCTTTCCCAAATGGGTCACTCCGGAGAAAGTTCATGCTACCACGGCGATGTTCCACGTGGAACGACTGTGAGCAGGGCCTTCGGAGGTTCCATGTGGAACGATGCGCTGGATGAGCGTCGATGTTCCACGTGGAACGCCTTCCTATCTGATTCGTTGACCGGTTAGAAGCACGCGGCGCTTGCTTGAGGGCAATGGCAGGGGCGGTTCCCACGCGAAACGCTCATCTTGCGAGGCGGCAGCGGCGTCGGCATCGCCGAGCAGTAGAGCGACATTGGCGTGCGCAGCAGGGACTACATCCTGCCACCGCACCGCCCGGGCTACTACCCAGTCAGCTTCGAGCGGCAACTGATCCGCCCGAACCGCCAGCACCGAGACGGTCGGTAGCTCCCGAGACGCTTCACGCAGGAAAACCGCCTTCCTTTGGTGCGATTCCACAAGCGTAACCCGGCACTCCGGACGCCGGACAGCCAGCGGAATGCCAGGGAATCCCCCTCCTGAGCCAATATCCGCTACCGTCAGCGCCCCGGAAGGCAGCAGGTCCGCAAGGAATAGCGCCTCGCCGTAGTGCCGCTCTACCGCGTCCTCAATATCCTCGATCCTCGTGAGGTTTAAAACGCGATTCCACCTGAGCAGAAGCGAATAGTGCGCAAACAGCGCTCGCGCCTCGCCCAGAGAAACCGGGTGGACAGCCAGAAGCAAGTGCTGGAAGCGCTCAAAGTCGAGTGCGGAGACAGTGTTGGGCATCAATCAGGCATCCTGGCACCGGGAAGAGACATATATACGTCCAGCACAGCAATTGCGGCCGGGGTGACGCCCGGGATTCTTGAGGCTTGGCCAAGCGTCTGAGGCCGCACGCGGTCGAGTTTCTCGCGGATTTCTCTCGAAACCCCGGGGATGTCGCCAAACCTGAACCCCGGGGGGATCCGCCGCGCCTCAGCGTTGCTCAACCGCTCTACCTGCCGGTCCTGCTGCGCGATATAGCCGGCGTATTTGATCTCGGTCTCAAGCGTGGTCAGCACTCCCAGCGCGGGCTCCTCACTGAGCACCGTCCTGGCCCAACCGTCAAGCATGGCAATCCGCGACTCCGGCCGGCGCAGCCACTCCGCAACCGTTGGATGTTCGCTACTATTCACCTGCGGATAGACATCCAGGCGCGTGCAGACCGCTGCAGCCGAAAGCGCCGCCTTGTGCGCAGATTTCCTCTGAAAACGCTCCCATCGATCGTCCGAGACCAGCCCGACCCGCCTTCCGAACGGCGTCAAGCGTTCGTCGGCGTTATCAATGCGCAAGTTTAGCCGGAATTCCGCACGCGACGTGAACATCCGGTACGGCTCGTCGGCGCCCTTTGTGATCAGATCGTCAACCAAGATGCCCGCATAGGCCTGATCGCGCGCTAACACGAGCGGTTCGGACCCGCCCAGAGCCAAAGCCGCATTGATTCCGGCCAGAAGACCTTGACAGCCAGCCTCCTCGTAACCCGAAGTGCCGTTGATCTGCCCCGCCAGGTAGAGGCCGGGCATGCTCTTGACCTCGAGTGTGTGCCGCAACTCCCGCGCGTCCACCGCGTCGTACTCGATGGCGTAGCCAGGCCGCAGCATTTCCGCCGCTTCCAGTCCTGGCACGGAGGTGATCATAGCCTCCTGAACGTCTACAGGCATGCTGGTGGACATGCCGTTGACGTACACCTCGTAGGTGTCCAGGCCCTCAGGCTCCAGAAAGATCTGATGCCGCGGCTTGTCGGGAAACTTGACCATCTTGTCCTCAATTGACGGACAGTACCGCGGCCCGATTCCCTCGATCTGGCCACTGTATAGCGGGGACCGGTGTAACGCCTCGACGAGCACGCGCTTTGTTTCGTCGGTCGTGTAGGCGATGTGGCAATCGATTTGGGGCCGGTCGATCTTGTCGGTCAAAAAGGAAAAGGGCGTCGGCTCCGCGTCACCGCTTTGGCGCTCGAACCGTGACCAGTCGATCGTGCGGCCGTCCAAACGCGGCGGAGTTCCCGTCTTGAGCCTCTTCCAGCGCAAATCCAGGTTTCGCAACTGCTCCGCGAGCAGGTTGGACGGCGCCTCTCCACTGCGGCCGCACATGTACTGCGACTCGCCGACGTGCGCCACCCCGTTGAGGAACGTGCCGGTTGTGACAATTACCGCGCCGCAGGCCAGTTCGCGGCCGTCCCGCAACCGAACGCCGCGCACACGGCGCCCTTCGCTGAACAGGATTTCCGCGACCTCCGCCTGAACAATGCGCAGGTTCGGCTCCCGCTCGAGCACCTCACGCATCCGGACGCGGTACATCTTCTTATCGCATTGCGCGCGCGGCGACCATACTGCCGGCCCCCGGCTGGTATTCAGAAGGCGGAACTGGATGCCGACCGAGTCCGTCACCTCGCCCATCACGCCACCCAGCGCATCGATTTCCCGCACCAGGTGACCCTTCGCGATCCCGCCGATCGCAGGATTGCAGGACATCTGCGCGATGAGGTCCAGGTTCATGGTGACCATAGCGGCTTTCAGGCCCATGCGGGCGCACGCCCGCGCTGCCTCGCAGCCGGCATGTCCGGCTCCGATCACGATCACGTCACAACGATTCTGGCGGGCACTCGCTTGCATGTCACCCCGTCTTTCCTTCTATTCTAAGGACTTGCGATTCTTTTCGGCGGAGGCCCAACAATGAGAGTTCTGGTCATCGGTTCAGGCGGCAGGGAGCACGCCATCGCGTGGCGGCTAGCGCGCAGCGCGTCGGTCACTGAGGTGCTCGCCGTGCCCGGTAATCCCGGTATTGAGCGTATCGGCCGCTGCCTCCCTGGAAATGCGAACGATCCAGCCGAAATGGCCGCACTCGCCGAGTCCGTCGGAGCGAACCTCGTAGTCGTGGGACCGGAAGCACCCCTGGTTGCGGGCGTCGCAGACGCGCTTCGGGCCAAAGGAATCGCGGTAGTCGGTCCCAGCGCTGCCGCCGCACGCCTTGAGGGCAGCAAATTTTTTGCAAAGGCCTTTATGGAGCGAAGTGGAGTCCCCACGGCCGCATACGCTGCTGTCGACAACGAATCCGACGCTCTTCAGGCCCTCAACCATTTTTCGTGTCCGGTTGTCCTCAAAGCCGACGGCCTGGCCGCGGGCAAGGGGGTCATCATCGCCAGGGACAAGGCGGAGGCCCAGGCGGCCGTCCGGGGACTACTCTCCGGCCGCATGGTCGGCCCTGCCGGAGCGCGCGTAGTCATCGAGGAGTATCTCACGGGCGAGGAGGTCAGTTTCATAGTCCTGACCGACGGCACCGACGCCACTGTCCTCGAGCCAACGCAGGATCATAAGGCGGCTGGCGACGGCGACACCGGACCGAACACCGGCGGCATGGGCGCCTACTGCGATTCGCGCATCCTGTCGGACGAGCAGCGGCGCGAAGTCCTCGACACGATCATCCACCCGGTGCTGGCACGCATGCGTGCGGAAGGCCATCCCTTCACTGGATTCCTATACGCCGGCCTCATGATGACGGACTCCGGTCCGCGCGTCCTCGAGTTCAATGTCCGGCTGGGTGATCCCGAGACGCAGGCCATCATGCACTCGATGGACGCGGATTTCGGCGTCGTTCTCATGGCGGCGGCCCGAGGCAGCCTGGGTGGCGCGCGGCTCACATGCCAGCGGGAACCATCCGTCTGCGTGGTGATGGCGTCGGCCGGCTATCCGGGGCCGTACAAAGGTGGGTGCGTCATCTCCGGCATCGATGAAGCCGAGGCCGAAAACGCAGTGGTGTTCCACGCAGGCACGCGTAAGGGAATGGCGGGCATTGAGACGGCTGGAGGCCGCGTGCTCGGCGTTACGGCATCGGGCCCGGACCTGTCCGCGGCCATCGCGCACGCTTACAAGGCTGTGGATCGCATTCACTTTGAAGGCGGTTGGTGCCGACGGGATATCGGCAAGAAGGGGCTGATCCGTTGGCCGGGTTTCTGAGCCTCCCGCGCTACAATGGCTAGGAGCAACGCTCAAGGAGCGAAGCTGTGTACTTCTCCTTGCTCCCTCGTTGCTCCTAGGTTCTGGCCTGGGGACGTAGCTCAGTTAGGATAGAGCGGCCGCCTCCTAAGCGGCAGGTCGGCAGTTCGAATCTGCCCGTCCCTACCACTCCCGTTCCGACGTAGTCAGCCGAGTACGACGACCTCATGGTCGAGAATCGATTTCAGATCGAAAGACGCCCAGCCGTTCTGCACTGTGGCGGAGCCTGCTGCTCCCGCCACGAGCAACCGCATGCGCTCCCCGTCCACTCCCCTTGGCAGCCGCAGCTTGATAGATAGAGGCCCGATGGGGATTAGCTCATCAATGGGCGCGCGCCACGTGCCTGCGCTGGTGAGGTTCACGAGGTGCAAAATGACGCGGCCTGGCTGGGTGTAAGCATTGCAGTCCACGAGCCCGCGGACTTCCACACGAAGTGGGATGCGATCGGCGGCGGCCCAGCGCACGATGTTCGCGAGCAGGTCGCCGTGGTCCGGCAGGTTCTCGCGCGCGAATCGGCGGTCTATGTCGGCGGCCAAATAAGCAACGCGCCCCTTGATCACAAGGCCTGGGATGTCGGTCCTGGGCGTCCGCATCCACGCGGTCTCGGGCGGATAGACCGGCAATACGGGCACGAAAGTCAGCGGAATCAGCGCACCCGGTTCGGTCTGGAGCGCTTCCAGCGTGCCGCCGTAGGGCAGGATATCCGTCTCATCGAAGCCCAGCAACACTGGGTGACGCTTGCCTGATGGCGCCGGCTCATCACCCGCCTTCGGACCCCAGACGACGCCGCGCAACTCCGGCGACAGCCGCAGGTAAGTGTGCGACGACTGCGCGGCTGCGTTCCGCCTGGGGGTACGCGCTACCGCGGACACGCCGAACAAGCTGGCCAGTCCGAAGTCGCCGCGCGAATCGCCCCATTCGTTGCAGAGGCTGGTGTCACCGGTCGCGATCACCGCTCCGCCGCGCTCTACAAATCTCCGGACCGCGGCGCACTGAGCGTCCGACATCGCGCCGATGTTGGGCAGGATCAGGACGGCCATGCCGGCGCCATCGCGCTCAATATGATCGATATGAAGCGGGATGTAGGGAACGCGTGCGCGGATGAGCGCCTGCATCCAGCCGCTGTACGGCATGTCCACCAACTCGTTCGCATTGTCGCGGCCGTAAAAGTCCGTATTGCACTGTGACCACACGAGACCAACCGAAGCGAGCGGGCGGCGGTTGACCAAATACTCCTCGTTCGCTTTGTGCCAGCGCATTACCGGCTCGGCCGTTTTGTACGCCCTACGGTCCTCGTGGTAAGCCCCGACGTGATGCCACCACGGCTGGATCCCGCCGGCGAAGCCCTCGATCATCCACATGCGGGCTTCCGCCGCTGGCTTGGCTGCAACGCGGAAAGAGGTGCGGCCGGCCTGGTACATCGCCATGCTTTCCGGCATCACCTTGTCCCAGCCCAGCAACCCGTGCACGAGTTTGCCGGTATCGGCGTTCTGCTGGAAGCCGGATTCCGGGCGGCTCTGATGATCGAGCAGCATCATCTCGGCCCGATCGCAGATCGCCTGGAAGTCGCGGAACGAGCGGCTCTGCCCGGTGATCGATCCACTGTTCATGCCGATCCAGAGGCAGTGCGGTCCGCCGGCCGCTTTTGCGATTCGATTGTTAAGTTCCCAGACCTCGGTGCGGCGCGCGTAGCTCCATTCGATCCACCGCCGGTATGACGGGTCGTCCCAATCCTGCCGGCGGGGCAGCGGCATGCCAGTCTTGGCCTGGTGTTTGCGCGCGCAATTGTCGCAGTAGCAGATGCTCTCGCGACCGAGCCCTGCCCAACTGTTATCGGTGAGCCCTTCGGGGCGGCTTCGCTCGATGATTTCGGTAAGAATGCCTGGTATGTACTCGTCGTAGTACGGACTGTTGATGCAGGTGATGTACTTGTCGGCGGCACGGTACGGGCTCCCGCTCGCGTCGCGCGTGAACCAGTCCGGGTGCGCCCTGAAGAAGTCCTCGGCCGTGCGGTTTGAGTCCATTCGCGCCAGCACGACAAGGCCGGCGTCGTGTGCGGCCTTCGCCACCTCGCCGTAGAGGTCCCGATCGTTTAGAAATTCTGCGCGGTGGTGCAGCGGGTACTTGCTGGGGTAGTACGCGACGATGCCGCCAGCATTGATGATGACGCCCTGCACTTCGGTCCGCTTCCAGTACTCGCGCCACCATGCGATGTCGTAGCGGACCGGGTCTCGCTCTGTGATGTTGGTCTGGCCCCACCGGACGGCGCGCCGGTACCACGGCGTGTCCACCGCAGCCCCGGACAGATTGGGCGCAGCGGCCGCAGTGGCCGCTGTCAGGAACTCTCTACGGGTAGTCATACGAGCCACTCCCTCTCGGCAACGCCGGCGCCGCTTAACTCCGCCAGCTTCATCTCAGAATACTTCCTCGACAGTGCGATGCCAGGTGAGGCGGACTCGAAGGGCGGCGACGAACGCGCGCGGGCGGCGTGCTTCTCCCAACAACCGAGTTCAATGCCACCGACCGGCTTTACCGCAACTCGGTTATGCTCTTCGGCCTCTCGGGCCTTCCGAGCGCGCCTTCGTCGATGAGGTCGCCGCTCCGGGTAATGGTCTGGAATCGCAACTGGTCGCCCGCGATCTCCACCAGCATGAACGTGCGGTCCTGCGCGTTGGACGCGGCAGTGATTTCGGACTTCTTGATGCCGTTGCGACGGAGTTTAGCGGACGAGCCGACCGTGAAGTAGTAGACTCCATGCTGCGGCTTGATCCGCTCGTAGAAGTGCTCATGGCCGCTGAACACCACGTTGACGCCGTGCTTCAGGAAGATCGGCTCCAGCACTTTGCGCATCTCGATCGCAGGCCCGTGCCGCTCGCCGGATGAATAGAGCGGATGGTGGAAGAATGCAATCTTCCACTCGCTGCCCGAAGCCTGGAGTTCCTTTTCCAGCCACTCGGTCTGCTCGGGGTCGAGCTGATTGGTGTCCAGCGCGAAGAATCGAATGTTACGTTGCGGCCGGAACGTGTAGTACCGCTTGCCCCCCATATTGAACAACTTGTAGTGGGCCTGCGTCGGCTCGTCGTGGTTGCCCAGTGCAGCATAGAATTTCACGCCGGCGTCGAGCAGCGCCTTGTACGGACGCTCGAACTTCTTTTCAAAATCCTGGGGGCGCTCGCTGCCGTACAGGTTATCGCCGAGCATCAGGACGAATTTGAACGGGAAGCGGTGGTGCGCCTCCGCAAGTCGGGCAGCGGTTTCCGTGGCCGGCCGATCGCCGGTGCCGGAGTCGCCGATGACGGCGAAGCGCAGCGACTCTTCCTCGGCCGGAGGCTTGGCCTCTGTGGAGGCTTGCTTCTGAGCGCTGGCAGTAAGAACGAGCGCGAGCGAGGCGAGGAACAAAGTTCGGCGATGCATGGCTGCGATCCTCACGGCATTGCGTTCGGCATGAAGTCGATAATGATGCCGGCTTGCGCGTCGTGGAGCACCAAGTGAGGACCAACGAAGCGGTAATCGAGTTCTTTCGGTAGCTTCGGCAGCTTCACAAGAAGGGCCGGAGGTACTGTCGAGAGCGGCGCTTCCTCGGGATACGTGGCATTCACCTTCAACGGCACCTTGGCGCCTCCCTCGTCTGCCGGGTTGCCCTGCTTGGCCGCTTTCTTCGCGGGTTGCCGGCCGGGGCCCTTTATGTAGGCAGCGATGACGGTTTTCAGGTATGCCGTCGCCGCGGGCGTGAAGATGTCGCCTTGAGTGGCGTTGGGGCGCGCTGCACGAATTGCGTCAGCCTGCGCCCGTTTGTTCACGGTGATTTCCTCCGGCTCAGCCCGCTTCTCGAGCTTGGGAACGCGATCGCAAGCGGTCTTGCGAACCTTCATGTAGTTCTCTACGTGCTTCTGAAATTCTTGCACCGGCGCCGGCTTGTCCGCGGGCGCAGCTACCGACAGACCGACAAAACAAGTGAGAACGCATGCCGCAATCTTCATTGTAATTTCCCTTTCACTCGCGCAAGGCCGGATTCGCCGAACGTGCGCGCAATCTTGTCCCGGCGGACGATGAGTGTTCTGGTTATCCACTCAGTCGCGCGGGGATCCGTGTATTGGGCGGTCTCGACGATCGCACGGATTTCTTCGTCGGTGAATGCCATAACTCTGCGGGCCGCCCAGTAGCTATCCTCCGGCAAACGGTTTTCGAAGGCCGGATTCGGATAATTCGGCTTCCATCGGTCGGGATCGAACGCTTCGGCCTCGAAGCTGCCAACTGCCTTGATTCCGGCCTGCTTCGCCCGCGCCCATTTCGGGACGTGGGCGCCGAGCGTGACCAGTTGAATCAGCGATGGCTTCAAGTCGAGCATGTGCTCATATCCTTGCCGCGGGCTTTTGGCTTCGAAGCTGGCGCTGCCGAGCGTGGCGCCGAAATCGATCAGGTAATGCTTGATGTACCTTCGGCCGCCATGTTCGACGAGCATGTCCAGCGTATTGCCCGCTTTGGCGTCGGTGTGGTTCAGCCACGCACTAAAGATGTAGAGGCCGCGTAGCTCGCGCCGATGTTCGTGCGGTATCGTGTCCTCGGGATCATCCTTCCGCGTACCGGAGAAGAAGAACGGCCCGAGCGGCTCGCCGGCAAGCATGAGGCTGGCGAGGGCGCGATACTGTCCACGCGAATCCTTGGGCATCAGCGCGAGCGCTGCGTCGATGTCTTGTTCGCGAACGGGCTTGTCCGTGCTGTCCGTGCTCGTGCCGGCAGCCAATCGTGCGCGATCGAACCTGACAATGTAGTTCTCCGGCACGTGATACCCGAGTGCATAGAAGAACTTCGTCGAAATGATCTCGGCCCCGCTAACAAGCTCCGGGTACTCGGGCGGATCAAACTTCAATAGGTACCTGCGGCCGTGTGCGTCCTCGATCTGAAATCCGGGCGTGACACCTTCGCGTTTAGCGGCCACCACCTTCCATGGCCCGTGCGCCGGCGGGCTAGAGTCACCGGGCCCGCGGCGCAACTCGTCCACGCTCATGCGGCGCCTCGCGTGGCGGTTCTCGTACCAGGCCGAGTCCGGCACTTCGCCGTGGCCGTCAACGTTCTGAGCGGAGATCACGCGATCCTTCGCATGACGACCGCCCAGACGGCCGAATGTTTTCGCAATGAAGTCGCGGAATTCGTGGAACTCCTGCTTGCGGATCTTCTCCGGCGGGTCCGCTGCGGCCGCCAGCGTAGTCGCCAAGGTCGCGATTAGTAAACGTTGTTGAAGCGAAGCCATACGGCACATCCTTCCCCGCCGCAGCCGAAGTCAACCCGCATGAAGACGTTCTGGCGCGTATTGAGGCGCACGCCTGCGCCGTACGATGATTTCCACTCCCGAAAGTTCAGCTCAGACATGCGCGGAAAGACCTTTCCTTGATCCGTGAAAACGGCCATATCAATCCCGCTCGAAATCTTCCAGCGGTACTCGGCGTTCAACAGGAGCGAGTTATTGTCATGGAAGCGATAAGCGTTGTAACCCCGCAGCGTATCCGGACCTCCCAGCGTCGGCTGAAGGTAAAACGGGACGGCGCGTTCCGCGGGGGCGTCCGTGAACGCTGACCATGCGCGCAATGCAATCACGCGTTGCCGGCTGAAGAACGGAAGATAGTGCTGCGCCCGAACGTCAACGCGGTTATGCGAGCCGCCATATTTTGTGACCCGCAGGCTATAATCGCCGCCGCCGCGAGGGCTGCCGGGTACATCAGTCGTGTCGTACTCAAGGAATGCGCCGGCGGTCGCGTAGTCCGCCTGCGCGGACGTCAGCCCGATGGCCGGCTGCCCGAAGAGCGCAAGAACGGAAGGATAACGAGCGTCGCGCCCCTGGCCGACGTTCGCGTGCAGCCATCCGCCCACGGCGCCGATGCGGAAATTCTCGACCGGGCCGACGCCCACAGTCAGTTCGAAACTACTGTCCTTTAGGTGATAGTTGGCACGATCGTCTTCCCGCGAATTGGGGCCGGCGCCATAGTAGGGCATGCGTGGCAACGACCGGTGTACATACAGCGCGTTCGCGAACGCTCGTTCGCCCGCCAGATACGGGAGCGCGAGTTCGCCGTCGAACGTCTGATAGCCGATGACGGAATGCCGCGCTGAGGTTCGAAATGTAGCGCGAGAGCCCCGGTGGACGAATTCGGGACCGGCTGCAATGCCGGATCCGGGAGTGATGCCGCCTAGCTTCAGGCGGAATCCGTACCAGCCGTCATCGAGTGGCTTCAGCACACGACGACCGGTGCGTTCATTGAAGGCTCGTTCAATAGACGGAGCTTCGTCTGACTCAACGTGAGGCGGGCGTGTCTTGCGCTCCGCTTCGATGCCATTTAGCCGCAGAGATTGCGCCGGCAGGAGCACCAGGGAGAGTACAGCAGCAACCATTAGTCGCATGAGTTGTTCCCCTCTGAGAAAGACCTGCGTATCCAGAGTTAGTGCAATTGGTAGACCAGTTGCAAACAGTTGATTCCGGGATAGTATCACCGAGCTAACTGTGGTTGCCGTGCAGTTTTTTCCCGGTGTTGAGGGCACGAACTGGGCATAATTGCCACTGATTGCCGCTGCGCTTCTCAGTGGCGCTTACAATGACGAATTGCAGGTTGTGGAGTGAAGGCGCCTTCAAGGAAGGCGCGCCGGGCCGTTCCGGCGGGTAACTTCAAGCGAACTAAGGACGGTCGCGGTACTCGGGAACCGGCGGTGAGTAACCGCGCTTGCGGCGATACCTATCGTACTCATCCCGCTCTTTGCGATTCGCCTTGGACCATGCCTTGTATGCTTTTCTCTGGTCTTTCAGGTGTACTCGTCGCCACTCCTTGTCGCGTTCCCGCTCCAGTTCCCGAATGTCCTTTTCGTGCTCACGAACACTCTCGCGATAATCCTTGTCGGACTCGCGCATCGCCTCCCGACGGTCTTTGTCGAATTCCCGTTCGGCTTCGCGGCGATCCTTGCCGTGCTCCCGAGCCGCCTCGCGACGCTCTTTCGCGACCTCACGCCGGTCTGCGTCGCGATCATCGGCCAAGGCAGCGTTCGCGCCTGTCGTGAAGATCAATGCCAGCGTCAACACCCAGACCTTGTGGCGCATCGAATTCCTTCCCTGACCAGTTGGATGTGGGCCGGCAACAAATCGTTTCCGATCGGCGATCAGACTTATACCTACGATCCGGGTGTCGATTCCAGAATTTCGAAACGAACGCCAACGCTGCCGAAATAGATCTCGTCGCCGGAGTGTAACACCTCGCCGCGGCTGCGGCCGGCGGGCACGTCGATAGGGGCGCCGTTGGAAAACAGGCGAGTCCCGCGGGCGCTGCTGTCGTCGTATACCCTGAACTCGCCGCTCGCGGCATCGTATCTGATGTGAGCGTGCTGCCGTGAGACGCTCGTCTCCTGCCCGGTAAAATGCAGATGGTTGCGACGCACCGGCCGGTGGTCGGCTCCGCGGACTTCCTGAACACGGCCGATGTTCACAGTGTCCGTGTTGATCTCGAACTCCTGGTTTGCGCCAATCCCACTGAATACGATCAGCCTCGCTCTTGGGCGTGCCGCGCGCGAGAGGGGAACCTCGCCGGGAGGCGCGTTCGGCGCCGTCCGTTTTTCGATGGAGGGGACGATTTCGAACTCGACCGTATTCGAATTCACAGCGGCGGCCGGGGACGCGGTTGAGATCTCGATTGCGAGATCGGTGGGCACGAACTCACCCCTGGCCTTGAGTTGTGACCGAAGCGCTTCGCACAGGCCCGGCTCCAGGTTTAGAACGGATTCCAGCAGGGCTCGCCTGCCCTCGTCGGCCGACAGCAAACGCACCAGGATGCGGTTATGGATCAGACCCCGGCGCCCATCGCCCAGTGGTTCGACCAAGTCACTAATCGCCTCGAGGACCGCGTTTCGGACCTCCATCGGTGCGCGTTGCGCCGGCTCGAGCGCGCTCAACAGTTCCTTCCAGTTCTTCATGGCATTACTCCTTTGCCGAGAGACGCGGCCGCGCCTCGGTGGCCTCTTGAGCCGCCATCACAAGCTCCCGTGCGAACGGCGCCGCCGCCGCGCCTCCGTACCGGGCATTGGCCACCAGGATGGCGAACGCGAGCCGGTCATCTACCGGCGCGCCCGCTGGCGCGAACCCCGTGAACCAGGCGTGCGCAGGAGCCCCCCGGATTTCAGCCGTGCCGGTTTTCCCGGCAATCGCCACCGCCGATTTCGAGGCCTCCCGCCCCGTGCCCGAGGTCACTGCACCGCGCATCGCCGCCTGAAGGTGTTCGGCCAGCGCGCGATCGAGGACCGCGCGTTCCGGCAGGTCGCCTTCGCTCGGGCTCAAGTGCGTCCTTAGCGGCAGCAGCCGCCCTCCGGCCGCGATGGCGCCCGAGACGCGTGCCAGCCGCAATGGGGTGACCAGCACCTGCGCCTGCCCGTACGCCGCTTGCGGGAGTTCCTCATTGAGCGCCTTCGCCGTGTTCGGCCGCGCGGTATCGATGCTGAAAAACTTTGCAGTTTCGAGCAGTTGTTCGGCCCCGACACCGTATGTCCCGAGTTGCGAGAAGAACGCGTTGCAGGAGTGCACTATCGCGGCGCGCATTTCCAGCGTGCCGTGCGGCCGGTGGTCCTGGACGTCGTCGCGGATCCACCGGCCGCGAACGCGATTGCCGACGCGCCCGTCCGGCAGCCGGACACATTCGTACTTCTTGGATTCCAGCGACGGATCGCTCCGCAGCGCCGCGATAGCCGTCACCAGCTTGAAGGCGGAGCCGGGCGGGTATTCACCGAACCGAGCCAGATCGATTGCTTGCCGCGGAGACTCGACCGCCGCAGCCGGATCGGTTTCGGGCAGCGGCACGCTCAGCGATGCGAGCAATTCGCCGGTGGCCGGATGGATTACCGCAACGGCGCCAGTGCGCCATCCGTGCGATCGCAGATACTCCTGAAATGCCCGCGTCAGGCGAGCCTGCAAGCGTGCATCGACGCTCAGGCGCAGGTCGCGCGGCGCATCCATGAGTTTCCGTACAGCCGCTGCCGACGGGTCCATGCGCGCGCGGAGCAGAGGCACCAGTTCCGAGTAGTCGTACCGGAGCACGCGCACCTGCTTAGCCGTCCGCGGCAGTTCAACGGTGTCGAGGACCTCGCGGTCGTTGAAGCCCTGGAGTCGCGGCCGGGCGACCCGCTCCTCGAACGCCGCGTTGGAAGCGCTCCACCGCACTCGGGTTCTCAGGTCGCCGAGCAGATGGAACATCGCCGGGCCGAACGGATAATGGCGCGAATCGTCTCGCGAACAGGCGCGCTCGACGTCGATGCCGAGAGCCGCGTACGCGGCGCGGTACTTTTCGAGTTCCTCCCACCGGCTGGTCGCCAGCGGCAGCCCGGTGCGGTCATAGATGGAGCCGCGCGGAATCTGGCGCGCGATCGCGAGCAGGCGCGGGTTGTACGCGAGCGCGTACGAGCCATCCTCTCGCAGCACCAGTGTGCCGGCCGCGACAACATCATCGGCCTTGATCGTTTGCACCCATGCGGCCTTCGCCAGTACCGCGGCGCCGAACAAAACCAGGGCCGATGCGAGAATCGCCACCGGCGGCGCGAAGTTAGCATTTGGCGACGGGCGGCCGGGTTTTGAGGATATCGCCAGCAGCACGCCCAGGCACGCGAAGTTCACGAGCATGGCAGTGCTGCCATAACTGAGGAACGGCGTCACAACGCCGGAGAGTGGCAGAATCCCCACCACCCCTCCAGCGATGAAAGCGCCCTCCAGCGCGAGGGCAAGCGTCACGCCGAGCGCGAGGAAGAACTCGTAATCCGTCGGGGCGCGTAGCGCAATCCGCAGGCTTCGCCAGAAAAGCAGTGCAAATGCGAGGATCACGAGCGCGAGGCCGATGAAGCCGCACTCCTCCCCCAATGCCGCCAGAATGAGGTCCGTGTGGGCCGCCGGAATGACTTCAGGCTGACCCGCGCCAATGCCGGCCCCGAGCACTCCCCCGGTAGCCATCGCCCAGAGGCCGTGAACCACTTGCTCTCCGTGAGCCAGGCCGTTGTTCCACGGCGACAGCCACATGCCGATCCGCGTGACGGCGATCCGCGGGTATTCGATCCGGTATGCCAGCCACCCCGTGGCGCACAACACCCCTGCCGCGACCAGCACCAGGCGCACACGCCTGCGGGCCACGGCGTACAGACAAAGAAAGAGGCCGGCCAGAATCACAGCCGGGCCGAGGTCCTTCTGAAGAAAGAAGAACGCAATAGCGACTGCAACCGCGATCATCACAGGCACGGCGTGATCGAGCCGGGGCAGGTTCAGGCCGGTCCGAAGCCGCGTCTCTCTCAGTTCGCGGAGGTATTCCCACCGCCGCGCGAAATACGAGGCCAGGAACAGCACCAGGAGGAACTTAATCACCTCAACGGGTTGAAAGAATCCGAGGCGCACGCGCGCGTCGCTGTCGCCGGGGCCCGAGCCGAACAGCAGCAGTGCGGCGGAAAGCACAACGCTGAGCAGAAACGCGAGGTCTCCGCGGCGCGCGACGTTGCGTGACGCGCCGTTCGCGAAATCGAGCAGCGCTCCGGCGAGCCCGGCGTGCTTCAGCGCGCCTCGGCTGCGCAATTCCATGAAGTGGGATCCAGCGGTGATTGCGAGCAGCAACGTGCAAGCGGCAATGACGCCGAAAGCGAAGTCCTCGAAGATGAGGAGGTCGCGGACGGGATCGCGCAAACTGACCATCAGGATCATGCCGATGCCCGAAAGCAGGAACGCTCCAGGCAACACATATGCATCGCCGCGAAAGCCGATGAGCGTCCAAACAGCGTGTGTAATCCAGAACACCGCGAAAAAGGCCAGTGCCCAGTTGCGGAACGCGGACCGGAACTCCTCCGGCGTGCGGACGGCGAAAGAAGGCTTCAGGCGGGCGAACTCATCGAAGGTGAACAACCTGATGCGATCCCCGCCGGCGCGTTCGAAACGCTCGCGGTAGAACTCTAGCACACCGGCTCGTTCTGCATCGGCGCGCGTGATCTGAATTGCCGCGATCGCCCCCGCGTTGCCCGGAGCTTCGCTTCGCACCAGATGCGATATCTGCGCGGCGATGAAACGGCGCTGCTTCCGGTCCTCGTAACGGCCGAGGTACGGCGCGATCTCATCGGGTGTGGCGGCGCGGCGCATGAGCAGCGTCTGGCCGGACGCAAGCCGCTGGCCCGCCGTCGCAAGAGGGGCCGTCTTCGACTGTTCGACCATCCAGAATCCCGCGCCCAGCAGGCACGACAGCGTTAGCAGGGAAATGGTTTCCCCCCACCGCCATGACAGCTTCGTGCGGACAACCGGGGCCGCGGCCGCCGGGACTTTCGTGATTCTCATAACTGGCCGGCCTCTTGCGAACGCAGTGTCTCGAGGCGCGCCTGGATACGATCCGCCGATTCACGGCACCGCTCGATGTCACGCAATGAGTTCCCATGCAGCGGGATCTTCGAGTACCAATCGATCGCCTTTTCCTCGTACTTGGCAGCTTGCTCAAGCCGTTCAATAGCCTGGGCCGGAAGCGTGCGGGCAAGGCGCTGGGCTTCCCAATCGAGCTGACCGGCACGCAACCGATACGAATCGGCCAGCAGCGACACCCAGCGGCCTTCAGAGGTGAAATCGTACGCGCGGTTGCGCGCCTGTTGAAGGGCCTGCTCTCCCTTCTCCGGATCCTTTTGGTTGTAGAGTGCGAGCATCGCGACGCCGAGCCACGGATCAGCCGAGTTGGGCAGCAAGCCGGCCGCTTCGCGAAAGCGCGCTTCGGAAGCGACCAGAGATGCGGGATCCTTTTCGGCCTGCGCCTGGAATCGTTTCAGGTGCCCGTCGCATACCCGCAACCTGCCGCGGATCGCGTCATCTTTTGGGTTCGTTGCCAGCGCCTGTTCAAAGTACGAGCGCGCCTGCCGCCAATCGGCCTGGCGGATTCCAGTGGTACGGAATCGCGTGACGATCGCATCGCCCTGCGTGACTAGTCCTGCGTTCAGCCAACGCGTGATTCCCGCTTTGGGAATCCAGACGAGCTTACGGCTTCGAAGTTCGAGAAAGCGCTCACGGCCGGTGTCCACATCGATCTTCTCGGCCGCGAGGTCGGATTCAAGCTGCCTCGCGGCGCGCACGGCTCGGCTCTCGCGCACGAACAGCCATCCCATAAGGATCATGACCAGCAGTGAAATCCCAAGGCCGATGAGTCTTGCTCGCGGCGAGGGGACAGGCCGGCCACGCGGCGGCAGCGGGGCGCGCAGCGTAGTGGGCCTCGTGATGACGGCGCCGGAACGCCGCGTCGTCGCGGTCGATCCCGCCGGCGAGGCGTCCGAGCGCACTGTCTCGCCCTGGTAACCCGCGATCGCCGGCATGTTCGGGTAATTGCGCAGGTCAAGACACAACTCGCGCGCGCTCTGATAACGCCGCTCCGGTTCAGGATCGAGCAGCTTGCCCAGAATCGCGTGCATCGCAGCAGGGCAGTCCGGTACATCCGGATCCGGCATGCGCGGGCGATTGCGAATCTGGTTCTCCATCTCCTCGATGCTCTTGCCTGCACCGAACGGCACGCGCCCGGTTACCATCTCATACAAGCTCACGCCCAGCGCCCAGCGATCTGACTGCGGGTTCATCTCGCGGGCGTCAAGCAACTCAGGTGAGGCGTATGCAGGGCTCCACGCCGCCGTGCGCGTCCCGCCCGGCTTGGAGTGCGACAGCGCTTTCGCGGTGCCGAAATCAAGGACCTTGACCGCGAACTCTCCGTTTACATCGCCGGTGATGCGGATGTTCTTGGGCTTCAAGTCGCCATGCACGGCGGAAACCAACTGCCGGCCGTCAATCGCCGCGTTGAAGTTGTGCAGGTTGTCCAGCGTCTCAGCGACGGCGAGCGAAATCTTGATCGCCGTGTCCGGCGCAATGCGGCCCTGCTCGAGCAGGATTTGCGAAACGTCCTTGCCATCGACGTACTCCATGTCGATGTAAAAATGGCCGTTGACGTTGCCGAACCTATGCACGTGGACGACCCGCTCATCGCAGCCGCAAAGCATCTGCTGGAGTTCCGCTCCGAACTGAGCGGCCTCGACCAGATCCTCATTCTCGGGGAACCTGCGAAGCGTTTTCAGCGCGACGGCCCGGTTCTCCTCCGTATCCTGCGCGACCCACACCCTTGACATGCGGGTCTCGGCAAGCAGCCGCTCGATTTGATAACGCTCAAAACGTTCGCCAGCACGCAAGTCCATCAATTGCTCCCTTGCGCAGTCCGGGCTGGGCGTTGCCGCGCGCGGGCGGGTGCGACGACGAGGTTTTGCTTGAGCACTTCGGCGGCGCGCTCCGGTGACGCCTCCCAGGTCACGGGCTTGTAGTTGTTGGCGAAGGCATTCGCGAGAACGATTGGGTGCGCCTTGCCCTTCACTTCCAACCCGGCGCGCGGCGCCTCCGGCCGGGTCCCGTTTTCGGACAGAATATTCGCAACCAAGCGCGGTGTCGCATCACCTTCCACCACTACGCCGGCACCTGCGTTCTGATGAATTGTGTTGCCGCGAATGAGTGCATTCGAGGCGCCGCGAACGACGATGCCCGCGGAGGCCGCGCCGTGGATCTCGAGACTCCCGATTTCCACGCTGGAATCAGCCACCAAGACGCCGACGGAAACGCCACTGTCCGCGGCAATCACCACTCGAAGGCCTGAGATGGATCCTGATCTGATGTTTCTGAAAACGACGGCGGCGCCGGGTTGGGCGGCGTCCGCTCTGGGCGCCAGAACTGCATCGCCGGCAGGGCGGGCGACGACGCTCACGCCCTCCTTCATCTCCAGTTGCTCGCGGTACGTGCCCGGGTGGACTTCGATCGTGTCACCCGAGCGCGCTTCCAACAGCGCAGCCCCGATCGTGGCGTAACCGCCGCTCAGCGTAGGGGAGACCGACAGCACGCGCTGTGCGGGCGCTGTCGGCGGGAACCAGGCGCGGTACGCCGCAACGCCACCCACGGCGCCGAGCGCGATCCCCACCAGCGTGCCGAGCACCACCGGCAGCACGCGGTGGCGCCACGTTTGTGCAACCGCTTCCGGTTCCTCCTCGGCGACGGTACTCACCGGGACTGGCGCGATCGCAGCTCCCTCGACGTAAATCACCGACACATTGTCCTTGCCGCCCGCCTCGTTCGCCCGGCGCACCAGTTCGAGCACAATGCGATGCGGATTGCCCGGATGGCGCGCGATGGCCTGCGCTATCTCGGACGATGCCACCTGGTCGGTCAAGCCATCCGAGCAAAGCAGAAGCGCGCTGTCCGGCTCGAAGCCGATACGCTGGATATCGATGAAGTCGGCGTCATGCGGCGCGTGCTCTTCCGAGCCCACGTCGCGGAAAATCTCGTTCCGGCGAGGATGCTGCATCGCTTCGCGTTCAGAGATCTCGCCCGAATCCTCACGCGCTCCGACCGGCGCGTGATCGCGCGTAATCTTCTCGAGGGCGCCTCGGCGGATCTTGTAGAGCCGCGTGTCGCCCACATGCCCCACCACCACCTGGCCGTCGGATACAACGGCAACAGTGAGAACGCAGGACATGCCCACGTATTGCGGGTTTCGCCGGGCGTGCTCGAATATGCGCTTGCCGGCCAGGGCGATGCCTTCGCGGATACGATCTTCGATCGTTCCGGTGCTGCGCTCCAGGCGCGTGACGAGTTCCTCTTCCGCAATGGCTGCGGCGCGCTCCCCGGCGGCCTCTCCCCCCACACCGTCGATGACGATGTAGATACCGCGCTCGTCGTCGGCGTATACGCGATCCTCATTGTTGCTCCGGACTTTACCGGGATCGCTGACGGCGGCGGAGCGGGTCAGGGTGGATCTCATCGGAGCGCCGTGACGGGCTGGAAATCGAGCTCGAACTTACCGGCGAGTGCAATGCGGGCAGGCGCCGGCATGGGCGTCCAAACGTCCTTGTCTACTTCGGCGCCGTTCTCCATCACCTTACTGTGCGGTACCTGGACGCCGTCCACCGTCGTGCCAAATTTGCTTAGGTCCTTGATTTCGAACGTGCCCTCGCGCGTGCGGCGGATGATCGCGTGCTCTCGCGAGACGTCCGGCAGCTCGATACGCAGCTCCAGGTCCACCCACCGGCCAACGCCGCCGCGGCCTATGTGAACCTCGTCGCGGGTCATGAGGTACGAGCGCCTGCCGAACTCGTCCGTGAACCAGATCTGCGCAAAAACGGTTTCGGGCCTGCGGCCGTCATCGAGGCGTTCGCTCACCGGCCGACCGGTCTCGCGGCTGACGCCGTGCCGCGTCGCACGCACCGTCTCCCCTCCCTCGAGTTCCGTCGAGCGGGGCGGCTCCGGGAAATCGGAGATGATAATGAACTCGCCCGCCGGGCAATCCTCGTCGCGGTTGGGATAGAAATCGACCTGCCAGTATTCCTTCACGCGGCGGTACGGCTTGGCTTTGCGAAATCCGTAGCGGACGGGCAGGGAATCAAGAGGCTTGTTCAGGGCCGCAAGCGCGGACTCGAGTTCCGCCTCGACGTCTGCCCGCAACTCGTGAAGAATCGGATACAAGCGATCCCAATCCTTTGGATGCAAGTAGATGCGGAAGTTGGAGGCGACTAGGACGGCCTTTGACAGGGGTTCTCCGCCCTTCGCCATCTCCTCGACCACGGCCTCCGTGATCCGGCTGCCGGTGACGAGGGGTACTTCGGTCTGCTGGGACTTCATAGCTGAGTTCTCAAAGCGGCGGCTGACACACCACCGGCCGCGCCTGCTCACTACAGATACGGGCCGACGGAGCCGTTTGTTCCCGATCCTGAACGGACACGCTCACGTTCTAAAATCATACATCCAGCGCCGGCACACGCTCGCCGCGCGTTGGTTGAGCGTAAGGGGGTTCAGGTTGTTTGAGGGGACGAGAGCGCGCCTGCCCTGGTTCTCGATTCGGTGCAGGTGCGCCCTTTTGTTTGGCGGTCTAAACGCGGGGCATCGGCCAGGCGTCCCGGTAGGACTTGGTCAGCATCTTGGTAGCTTGCTCGTCGTGCGGGAACGATTCGGTTGCCGGATCGAACGTAACGTCACGCCGCAGGTGGTACGAGATGTTGCCGAGATGGCAGAGCGTCGTGCTGAGGCGTCCGATTTCCACGTCGGCGTTCGGCAACTGGCGGGATCGCATGGAGGCGAGGAAGTTGCCTTCGTGCGAACCGCCCGTATCCTTCACCTGCGTCACGACCTTGCCATCCGCCCCGAATACCTTCCAGCCGTCACCCACGGCAACAAGCGTGCCTTCCGAACCATAGAATGCCGTCCCGGCCCAGGCGCCCTCGGTGGGGCGGCTCTTCGAGAAGCTCTGCAACTCAAAGGTGAGCAGCATATCCCCGTAGTCGAAGTTGACGGTCTGGATGTCCGGCACTTCCTTGGCGTCTTTGAGCCAGTAGATACCGCCGGTGGCTGAGACGCGCCGCGGCAGGCACTGGGTCGGGCCTTTCATCTTTGCGAGCGCCATCAGGGCGACGTCGAGTACGTGGACGCCCTGGTTGCCCAGTTCGCTGTTGCCGTAATCCCAAAAGAAACGCCAGTTGTAGTGAAAGCGGTTGACGTTGAACGGACGCTTGGGAGCAGGCCCGAGCCAAAGATCGTAGTCGGCGGTCGAGGGCGGATCGCTGTCCGGGGGCGTACCGATGGATTCGCGCAGTTGCGAGATCCAGGCCTTCATGTGGCAGATCTTGCCCAGTTTGCCGGATGCCGCATACTCGGCGGCGCTCATGAAGTGATCGAAGCTGCGGCGCTGCGTACCGACCTGGACGATACGATTGTGCTTGCGGGCGGCGTCGCGGATAAGATGGCCTTCGTGAATGGTTTGCGAGAGCGGCTTCTCGGTGTAGCAGTCCTTGCCGGCGGCACAGGCAAGCAAGCTCATGTGGGTGTGCCAGTGGTCCGGGGCGGCGATGACGACGGCATCGATGGACTTGTCGTCGAGGATGCGCCGGAAGTCCCGTTCGTGCTTCGGACGCACTCCCTGCGCCTTTTCAAGCTCGGGGGATGTTTTGTCGAGGATCGCCTGATCGATATCGCAGAACGTGGCGATACGCGCGCCCTGGCCAATCATGCGAAGGGCAACGTGCTTGCCCTGGTTGCGTCCGCCGATGAGAGCGAGGTTGATGCGATCGTTGGCGCCGAGTGCGCGCGGATTGAGATTCAGGAACGAGGAAGCCGCGGCCGTCGCGGCGATTGATTTTAGAAAAGTGCGTCGTGGCGTTATTGGGTCCATTGGCTGGTCTCCGAAACTGGGTTGCCGCACACGGCGACGTGGCACACTACGTGCGGCCCATGCGGTCCTATCTTTTCATAGTGGCCGTGCGCGCGGTGAACTCAATGCCTATCGCTTGCGCACCAAAGGACTCAGCACCTTTGCGATCACGTCGGCCATACGCGAGAATCCCAAATCGGTCGGGTGTGTGCCATCGACGGTCGCCTCGCCGTCGTTTCCAAGCAAATGGTCCGACGGCGCATAGAAAACGTTGCGGTCGCCTTCCTTGCGGAATCTGTCGTAGACACTCTTGAGTATTTCGTTCTTGCCATCGACGAGCTTCCGCCGCTCCGCTGAGAACTGCAGATTGGTGTAACGGACGTTCTCAACGAGCACGATCGGCGTCTTCGGATGCGCTTGCCGCAGGAT
>DATMXS010000455.1:0-4454 GCA_035561355.1 Bryobacteraceae bacterium | reverse complement strand
AGGTTGGCGAGCGCTTTGTCGAACGCGCGGCGCGCGGCGGCTTCGTGGCGGGCGAGGGCAGCCACGGAGTGCCGCGCGATGCCAGCCGACTAGAGCCTAACATCAGCGGGGGCTGCACTCCGAAATTACGAAAGGCAAGTTGCTGAAAAACCGAGAGATATTTTGATCGTCGCGGTGGAACCGGAAAAGTTCGCGAGTCCCGGCACTTCACGGTTCGCCCGCATTTGTCGCCGAAGCCAGTTTGGGTACGGCCCACTTTTCGTCCCGAGAACTTCGCGGAGGCACTGCGGAAGAAGCTGTGAGAAGAGGGTTCGCGTGCCGTTTGTAGTTCGGATATACCGGCGGAGTGGACCGGCACGGTGACTGCGGCGGTCCAAATATCCGCGAAGGTCACCTTATCGATCAGCACGAATTTGTCGGGCTGCGCGCGGCGGTGATTGCGTTGGTTGCGGTGACTGCAACGTCTCTGCGTCAGCGGTCAGGCTTGCCATCGAAGTACCTTGCCATTGCATTCTTTCGCTCTGCCGGCGTGACCTCACGGTAGTCTGGTGGAACCTCGAAGAGCTTCGGGTCTGGTGCGGAGAGCTTGATTTCGACAGGCTCTTCGACTGTAGAGGAAACCACCTTGCCGTCTGGCCCTTTCCAGTAATAGGCAGATCGCACGTGCAAGCAGCCCAGCAGTGGAGCGGCATAGACGGTCGCCTTCGCCTCGTCGTCGTCACTCTCGATCTTCTCAACGCTCAACCCCTGGATTTGTTCGTTCCCTGAGAGGTGAGCGTCGGCGAGTTTATCCGAGCACGTCGTTTCCACCTCGCCGTTGAACGCACCGGGGCGTAGCGGGATTGTCGTTTTCATCTTCACGCAATCCGATCTTGTGATGTCCCGCCCCGTCCCGACATCCTGGAACGTAGTCGATGTACAAGGGCGACCGTTATAGACCTCCGTCGTTTGCTGACCCCGAGAGCCGTCACTCCGGCCGAAGTACACCCGGATAACGGTTCTTGACGGAGCGGCGGGAGCCTGGTTCCCTGAAGTCATCGTGACCACCGTCCGGATTTGGTACTCGGGCCTAGCCGCCTCGGTTTGGGCGTTCAAGGACGTAAAGGCACTCGCCATGACCAGCGCAGCCGTTGTCGTGAGAATGCGCCGAGTGTCACGGTAGCGATGCCACGTCGCCGAACAGCCATGGCCGAAAGTCAACCCAGAAGACCACCCCTGACCTCGGCTCACAGAGCACCTCCAAGTTCGTCCTCACTGTAGCTCGATCTGCACGGCTGATGCCTAGGGTCAGTAAACAGCCCTATCGGTAAAGTGGCGCGCTCAAGAATTCGCGGGCGGCGGGACTGCCGGACGGTGTCGCCTGCCCCTGACGGCTGCTTACTCCAGGTCCAATCCGGGCTGCTCGGGAGGATACGTCACGGTCTGGCCCTCCACGCGGGCGAATCGCGTGACGGCGTGCGGCTGCGGCGCCTGGTTCCCCATGATGTGGCGCACTTCGACGCCGCGCGCTGAGAGCGCGTCCGCGATCAGCGAACGGTGGCACCTCCACGGAACGGCTTCCGCGCACATTATGGCCACCTGTTCGCGCCCGGCCACTGCAATCAACTCAGCGAGCGCCTCGGCGAAAGCGGAGGTCTGCATGTAGTCGGCATAGCCCCGAAAGGATTCGTTGCGCCACGCGGCATTGGGCGAATCGGCCCGCGGCTTCCGGAGCCCGCCCAGGCCCGCCATGTGGGTATATGCCATCCCCTGCGCCGAAAGCGCTTCGGCCAGCGCGTCGAGGTTGAATTGCGGATTCCGCCGTGAACGGGGCACCGTCCGGACATCGACGAGGCGCGCGACGCCGTGATGGCGGAGCAATCGCGCGAGTTCGTCGAACGTGCGTGTGGAGTGGCCAATGGTGAGAACGGGCGGCATCTACTCCATGATTTTAACCGCGCGGGCAAGGTCCACCTTGCGGCGGATGGCCTCGAGTTCCGGCCTATGCCCGAAGGCGTCCGAGTGTTCCAGCGTAAGAATGCGGATCGCGCCGGAAAGCGACGGATCCGACAGCGGCAGTATGCCCACCACGCGGCGCGCGCCCTCGGCGCCGGGGTCGGTCAGGCCGGAAACTCGCGTGTCTCCCCCGATTTCAGCCGGCGCAGCGAGTTCAGCGGCGGAAGTGGCGGACAGTTCCGCGGTGAGTGCGGCCACCCGCTCCTTCGCCTGCGCCGCGGCGGCGGCGGCAGCTTCGCCCGCACTCGACATCTGTTCGAAAAGGCGAGATGCCTCGGCCAGGCGCGCACGGATGACGCGCTCGCGGGTTACGGGCCGGAATGCGGGTAGGCCGGGACGCGTGATGACCAGCACCGGGCTGCCCTGGCCGCTTCGGCGGTACAAGTGATG
This sequence comes from Bryobacteraceae bacterium, assembly GCA_035561355.1. Classification (GTDB taxonomy): domain Bacteria; phylum Acidobacteriota; class Terriglobia; order Bryobacterales; family Bryobacteraceae; genus DATMXS01. The sequence goes on along the minus strand of DATMXS010000455.1, from coordinate 2,069 downwards.
CCCGCCAATGGTCTCGACAGGGGCAAGCTCGATGTACATCTCACCCGATTCATCGGTGAGATAGGGGCGGCCCAGTACCGCATCGAGCGCATTGATGCGGAATGTGAGGGATTCCGGCTCACGCTTTGAACCTCGCGCCGGGCGGAGGGTTATCTCGGCAGTGCCTGTCACCGCCCCCTGCAGCGCGCCGGCGCCTTGGGGATCGGCCGATATACGCACGGCGGCAACTGCGTCACAGCCTTCGAATGGCGACGCCGCGGCTGCCAGCAATTCCGTCAAGGCGGTCATCCTCAACTTGAGCTGGTCCGCATCGAGCTTGGCAAGGCTGCCTTTGACAGAAGGCTTCGCCGGGAAGAAGCGTCCGCGCACCGATGCCGGTTGAGCAGTCGCAATGACGCAAGCCGTGAGCAGGTAAGCTACAAGCCTCATCGGCCCTCCTTGGGGTCCAATTGTAAGCGCGCAAATGCTGGAACGGGATTAATATTGTTTATAGGTATATGCCGTGCGTCAGCTCTCTGACAAGGCGGGTGGCGTTCGCCTGAAGCGGAACCGGGAGTGTCCCTCCCTTTGGAGCCTGCCGCGCCAAAACCGCACGGGCGCCTTGCTATACTGTGATTTCAGTGGAATTGTGAGCTCGGAGGCAGGACTGTGCTTGCGAGCGGTTCCGCTCGGACACAAAGATGCCAAAACGCACATTTCAGCCGAACAACCGTCGCCGCGCGAAAACGCACGGATTCCTGACGCGAATGAAGACAAAGGACGGGCGCGCTGTCCTGGCGCGCCGCAGGGCCAAGGGCCGGTGGAAGCTGACCGTCAGCGACGAGCGCCAAGTCCGACTTTCGAACTCGAAATAGCCCGGCAGCCCCTGAAAACCCAACCCTTTCCGAAGAGCGCCCGGATCCTGAAGTCTACGGAGTTCCGCAGAGTCTATGACCACGGAACGCGAGTATCGGGTCCATTTTTTGCAGCTTTTTGCCTGCGGTTGCCCGAAGCCGCAGGACCACGGGTGGGGTTTACCGTCCCACGCGCACTCGGCAAAGCCGTGGTGCGAAACAGGATTAGACGCCGGGTCCGCGAAGCTGTCCGGCTGCGTTTCGATCAGCTCGCTCCACAGTGGCAGATCGTGATCAATCCGCGGCGGGCGGCACGCGAAGCGCCGTTCGAGGACCTGCTGAAAGAAGTGGAGCGCCTGTTTACGCGATGCAATTCATAGTGGTTGCGCTGCTTCGTTTCTACAAGCGGTTCCTCTCACCCGCCCTGCCTTCCGCCTGCCGGTTCGCACCGACCTGCTCGGAGTACATGGCGGAGGCGGTTGGCAAATATGGCGCGGCGCGCGGCGTCTGGCTGGGCGTCAAGCGGTTACTCCGGTGCCATCCATTCCATACCGGCGGGTACGATCCGGTGCAGTAGTAATTCCGAGTTGAAATCAAATGGCTGATCGCATCAACGGCCCTCAAAAATCCCCCAACGCCGAACCGGCGATGGAAAAGCGGATGCTCCTGGCGTTTCTGCTAATGGGAGCGATCCTGTTCGCCACGCCCTACATTTACCGGACCTTCGCGCCTCCGCAGGCGCCCCAGAGGTCGGCCGCTCCGGCCAATCCCGCTCCGCAGACGGAGCAGGCGGCCCAGAGCGCGCCGGAAACGAAGCAAGAGATCACGCAAGCCCGTGAGCCGGTCGCGAAGGCGCCCGTCGCCGCAGCCAAGGAAGAGCCGTACACGATCGAGACGGACGTGTACCGCATCACCTTCTCAAACCGGGGCGCGGTGGTGCGGAGCTGGCTGCTGAAGAAATACCGCGATAGCGCGGGCAAGCCGCTCGACCTCGTCAATCCCTCCGGCGCCGCGAAGGTGGGCTATCCGTTCGCGCTGGCCTATAAGGGCCAGAAGCCCTCGGCCGACCTGAACTCAGCTCTGTGGGCAATCCGCCCCAGCGCTGACCGCCTCGGGATCGTGTTCGAGTACTCGGATGGGCGCACTTCGGCTGAGAAAAGCTTCCAGTTCCACAAGGAGCGCTATCTTTCCGAGTTCACGTCCCGGGTGAATGAGAACGGCGCAGGAATCCAGCAC
>DATMXS010000454.1:0-7066 GCA_035561355.1 Bryobacteraceae bacterium | reverse complement strand
GCCTGACGAGCGCCGAGCGCACGTGCAGTCCGGCCGTGAAGGTGTACATCCAGTAAGACCGACCCGGCAGGCCGCGGCGCGGTTAGTTTTTGCGCCGCGGCCTGCCCCTCGAACGACCTCCCAAATGACTCCATTAAGGATCGTAAGTCTTGTACTTTGATGAAGTTAGATTAAGGTTGAAACGCCGTGGGGCATGGTACTATGGGCGTAAATTCAACGCAACAATGTGGGCGCGAACCGGGCGGGTACTTCCTGGCGGGCACAGCGCGCGCTGCTATGGAGTTCTGAAATGATGTGGCATCCCACCAAAGGCCAGTGGCACCTGATCTGGGCCTCAACTGTCGTTTTCTTGGTATCTTGGCTCGCGACTGACCCTGAGCCGCACGCATTCTTCCTTCCTTTTACAGCCATCGGCGCGCTGTTCGCCTGGAACATATCGGCGGATTCGAAGTAGGCCTGACAGGTCTGCGCGACCCAGTACTGTCGTACTGGATCCGCCGCAAGGTACTTTCTGAGGCGCTTCTCAGGGGAACCGCTGATTCACACCGCAGAATTAGCGTGCTTTTATAAATGGGTGACATCTATAATCGCAGCAGAGGCTACGCTATGACAGAACTCGCCGCAGTGGTGGTCATCATTCTGATGGGGGCAGCAGGCATTCTTTCGATATTCCAGGGAGCTTCCGACGAAGCAGCCCTGAGCCAGCCCGAGTCCAGACCCAGGCGAAACGTAGCGTGACCGCTCGAAACAGCCGCTAGCTAGCCTTTGATGACACCCATCGGGCGGAGGCGAGCTACTTTGCGAGCCAAGCCCGCAGCGTGCACCACTTCGATCACCTGATCGACATCCTTGTAGGCCTCGGGAGTTCTTCCAGGATTCCGTCCCGCGTTTCACTACGCACCACCACGCCTCGCTCCTCCAGAGACCGTTGCGCTTCTCGCGCATCCCGGCCCTTCTTGGCCGCCGTCCGGCTCATCAGGCGCCCAGCCCCGTGGCACACGCTCCCGAACGTCTCCGTCATCGCACCCTCCGCGCCGGCGAGAACCCACGAGGCGGTCCCCATACTCCCGGGAACCAGCACTGGCTGGCCTATCTGCCGGTAGCTCGTTGGCACGTCGCGGCTCCCCGGACCGAACGCCCGTGTGGCGCCCTTCCGGTGAACCAGCACATCGCGCTCCCGGCCATCCACCTCATGCTCCTCGCGCTTCGCGATATTGTGGCAAACGTCGTACACAAGGTCGATCTGTACCTCTGAAGGGAACACCTTCCGAATCGCCCCGCGCAGAAAGTGCAGAATGCATTGCCGGTTCGCCCAGGCAAAGTTCGCCGCTGCCCGCATCGCAGCGAGATACGCCTGCCCTTCCACGGATTGCGTAGGTACGCAGGCGAGTTGGCGGTCGGGCAGCGAGATATTGTACTTCCGCATCGCCGCGCCCATTTGCGCCAGGTAATCCGTGCAGACCTGGTGACCGAGTCCGCGCGACCCGCAATGAACGAGTACGCAAACCTGCCCTGCTTCGATGCCGAAGGCTCGAGCGGCCGCCTTGTCGTGTACGGCCTCGACATACTGCACTTCAAGAAAATGGTTCCCGCTGCCCAGAGTCCCGAGTTGCGGTTTGCCGCGCTCCTTCGCACGTTCCGACACCGCTGTCGGATCCGCGCCTTCCAGCCTGCCGCTCTCCTCGGAATACTCCACATCCCGCGGCTCGCCGTACCCGCTCTCAACCGCCCACCTGGCCCCGTTCACGAGCACGCGTTCGAGTTCCGCCTTGCCGATCCGTACCGGCCCTTCCCCGCCCGTTCCGCAGGGCACGTCACGGAAGCATTGCTGAACGAGTTCACGGATCCTCGGCCGCACCTCCTCCAGGGTGAGCGACGTTCGGAGGAGGCGCACGCCACAGTTGATATCGAATCCGACGCCGCCCGGGGAAACCACGCCGTGCTCCCAGTCCGTCGCGGCGACGCCGCCGATGGGGAATCCGTAGCCCTGGTGGATGTCCGGCATCGCCAGGCTCGGCCCGACGATGCCCGGCAGCGTGGCCACGTTCATGGCCTGCTCGAGCGAGAGGTCCTTACGGATCTGCCCGATCAGCGCGGCGCTCGCGTACACCATGACGTCGGTCCGCATCCCCCGCCCCTCGTCCCGTGGAATTAAGTGCCGGACCTCATCGAGTTGCTGGATTGGAATCATCAGTGCCCACTTCTAGGATGCTACAGGCTAGAATGCAGAACGCCGAATGCAGAAGGCGGGAGGCTGCAAACACGCAGCAGGCATGCGAGGGGCTCCAGAAGCGGAACGGCTGCCAGACGACAGATCAAAAGGCCGACCCGTTCCCCGGAGACAGAGGCGGCTATCTGCCTGCTGCATTCTAGCATTCTGGATTCTCCGTTCAGATATCCAGATACACCTCGCACCACCAGCCGCTCTTGTCGTTCCCGATCCGCAACTGGTGATACGTGACGGCCTTCACGATGACTTTCGCCGCGTGGCGGGCAGCATCGAACGGCTCGCCATCAGCCTCCGCGCGAACGGATTCGCCTGTAAGTGAGAGAACACGGAAGCGCTGCAGCGCGATGCGCCGGCCGTCATGAAGCCAGAGAACCTCGTTCAGGAAGTTGACGAGCAGCGCTTCGCGATCTTCTCCGACGGCGTCGATGGGATAGGTTTCGCGAGGCTCAATGGCATCCGTTTCCATCGCGATGGACACCAGCGCGGCCGCCGCTGCCTCGAAGGTCTCCTCGATTGTGCGGCCGCGCGCCCGGAAGCCGATATCCGCCGTGTGTTCGAGTACCTCAAACACCTTTTTCTTCGGGCACCAGTTCCTTGGTCGGATCGATGAACAGGAACAGCACCGCGCTCACTATCAACATAGCCGCCATTGGCGGCAAAATCGCATTGAACGTGCCAAATGACTTGATCAGATATCCGAACGCGACCGAGGATAGGAAGGAGCCGAACTGCCCGGCCATGTTCATCGAGCCGCTGACCGCGCCGGCGTGCTTCCGGCCGACGTCCAGGCACACGGCCCATGCCACCGGCAGCATGAAGTCGGAGCCGGCGTAAGCGAGTGAAAGCAGCAGCACGCTCGCGACCTTATCCTGCGTGAAGAGCACGGAGATCATGAAAACGCCCGAGAGTGAAAGCCCCGTGGCGCCCACAATGCGTCGCCCCCACTTGATGCCGATCCTCTTCGTCAGGTAATCGCTCGTCACGCCACCGAGCAGCGTTGCGCAGCCGCCGAACAGGAACGGAAGCGCAGAGTATCTCAGCAGGTCCCCTTCCGTAAACCCGCGGCCCCTCGCCAGGAACGTATGCAGCCACGAAACGAAGAAGTACGACCCCCAGCAATACGTGTGGTACATCAGCAGGATCAGCCAGAACTGGCTGCGCCTCAGCACGTGCGCCCAGGGTAGGCCATGATGTGTGGCGGAAACGGTGACCGCCTGTCCGGCGTGGATCTCCTCGATCTCGGCCTTGCTGACGCTCTTCTTCTCCTCAGGTGTGTCGCGATACCAGATGTACCAGCCGATGGCCCAAATCACGCCGAGGATACCGAAAGCGAAGAATGACGCCCGCCACCCCCAACGCGCCTGGATGGGGTACACGATGAACGGCGTAAGCACGCCGCCTACGCGGCTCGCCATCCAGACAATGCCGGAAGCCCGCGCCCGCTCCGTTTTCGGGAACCAGCGCGAGATGGAAGACGAACTGTTGGGATACGCACCCGCTTCCCCCGCCCCGAACAGAAACCGCACGATAAGGAGCACGACGTAGTTCGAAACGGCGCCGGTGAGGGTCGTGAATGCAGACCACCAGATCACGATGCGCGTGAGGATCTTGCGCGGCCCCCTGCGGTCACCCATCGCTCCAGTGGGAATCTCGAAGACGGCGTAGGCGATGGCGAAGACGCCCGTCACCCAACCCCAGCGCTCAGGCGAGATGCCGAGATCGGCCTGCATCCGTGGGCCGGCCGCGGCGATGCAGACGCGGTCGATATACGTGATGATCGACAGCAGGAACAGCATCGCGAGAACGCGATGGCGGTATTTCATAGAACTACGGATTATAGCGGTTGAGAGCGGGCAGTTGCCGGTCGAGCGAACTCCGCTATTCCGCGCGGCGTATCTCAGCGAGGCGGTCCCGCAACACCCGCGACAACCGCGACTCCACTTCGCCGTTGATCAGCCCGCTGGAATCCATGTCCTGGACGTGCACGCGGTCCTTGAGCCTATAGCTCGAAAGCATCATGTGCACCACGTCGAAAAGGGGCGCGATCTTCACGCCATCGGCGGTTAGGCAGATCTCCCCGATTGGCGGCACAGGCTCCGGGTGGTCCTCACGAGCTTTCTCTCCGGCCATGATGAGGTGTACGTCCGCGCGCGGCTTGCCGTTTTGGCGATCGATCAGGGTGAACGTATCCTGCCCGTGTTTCGGTTCCTGCTTGTACTCGAAACCGTTCCGCTCCGCCGCTGCTTGGATGCTGGGAAGATCTCCACGCTTCACAGCGATGTCGATATCCCGGGATAGCCGCGCGTGCGTCGGGTCCACCTGGGCGATATGCAGGAACACCGAGATGCCGCCAACGATGCGGTAATCGGCGCCGGAGTCCTGCATAGTCTTGACGACCCGGTCCACGAAATCGAAGATCTCGTGGACCGTACGGTCGTAATCGCGAAGTGAGATCAAGTGTCCCCCCGGAGATGAAGCAACCCTGATAATAATTATGAACGGAATTTCACGCGACTGGAGCCAATGATGAATAAATGCCTCGATGGGAAGCTTGCGGTTGTGACGGGTGGAACGCGCGGAATCGGGCGGGCGATCGCTCAGGCCCTGATGGACGAGGGAGCCGGTGTAGCGATCTGCGGCAGGTCTGACGAAGCGTGCCGCCGCGCGGTGGACGAGCTCGTGAGTTCCGGCGGGCTCTGTATCGCCAAGGCCTGCGACGTCTCGAATCCTGAACAGGTCGCAGCCTTTTTCGATTGGGCGGACAAGCACTTGGGAGGCCTCGACATCCTCATCAATAACGCCGGCGTCGGCCTGTTCAAGCCGGTAGGAGAAATGACGGTTGAAGAATGGCATTCGGTAATTGACACGAACCTGAACGGTACCTTTTACTGTTCCCGCCAAGCCCTGTCCCGTTTCCGCAAGCGCGGGGGCGGCTTCATCGTCAATATCAGCAGCCTGGCCGGCAAGAATCCTATCGCCGGGGGCGCGGCCTACAACGCGTCGAAATTCGGACTGAACGGCTTCAGCGAAGCGATGATGCTGGACCATCGCTACGACAACGTTCGGGTCTCCTACGTGATGCCGGGGAGCGTCGCCACGGAGTTCATGAGCGGCGAAGCGGACTGGAAGATCGCGCCCGCCGATGTTGCCCGCATCGTTTTGGACATCCTGCGCATGCCGGAGCGCACGCTCATCAGCCGGGTGGAAGTGCGACCCAGTCGCCCCAGGAAATAGGTTCGCGAACACGCGCGGAAGGCTTCAAGAAGAAATTACTCCGATCCGGCCCTACCGCGCTTCGATAAAGCGGAGGCGCCACCACGAAACAAACGTGTAAGTTGTTGCATGATAACGGCGGCCAGCGTACCTATGGCTTCCCGTTCGCTTTGGCCCAACGATTGCTCGCTAGGAAAACAGAGAGCGGGCAAGGGAGCTTGGGAGAAACAAACAATGGTTCGGCTAAATATTCCACTGGATCCGACGAAGACTGGGCGCGATGCGGAGCAACTCGATGGCAGCCTCCGCAGGTTCATCGTCGGGCAAAATGAGGCAATTGACCAAATCGTTAACATTTACCAGATGCACCTTACGGGCATGACCGCGCCCGGCCGTCCCATTGGAAATTTCCTCTTCCTGGGACCGACTGGTTCCGGGAAGACCCGGATCGTCGAGGCCACGGCGGAAGCGCTGATCGCGAATCCCCGGGCAGTAATCAAGATCGACTGCGCGGAGTTCCAGCACAGCCACGAGATCGCGAAGCTGATTGGCTCGCCTCCGGGCTACCTCGGCCATCGCGAGACTCATCCACTCTTGAGCCAGGAAGTGCTGAACCAATACCACACGGAGCGCTGCAAGATCTCCTTCGTCCTGTTCGACGAAATCGAGAAAGCCAGCGATTCGCTCTGGAACCTGCTGCTGGGCATACTCGATAAAGCCAACCTCACGCTAGGCGACAACCGCCGGGTGGACTTCTCGAGGGCGATGATTTTCATGACCTCCAATCTCGGCGCCACCGAGATGAATAACATCATGGCTCCGCGGCTCGGCTTCACCATGGTGAACACAACGCAGAAGGCTGGTTCGGTGGACGGCAAGATCGCCGGCAAGATCACGGATGCCGGCGTCGAAGCGGCCCGGCGTAAGTTTACGCCGGAGTTCATGAACCGGTTGGATAAAGTCGTGGTGTTCAAGCCGCTGGGCGATAGCGAGCTCCGGAAAATACTGGACATTGAGTTAAGGATGGTGCAGCAGCGCATTTTCAACTCGTCCGGACCGAGTCCGTTCATTTTCACTCTGAGCCCCTCCGCGAAGGACTTTCTCCTTACGGAAGGGACGGATGTGAAGTACGGCGCACGGCATCTGAAGAGATCCATCGAGCGGCACCTCGTGCAGCCGATGTCGAACCTGATCGCTACCGATCAGGTTCGGGGTGGCGACTGGATCAAAGTTGACTTCGATGCCCAACTCGGCAGGATGACGTTCCTCAAGGAGGCCGAGGGGATGCCCGCTTACGCGATGGCGGAACTGGTGGACGCTCCTGTCCCCCTTCCCGCCACGGCGCAGGCGAACGTACAAACCCTCGACACGTTGCGGGCCACCCGCGCGGGTTCGTCTCGCAGAGGGTGATCAGGTCCGGCGCCTTTCGCACAGCACCGGTGAGAACGTGGAACGCGCGCTTCTGAGCGCCTCGCGCCTGGAGTGGCGCGTTCCACAGCGCGGTCCGCTTGCTACTCTGAAAGGTGAGCCTTTCGGATCTTCCTCCCGCCGTCGAGCGAGTCATCCACGATCTCCGCGAACCCGTTGGTGTGTTCGATTCGGGAGTGGGTGGCCTGACCGTCC
>DATMXS010000453.1:0-2639 GCA_035561355.1 Bryobacteraceae bacterium | reverse complement strand
AGGCGAGCCCGGACCTAAGTGACTCAAACAGAACAGCCTGTCCGCCCCCGAAGTTATCGTCCGTGGCGGGAACGATCATCACCCGCTTCGGTCCTCCAACTGCGGTTGCCAGCCGGTTGACGATCTGTTCGCCGGTTGCGGACTGGATGAAGAGCAGTGGGATTGAGACCTGAACCAGCGCCGCGGAGGCCACGGGGTCGGGTGCAGCTGCGATAAGTACGAGCCCCGGGCACCATTCGCTGGTTTTCGGCTGGCCTGCGGCGAGGATTGCCGGCGAGGCTCCCTTGCCCCACGCGCCGAGCATCAGCTTTCGGCCGGTGCGTCCCGCCGACCACGTGGCGAGGGCGGCAATATCGGCTGGCGTGGGGCGGGCGGCCGGATCGATGCGGAACACATTGTATCCAAAGTGAGCGATTGCGTCCGCCGCCGGGCGCGCAGGCCCCTGCCAATCGGAAGCACCTGCAAGGAAGAGAAGACCGGTGTTCGCGGCGGCCGGGACGTTCATCGCAGGGATGAATTCGACGGCCCACTCGCGCCCATTGATCGTGACACGGTTCTCCCCAACCCGCGGCTGTGCATGCAGGGGAATTACGGATGCCAGTGCCAGCGCTACGCCGAGGCTCGATTTCATCGTCCGCCCTCTGACTCCCAGCTTAGGAGGTACGAGTAGATGGGGGCCTGTCCGGCTATCGCCTTGCCGCCGCTTTCGGCGTCTGGGCGACCTTTCGCCACTTGGATGGGCTACTCGCCACCAGAACGTCCACACCGCTTGGGCGCACCTCCAGTTTGTCGATGTTGTGCGCTAGGTCGAACGGCTTGCCGATTTTCGCTTCCGGGTAATACGAGTGCAGGTAGTTGTCGATCACGTAATCCAGGGCGCTGCCGGTGAGCGGGATGCCGGAGACCTCGACCCGGTCCACCTCCACGGTCGCGCGTCCGGCGCTCGAGACGATTCGCCCCTCCACCCGGACCGGCCGTTCACCCGAAAGGAGCCGCGAAAGGAACCAGCCCATCGGTTGGCCTTGTGAGCGGCGGAGCTTGGGAAAATCAATGTACGCGTGCGCCGTGGCACGGCTGTCGCCCAGTTCGATGCGCGGATCGCGGATGCCCTCGCGGGCTATGGTGGGTGCTTGGGCGCGCACGTAGGCGTTCAGTTCGGCGGGCGTCAGCGTCACTTTGGAGCCCGCCGGGACGCGATCGGCGCGGAGGCGGTCAATCTTCCGCTGCGCGCTGAGGTACTCGGGACTGGCGGCGGTGAGCCCCGCAAGGACCAATAGAAGTAAATAGACGATGCGGCGCGCCATAAACCATTAGACGCGCCTGGGGTATCATCGGTTTAAGATTGCAGATCGAAGGATTCGTAGGGGATCCGCGCGTGCCGGCCTGCCGGTAAGTCCAATTGACGCGTTCATCTCCCTCCGATAAACTTGAGACTTCGCTTCGCGGGGACACCCGGCGTGCGCAGAACCGAGGCGGAGTACTAAAGGGTGGAACCCTCTCCATTGGAGGACGATCAGGTGGCTGACAGGTACATTTTCACTTCAGAATCCGTTACCGAAGGGCATCCGGACAAGATAGCGGATCAGATTTCGGACGCCGTTCTGGATGCCGTAATGGCGGAAGACCCGATGGGCCGGGTCGCCTGCGAAGTACTGGTTACGACCGGGTTGTGCGTCGTGGCCGGTGAAATCACGACGGCTCCGAACGTCCACCTCGACGTCCAGAAGATCGCGCGGGAGACCATCGCCGACATCGGATACAGCAACGCCGAGTGGGGCTATGACTCCACCACGTGCGGCGTCCTCAATGCCATTCAGAAGCAGTCGCGTGACATCGCGATGGGCGTGGACACCGGCGGAGCGGGCGACCAGGGCCTGATGTTTGGCTACGCCTGCGATGAAACCCCTGAGTTGATGCCTCTGCCGATCACGCTTGCGCACAGGCTGGTGCAGCGCTTGAGCGAAGTCCGCCGGAGCGGCGAAGTAAAGTTCCTGCGTCCGGACGGCAAGAGCCAGGTTAGTGTGGAGTACGTGGATGGCAAGCCTGCCCGCATCGACGCGGTGGTGGTCTCCACCCAGCACGACGACATCCCGATCGAAGAGGTTCGCGCGGGCGTCCGCAAGCACGTAATCGACCCGATCCTCCCGGCGGACATGGTGGACGCGAACACGAAGTTCCACATCAACCCGACCGGCCGTTTCGTCATCGGCGGACCGCACGGCGACACAGGGCTCACGGGCCGCAAGATCATCGTGGACACCTACGGCGGCATGGGCCGCCACGGCGGCGGCGCCTTCTCCGGCAAGGACGCCACCAAGGTGGACCGCTCGGCCTGCTACATGGCCCGGTACATCGCTAAGAACATCGTTGCCGCGAAACTGGCGAAGCGCTGCGAAGTGCAGCTCGCATATGCGATCGGTGTCGCCGAGCCGGTGTCCGTGCTCGTGAACACGTTCGGTACGGGCGCCATCGAGGAGACACGCCTGGTAGAGCTGGTTCGCGCGAACTTCCCGCTCACCCCGCAGGGGATGATCGATCACCTGAAACTTCGCCGCCCGGTGTACCGCAAGACCGCGGCATTCGGCCACTTCGGACGTACCGGAGAAGGCTTTACGTGGGAAGTCACTGACAAGGCCGAC
>DATMXS010000452.1:0-24157 GCA_035561355.1 Bryobacteraceae bacterium | reverse complement strand
ATCCATGTTTATCGGGAAACAATTTCCACCGTAATGAATAGTTTTTTCATCCATCGTATGCTGGGCGGGTGCAATTCGCTCCAGGTGGTGAACACGGAGCGCGTAGGCGCGAGTCGAACGAAGGGCATCTCTCGTGCTCTTGTTGAGGGCATCTGCCCAGCTTCTGAGTAGCGGATCTCGGTATCCGAAGTGGTTGGCCCTAATCCGATGAGGGTTCCCCCGGCTGCCGGGGAGGCGGCAGGAGTTTGACAGTTCGGGGATGCGTCCGCGCCGCGAGCCGGGCATGCACGGCCCCTATTTTACAGTTGCGGCGAATTGGGTCCGGGTAGCCCCTGATACAGGATTAACAAGACCGTGTCGGCGTGTTCACCTCAGCCTCGCCGAGCTGCCTCGATCGCGGCGATGTCGATCTTCTTCATCGTCATCATCGCCTCGAAGGCACGCTTTGCCTCACCGCCACCAGCCGCTAGCGCGTGGGTTAGCGCGCACGGGGCAATCTCCCAGGAGACGCCCCAGCGGTCCTTGCACCAACCGCACCCGCTTTCCGTGCCGCCATTTCGACGATCGCGTCTCTTCCTGATTCTCCGTCGCGATCTGGAAGGAAAAGGCCTCGGTGTGCTTGAACGCCGGGCCGCCGTTGAGGCCGAGACAGGGAATGCCCACGACGGTGAACTCCACCGTCAGCACATCGCCCTTCTTGCCGCCCGGATAGTCACCGGGTGCCTCGTGAACAGCGGTGACTTGACTATCCGGAAAGGTGACGGAGTAGAAACGCGCCGCCTCATGCGCATCCTTGTCGAACCAGAGGCAAATGGTGTTCTTTGGCTTCATGTCGTGTGCTCCTTACCTCGATACGGGCTAACGCCGCGGTCGTTGCGTCGGTCCGCCTCAGTGACGCACCAGCTCATCTGCTGACCTGCTACGGCCGACGTCGAGGTTGGTTGCAGCCCGTCCTGCCCTTCTGAATCATATCTCCGGCAGAGATCGACCTCGAGATCCGAACTTATGAGAGGCCAATCTCCGAATCATCCCGATTTAGGTTCCGACTGCAGCAACGCCGACCGGAATCGCTGACGGCACCGCTCGGCGGACTGACGTCAGCGGCAGTTGCATCCGATAGCAATTTCGGACCCGCGTCCCAGGCCGGCGTCAGCCCGATCGGCTCTTGCCCAGAGTGGTCAGTGATCCCCTTTCGGCGGGCTCCGTTTACTCGCTCCCGTGCCCTACAGCCGACGCGGTCGCACCGTTCAGCGAATCCGCCTTGCTGAACTTCGGCCAGTTGAAGCCATAGAACGCTACAAAGACGAAGCAGACCATGGGCACGATGAACCCGCGGGACATATCGTATTTGTCCGCTACGGCGCCCATAATCTTGGGGAGAATGGCGCCGCCCATGATGGCCATGACGATATAGGACGAAGCCTTTTTTGCCCGTGCGCCGAGGCCGAAGATCCCCAACGCGAAGATGGTCGGAAACATGATCGACATAAAGAAGAAGCTGAGGAACACGCACGCTACCGACACCCAGCCCAGTTTGCAGAAAACGATCAGGGTCATGAAGACATTCAGGAGAGCGTAGAGTCCGAGGACTTTGTGCGCGGAGAACCTCCTCAGTATCCCGGCGCCGGAAAAGCGGCCCACCAGGAAGCAGACAAAACCCAGCGAGGCTAGATTCGACGCGCCTTTGTCACTCAGGGCAAGCACACCGGCCGGCGTCGTGTGGAACCAGCCGGTCAGCCAGCCTTGCAGGAACCCGGCCTTGGTCGCCACGTTGCTTATTCCGGTTTCCCAGGATGCCGGAATGGCGGGAAGTTCAGCAGTCATGTAGTTGATGAAGAAGCTGAAGATGCCCGCTTGCGCGGCAACGTAGAAGAACTGCGCAGCGACCGCGAGCACAAAGTGCGGATGCGACCAGATCGAACGCGATGCGCCGGCTCCGGGGTCGTCCAGGTGATAATCGTCGGCAGCTGCGATGTCGGGCATCCTGGCGAAATAGAAGATGGCTGCGAGACCGATTACGACGAGAGCGACGGCCAGATAGGGTATATAGAGAGTCTCGCTTCCCGTGCTGCGGCCAGCCGCGTCTTTCGAATAGAAGAACATGCTGCCCACGATCGGGCCGAAGATCCACCCGATCCCATTGCAGGACTGCGCGAGGTTGATGCGCGTCGCGGCAAATCGCTTGTCGCCGAGCACGGTGGTGTAGGGGTTCGCGATCGTCTCCAGAAACGTCAAGCCGGTCGCAATGATGCAGACGCCGGCGAGGAACGCAACGAACGCCATGTTTGCCGACACGCGCCCGTCATGCACCATCGAGTTGAGCTGAGTGGCGGGGACAAACCAGAAACCGCCGCACGCAACGATGAGAAGACCGAGGATGATTCCGCCCTTGTAACCCAGCTTGGTTGCAAGCCAGCCCGCGGGCACAGACATCAGAAAATATCCGAGATAATGCGCGAATTGAACCCATGCCGATTGCGCCTTCGTCAGGCCGAGCTCGTCCTGGAAGTGCTTATCCATGACGTCGATCATGCCGTTCAGAAATCCCCAGAGGAGGAACAATGAACTCACCAGGGCGAACGTGAACGTCAGGTTCACGCCGTCCTCGGTTATGAAGAGGCTTTTCTTCTTTGCACTCATTCGCGTGATCGGCATTGGTTCATCTCCTCACGGTTTCGCCGCGGGCCGCGCCGCGTCCCGAAGCTGCCAGTTCTTCATCGAAGCAAACGGCGACTTTACCGCACTTCCCGGACGCCATCAACGAATAGGCATCGCCCACCCGATCGAGAGCGAACCGGTGAGTGATGAGGTCGGCCGGGTGAAGGTTCCAGCGGACCAGCCGTTCGACCAGTTCCTCCATTAGCCAGATGGACGTCACCCAGGAGCCGTAGATCGTCTTCTGGTCATGGATGAGGTCGGGCGACGGGTTGAACTCCACCGTGCCGCCTTCGCCCAGCATGACGATCTTCCCCCACTTCCGCGTGGCCCGGATTGCCGTCGCCCTCGCGGCCGCGCTTGCGGAACAGTCCACTGCGCGTTCGACGCCGGCTCCGCCCGTGAGGTCACGGATCTGCGCGACGTTGTCAGGCCCGGCTTTCAGTACGTGGTCGCAAACGCCGAGCTCGGAGGCAAGCTTCATACGATCTTCGATCACGTCGATGCCGATGATCTTTTCCGCCCCCAGCTTGCGGCACAGGGCGCCGGTTGCCAGGCCAACCGGACCGAGGCCGGTGATGAGCACCGCGTCGGTTCCGCTGATGCCAATTTTCATCAAACCTTCGTAGACCGTGCCGAAGCCGCAGGCCACCTGCGCTCCATCCGCGTACGACAACTCATCCGGAAGCAGGACAAGGTCCTTCTCTTCGGCGAGCAGATAAGGCGCCATGCCGCCATCCCGCTGCCAGCCGTACGCGCGCCTGTACTTCCCGCTGGTGCAGGAGATCATGTAGCCGCGGCGGCAATCGTTGCAAACACCGCAGCCGGAGATGTGATACACAATGACGCGATCACCCGGCTTGAACCTTCGGCATCCCGGGCCGGCATCGACGATCTGACCTGAGGGCTCATGGCCGGCGATAACGCCTTGATATCCCTCAGGGCCTTTGCCCAGGTGCTCGTGGTATATGCAGCGAATGTCGGAGCCACAGATCGTGGATGCCTTCATTCGAATCAGGACTTCACCGTGGCCGGGAGCCGGGACGCGCACCTCTCTCAATTGCGTCGTACTGTCACCGGGCAGGTATGCGCCGATCATCGTGTCTGCCATTTGGAATCCTCAAGCCTCCCTAGGGAGGTGTAATCTCCCCATTCACGTCCCACAGATCTTCCCAGGTCTGTCCGGACTTCCACAGGAAGACCTGCCCCTTAATCATCCGGCAGTTCCTGTCGATGCCCGCGATCTCCCGCATGTCCTGGCCGGTAAGAGGCTCGCTGACCACCGCCTTCAGATTGGCGAGGTAGTTCCGGCGCTTGGTGGAGAACGGAATTGGCGTTTGCCCCCGCTGTACTGCCCACTTCAGGCAGACAAGGGCCGGGTGTATCCCCAGGCGCAGCGCGCTCTTGACGATTACAGGATCTTCGATGGGCGAAGTGTCGTCCGGAGTACGGTCGCGCTCCGGGCGGTTTGGCGACCCGAGGGGGCAGTAGCCGACCGGCTCGATCCCGTTCGCCCGAACGAAATCGAACAACTCGGGCTGCTGAAAGTGCGGGTGCAATTCCATCTCGTTCACTGCAGGCTTGATCCGGGCGTCCTGGAGCACGCGTTTCAGCTTCGGGACCGTCATGTTCGACGTTCCGATGTGCCTGACCAGGCCCATATCGACCAGCGTCTCCATCTGCCGCCACGTCCGCATGAAGTTCTCATGAATGTACGGCTTCGCGTCCGGGCTGCGCGAATCCACGGTGCATCCGGGCGGGTGGAAATTCGGAAACGGCCAGTGCACAAGATAGAGATCGAGATAACCTGCCCGGAGGTCGTCGATGGATTTCCGGCACGCCGGGATAACGTCCCGTTCAGCGTGCCTGTCGTTCCAGAGCTTCGATGTGATCCAGAGTTCTTCGCGGCGCAGACCGTCGTGCGACAGTTGCAAAAAGGACCGGCCGATCTGCTCCTCGTTACCGTACACGGAGGCGCAATCGAAGTGGCGGTACCCGGCCGTCGCCGCGCCCACGACGGCTTCGGCGACTTCGTCCGCGGACGCGTGGTCGGAGCCGAAAGTGCCGAGCCCGATCGCGGGCATTGAGGCGCCGGTGTAGAGCGTACGTTGGGGAACGCGCTCGGGAGCGACGGCGTCTGCGCTCTGGTGAAACGAAGGTTCTTCGCTCAGCACCATATGAGCGATAACTCTAACCCTGAAGTTGGATCGCGTCAACACAACCTCGGCCGCGTGCTGTTGCGAAGTTGCCACATCGTGCCCGTTACGTGGATGTGCCGCGTCCGGGAAACCGTATAGCATTGAGTTTTGACGCTTACCTCACTTTCCTTGGGCGAAGCGCGGCGCTTGGCTTTGGCGGCGCAAGGCTTCGGTAAAGCACGCCCCCGGCGCGCGACGATCCGGCATTTGCGCGATACCATCCGGCGGCTGGGGCTGCTGCAGATCGATTGCGTGAACGTGGTGTGCCCGGCCCATTACATGGTGCCGTTCTCACGGGTTGGGCCGTACGACCGCGCGGCCTTTGAAAAGCTGATTTACGTCAGTGGCGAGTTTGCGGAGCACTGGGCGCACGAGATCTCGATCATCCCGGCGGAGACGTGGCCGCTGCTGCGGTATCGGCGAGAGACAGATCGCGTGCGCCCGTGGGGGTTCGCGAAAGTCCTGGAACAGCATGCGGATTACGCTGCCTGGGTTCTCGAAGAGGTGCGGCGGCGAGGACCGCTCGCGGCGGACGAGTTGCCTACTCCGGACGGCGCCGTGAAGAGGATTCCCGGCGCGTGGATCGGCACGGTACAGCGGGGCGTGCTGGAAGCGCACTTCCTGCGGGGAGCGCTGGCGGCGGCCGGAAGACGCTCGGATTTCTCGCGTCTTTACGACCTCACGGAGCGGTTGATCCCGGCAGAACATCGCTGCGCGCGCGTGGAGTACGACGATGGCCGTCGGGCGCTGCTACTCCAGGCCGCGCGGGCCCACGGAGTGGGCACCGCGAAGGACCTTGCGGACTATTTTCGGATGCCGGTGGCGGATGCCAAGCCCCGCTTGCGGGAGTTGGTGGAGGCGGGGCAATTGCAGGAGGCTCGTGTTGAGGGATGGCGTGAGGTGGCGTATCTCGATCCGAACGCGGAGGCGCCGCGACAGATTGAGGCGGCAGCGCTGCTTTCGCCATTCGATCCGCTGATCTGGTGCCGGCCGCGGGTTAAGCGGCTGTTCGGATTCGAGTACCGGGTGGAGATATTTGTGCCGCCGGAGAAGCGGAACTACGGGTTCTACGTGCTGCCTTTCTTGCTCGGGGATAAGTTGGTGGCGCGGGTGGATCTGAAAGCGGATCGCGCCAGCGGGCGGCTGCGGGTGCTGGGGAAGTGGTTCGAAGGGCGGAAGACGGCGGCGGTCGCAAACGCGCTAACAGCCGAGTTGCGGCTGTTAGCAGAGTGGTTGGGGCTGAAAGTAGTGTGACCCGGAGGCGATGGTCCGGAGTTCGCTGAATCCTCTGGTCGCGGCGGTCAAAGCGTGAGCAGATACTGGATCAAGTCGTTCGTCTCCTGGTTCGTCAACCCGAGATCCATGCACGCGTTATAGTGCCCGACAACGTCCCCAAGCGTTGCGAAGCGGCCATCGTGGTAGAACCCGCCTTTCTGATGCGTGAACAGACCGCCGAGCGGCGACGTCCGATAGACCTGATCGGGCGCGCGGTTTGCCTGGAAGTCATCGATGCAGATGTCACTCGGCTTATGGGCGTTCCAGCCGGGCTCGGTCCAGAGCGGCTCGGTATGGCAGTTGTTGCACTTTGCCTTGCCGCTGAATAACTTGTCGCCGCGCTCGGCGGCTTCCTGGTCAACCAGCTTGGGATCGATTTTGGGCGCCGTAAGTGAAAGCTGATATGCGTGCAGGGCCGGCAGTTTGGAGGTGACGCGATCGCTGTCGGGATCGATCTCCACATTCGCGAACCCGACGCGCGCCGCGATCGGGAAGCGCGTGGCATCGTTTAAACGCGAATCCGAGAAACGCCCCTTCCCGTGCATCTCCAGCACTGCAACGAATGCGTTCCAGTACGGAATTGAGCCCCATGCCGTCCACGTATGCAGGTTGACGCCGGCGAGCCCAAAGGCCGGAGGAATCAGAGTTGCGGCCGAACGTCCGTCAGGCTGGAACGCCTTGCCGTCCAGGACCAATTCGGCATCGAACTTACCCGGTCCCCATGAGTTGAGCACCTTGCGGACCGTATCGGTCGGCACCTGCAAAAGGTCCTCAAACGGATCGAGGTTCGGCGCAGATGCGATAATCGCGCCCACGTTTAGGTCGCGGTTGGCCCAGCCATCCAGGCGATGGCCAATTCCGGGTGCGAATGAATTGTCAACCGTCGAGTGACAGAGTGCGCACTGGATCCCGATCGTCTGCAACGCACCGTTCGAGTTGAAGAATCCGGTAATGCCGACGACAGCGTTGAGCTTCATCAGCGCGAGCGTGGTGGCAGGGCTGTCAAGATCGACGGCATTGCGACGTAAGCTGTTCACAAGGTCTTTGGGAAGCGCATCGACATCCACCTTCAAGCCGAGACCCAGCGCTGCGCGTGGACTTACGCCCGGTCCGACTCCGCCCAGCGCCGCCCCCTCGATCGCCTCATGTAGGCGGAGCTGTCCGCCCCAGAAATCCTCGTCCCCAAAGGTGTCGAATCGAAACGTCTGCCGCCCTTCATCCAGCGTGGTTCTGGCATCCTTCACATGCGCCCTCGCACCAGGCATGGGCGCGAGCGCGGCAATGATCACGAACGCGCCGAGACTCGCCAGGACTGCGCGAGCTCGGCGACGCATTCTGTTGTCCATGGAACCCTCCTCCTATAACGGTGGCCACGCGAGTTTTTCTCGCTCGAATCGAACATTCGTCTGTAAACGTGCCTGATGCCGGCGTCACCCCGGCATCACCGCGAATCTTTGCCCAGCAAGACGCAGGGAGTGGTCAGCCAGAGCACGACACAAGCAGAAGATCGAACCCTGGTCCGCTGGCGATAGGTGAGGCGGTTGCGCCCTTAACGTGTCACAGACTGCTGACATCCCCAACCCTCTGTCCCAACATTAGACCGGAACTCCCGCTTCGGCAATATGCTCCGCCAGGACTGACAAATTATTGACAGGGCGGTGACATCGAGGGCGCTTCGAACGCCTGTGCGAGCTTGTTGGTTCCGGATCCCAAACTGCGATAATGGCGGTTCGAATGCCGCGCTCGGCCTGCAGCGCTATTGAAAGGTAAACGCCAAAAATGTCATACGGCAATGTCTCCAGAAGGCACTTCTTCTTCGGCTCGCTCCTGGCCGGCGCCGTCCCGGCAGCCGGTTTCGGCAGCGTGCCATCTCTCAAGGCTCTCGGCTATAAGCCCTACTACGACAAATTGAACGTCGCGGCCATCGGCTGCGGCGGGCAGGGCGGAGTCATCCTGAACGAAGCCGCCCGCACCGAGAACATCGTCGCGCTGTGTGACGTCGATTTAGACCGTGCCGCTGAGAACGTAAAGCGGTACCAGGGACGCCCGGTGTACCGCGATTTCCGCGTGATGCTCGATAAAGAAGGCAAGAACATCGATGCCTGCACCATCGGGATCCCCGACTTTATGCACGCTGCCGCCGCACTGGCCTGCATGCAGCGCGGCAAGCACGTCTACGTCGAGAAGCCGCTCACCAGGACCCCTTGGGAGGCGCGGCTGCTCCTCGAGGCCGCGGCGAAGTACAAGGTCGCGACGCAGATGGGGAACCAGGGATTCTCGCACGAGTGTCATCGCGTTGCGGCAGAGATTGTCTGGTCCGGCGCCATCGGCGATGTTACGGAAGTGCACGTCTCTACCACCCCCGGCACTCATCCCACGGCTCTGCAGCAGGCGCCTCCGGAAAGCGCTATTCCCGGAACGCTGGATTGGGAGAACTGGCTCGGCGCGGCCGCGATGCGCCCCTTCAGCCCATGGTATGTGCCCTACAACTGGCGAGGCTTCTTCGACTTCGGCACCGGGCAGATCGGCAACTGGGCCACTCACGCAGCCGGTCCGGTCCACCATGCGCTTCAGCTCGGAGCACCTTTGAGCGTCGAGCGCCTGAGCGTCGAGGGCAACAGCAGCATCACATTCCCGGATCACGCG
Organism: Bryobacteraceae bacterium; assembly: GCA_035561355.1. Taxonomy (GTDB): domain Bacteria; phylum Acidobacteriota; class Terriglobia; order Bryobacterales; family Bryobacteraceae; genus DATMXS01. Next base: position 15,383 of record DATMXS010000452.1, on the reverse strand, counting down.
ACCATTCGGTTAGACTTCCCGGCGCGCGGCGGTATGCCCCCGGTGAAGCTCTATTACCACGACTCGGCGCGCTCAACGGATGCCGGCGTGTATCGCGTCCCTGGCATGGAAAACGAAACCATTCTGCCCGCTGCCGACAATCTCTCCGACAAGGGGCGTCCGACCGGTCGGTTCCTTCGCGGAGGCGGCTCCGGCGGCCGAGGTCCGGCTGGCGCGCCTCCTGGCGGCAGCCGCCGCCCGCAGTCGGGCGAGCGAGTGGGCGCAGGAGGCCCAGGCGTCAAGGTGTTCGGAGATCGCGGCCCAGGCCCCCAACCCGGCATTCTCACCGGCAACGGAGCCGTCTTCATTGGGACCAAGGGCATCATGGCTACCCGCGAGCGCGGCGAAGGCGTGTGGCTGTTGCCTGCAGCACGATGGCAGGAGTACGTGCTGCCCCCACAACTCCTCACACGCTCGCCGGGACACATGCTCGATTGGGTCCGCGCCTGCAAGGGCGGCGATCGGTCCTGCTCGGATTTCAGCATCACGGTGCCGTACGCCGAGTGGCTGGCGCTGGCTGCGATCGCGTTCCGAGTGCCGGGCAAACTCGATTGGGACAGCAGGAATCTGCGGTTCACCAACAACGCGGAGGCGAACAAGTACTTGAAGCCGATCACCCGCAAAGGATGGGAACTGAAGGTCTAAAGCGTTAGCGCGCGGCGGGAGCCCGAGAGGCGCGTTCCTGGTCACGCCCTTTCTCATCTCTGGCGCAGCGACTTATTGCGGCTGCGTGGTCCGCCACAGCATGCGCAAGCTTCTCCCAGTCCGCGGTTGCTGCTGCCGGACGTAGAAAATGCCTTCGTCCGGCTGCGGGGGCGCAGTCACGTGCTCGATCCCGCTCCAGATGTTGAACTCGCGTGGCCCGTTGTAGTACGGGACGTGAAAATCCGCCCTCGCGCCGATCCCGACGGATTCAAGTTCTCCATGGAACTGCGCCTTCAATCCCGGCGCCTCCGCCTGGCCGAACGTCACCCCAATCACGCCGTACTGAACTGCGCCTGCACGCCGCCTCTCCAGCCGCGTGATGCGGCCCGTGAACCGCGCTCCCTTCGGGAGAAGCAGCATCGCGTCCTTGCCCTTCAACGGCCGTGTCAGTACGCCTTCAACCGGATCGCCCACGGCGGCGTCCGGGGTGATCTGCGTCTCCAGCGTCATCTCTACGGCTAACCCTGCGGGCAGTCCCACTTCCCGGAACGGCTTCACGGCTTCTGCCCCGGCTGAGGGCGCGTCTCCGAAGCTAACCACGGACTCTCCAACGTACTGCCGGCAGGCATCGAACCGAGTGATGTTTCGCGCGTCCCCATCGGGCGCGATGATGATCATCTCCGCCAACGCCGGTAATAGGAAATCCGATTCCCCGATGCGCGCCTTTGCATACTCGATCGAATCTCGCGTCGCCCTCACCCGTACCGGCGCGGGTACTTCATCGACTTGGATGTCCAGCCGGATCAGTTCCAGTGTCTCGCTGTCCGCCAGGAACGATCCGGCGTATGCTACCACCGCCCCGTGCTGCCCGTCGCCCACCTCGAACCCGCTCTTCTCGCGCGGGACCTCAAAATTGAACCGCACGGCTCGCCTTCCGTTCGCCTGCGCCTCCCCGGCGTAGAAGAACTTTGGGCCCGGCGCCAGGAACAGGTTTCGCAACTGCAACGCGAAGACTCCGGTTCCGATCGCCCCAGAGGTGCCAACCAACTCGTCAATCCGCTTCTCCTCGAACTTCGGCGATCCCGGCCATGCATACAACTCGCGGCCGGCGACGAGGGCCACTTCCAGCCGCAGGCTGTCCACTGGCGTCCACTTCTTCGAAGCGTTGGGACGCGTTGACCGCTCAATCGTCTGCTTGCACGTGTAGTTCGGCAGCCGCGCATGATCAGCGGCAACGCGCTTCCGTATGCCCGCCAGAAGAGTGGCGGGCTCGGCTTCGGCCCAGCAGGGGCGCACAAGGAGAGAAAAGGCGGCTACACAGAGACCTGCGCCAACGCCTGACCGGATTTTCATCGGAATCTATTCTAATCCTCTCTGCACCTTCCTAGTTCCACTCGCAGCAGAAACACACGAACGACCCAGGCAGGCCGCGGTTTAACAGTTCTTTACCAACGCGGCCCCGGCAAGCCCGCGTCTCACAATCCGTGCACACACGTGATCTCAGGATGAACCGTGCCCTCGCCGGACACGCCAGGAAACGCCGATGACGCCCGCAATTCCGCTCGACGTCATCGGTCGCACCTACACCCCTACCCCGGAGCGTGTCGCCCTGAGCGGCGGTGAGGCCGGCCTCGTCCGGCGTGCGCAAGCTGCCGATGAATCCGCTTTCCGCTGCATCGTGGAGCGTTACCAGGGCAAGGTGCTTTCCACGATACGGGCGGTTCTCCACCGGAACAACGATGCGGACGATATCGCCCAGCAGGTCTTCATGAAGGTTTACCTCGGCATTCATCGCTTCGATTCCCGTGGCTCCCTTTGGGCCTGGGTGTATCGGATTACTGTAAACGAGTGCTATGACTATCTCCGCAAGAAGAAGGTCAGGCCGCTCGTTTATGAAAGCGATCTCGGCCGGCCGGACGACCAGTCCCCGGCCCAGGTCTTCGTCACCGCCCGTGCGCCGCAGCGCCCCGTGGACGACGGCCTGGAACAGCGGGAGTTCGCGGTGTGGTTGCTGCAGCACATCTCCGAGCAGGAGCGCGTCCTCCTTCTGATGAAAGAAGTGCAGGGCTGTTCGGTGGCCGAACTGTCCGCGCTTACCGGCCTGACACAAAACTGCATCAAGATCCGGCTGTTCCGTGCCCGCCGCAAAATGCTGAAGGCGGCGCAGGGCAGCGGGGCGGGCCGCCCTCTCAAGCCGGGCAAAGGATTAAGCCCCGGATGCCGCTGAACGGATCGAATGAACGATAATGGGCCAATCTATGGTGCAGCGTGCCCTTCTGTTTTTCGCGCTTTCGGCGACAGTAAGTTTGTGCGCTGAGCCGAACCTCATCCGGGATCCCGATTTCCGGGCGGTGGCGGACAAGGGCGCGCAGAGTTGGAAGACCTGGGCTCCGCGACCGGAGATTGCGGCGAAGGGCGAGGTGATCGCGTCGGCCGGCGGTAATCTGCTCGCGATGCGCGGCGAGAATTTCGGCAGCTACGGCAAGTGGATCACCACAGTCAGGAACATCAACCCGGGTCAACACTACAGCTTCGAGATCCTGCGTAAGGCGAGCGGCGTCCAGAAGGAAGAAGTGAGCGTCGGCGTGATTCTCTCGTGGTGCAAGGATGAAGAGGGCGCAACCCCCATTCAGAGGGACTACGTCGATCGAATCGCCGAAGCCGGTGAGTGGCGGCGCGAGTTCCGGGTGCTGCAAGCGCCACAGGCCGCGCGCTCGGTCACGGTGGAACTCTTCCTCAGGTGGACCGCCGGATCGGTGCTCTGGAAGAGCCCCCGGCTGCTGCCGGTCGCGGCCCCTAAACCCCGGGTCGTACGCGTCGCCACGACGCACCTGATTCCGGGCCCGCCCAACACCCTCGAATCGAACATGAGCGCGATCCGCGGCATGATCGAGCGGGCCGCGGCGGAGAAACCCGATGTAGTCCTGCTCTCGGAAACCGTGGTGGACCGGCTTCTCGATATGCCCCTTACGAAACGAGCCCAGCCGATTCCCGGACCGCTCACAGCCATGCTCTCCGAGTTAGCGCGGCGGCATCGGGCATACATCGTCACGACGCTCGAGGAGGTCGATGCCGGGCTCGTCTACAACACAGCCGTGCTGATCGATCGCCAAGGCCGGATCGCCGGCAAGTACCGCAAGGTGCATCTGCCCACTATGGAAGCGGAGGATGGCGTTACGCCGGGCAGCGATTACCCGGTCTTCGATACCGACTTCGGCCGTGTCGGCATCCTGACCTGCTGGGATAACTGGTTCATCGAACCCGCGCGCATCCTCAGGCTCAAGGGCGCCGAGATTCTGTTTTTCCCGATCATGGGCGACGAGCCCGCGCATTGGGATCTTATGTCCCGCGCTCGCGCGGTAGACAATGGCGTATTTATCGTCTCCTCGAACACGGTGGGCAATACGGCGAGTCGTATCATTGACCCGTCCGGTGAAGTTCTCGCAGAAGCCTCAGGTCCGGCCGGGCTTGCGGTGAAGGATCTCGACCTCGATAAGCAGTGGCGGACGATGTGGCTTTCAGTCGGGCCGTCGTACGGCGAAGGCAAAAGCCTGTACATCAAGGAAAGGCGGCCGGACACGTACGGCGTCTTCACCGGGGACGCGCACTCGCGAAGCCGCTAGCGGCCGGTGCTCATCTCGGCGGCAGCGCTGAGAATGAAACCGGGGATCCACCCCATCGCGACCTTGTCCATCTCGATCTCGCGCTTCTCGGCCGGTACCGCCCAGCCGGTGTACGCGCCGACGATCCTGCCCTCGGGCGTGATCTTCGTCTTGACGTACTCCCATGCCTTCGCGGCAACCGGGCCGTACGAAGGCGCCAGCCAGCCTTTGCGCACTGCCTCGTGCAGGCCCATCGCGCACATCGCCGTTCCGGTGGTCTCCTGCGGGCTTGCCGGTTCATCGACGAAGAGGTGCAACGAGCCCGCGGGGTCCTGGGCCCGGGCGATGCCGTCGGCCAGAATTCTGAGCTTTGAGATGAATCCGCCGAACTCCGGATGAGCGGGTTCGAGGTGCCGCAAGACGCCCGTCATGGACCACAACAGCCAACCCGTTGCGCGCGTCCAGTACGTGTCCCCTATGCCGCCCTTCATGAGAATCGTTTTCGCCAGGCCCTTGGTTTCGTCGAGGAAGATCTCGTTGTAGGTCCGAAGCTGGTATACGGCCTGGTCTCGGTACACCGCATTCTTCGCCCGGTCGATCGCGTAGGCGATCATGAGGGGGGTCACGATGAAGTAGCAGGCGTCGGGTATCGTGAAGTCGTCGTCGTCGGCGTGGATCACCATCCCGTACTTGTTGCGTGCCGTGCGGTGCAGGACGATGCTTGCGACATCGACGCAGATTCGCCGCGCCCGTTCGTCCCTGAACTGCCGGAACAGCTCCCAGCAGGGAAATGAGAGGCCGAACTGGCCGCAGTAGGTTGTGATCTTGATGCCGCCGGCATCCACCACCCGCGACCGGTGGCCGCTATAAGGGCTGACGCGTTTGCTTGAGAGGTGGAAACCCATCCACGCTTTCGCGAATTCGCCGGCTTCGGGAATCTGCTTCCCCCAGTTCAGTAGCCCCTGCATGAGCAGCGTGCCGAACCAGTCGGTGTTGTGGGAGCCCGGAGCACTGCGAAGCGTGTCCGAGATGATAGCGGCAACGCCGGGTGGCGTGCCTGCGGGAAGTCTGCTTAGAACAGAGCCCGGCTCGGTTCCGAGGACGGCTGCTGGAATCAGGCCAAGGGCTTGACGGCGAGAAAGAGAGTTCATAAGAAAAAAAAGAGGCTCTCCCGCTATAGGCAGCGGGAGAGCCTCAAGTCTAGCGAAGAGTTACCACTCCACGCGGAAGCCAAACCGAACCGAGCGGGGGTTCGCGCTCTCGTCGCCGATACCGCCGGCCCAGGTGATGCGGCCGACGCTGCCGACATTCGAGATGTCCATTTCCCACGGATTGAGTGAGTAGTTCGCGTGATTCAACACGTTCCGGGCACTCATCTCGAAGACGAACCTCGGCCAATTCTCGGAGACCACGAAAGCCTTCTGTAGTCCGGCGTTCACAACCTCCTGGCTCGGGCCTTTGATAGTGCCCTTCTTCGCGTTGCCGAAATGGCCGGGTTGCGGGGCTTTGAAGGCGCCGACGTTGAACCACTGGGAGGTCGAGCGCTGATCGGAGGGAAGATTCGGGTCGCCGACCTGGTCGGGCCGGATGGTCACGTTCGGCCGCGTGGCGCTGTCTGTGTAAAAGGTGCCGGTCGGATCCGGACCACTCCACAGCGGAGTCAGGAAGCGTCCCGAGTCGTAGATGAACACGCCGCTCAATGTCCAGCCGCCGACCAGCAGGTTGGCGATGCGCGGCATGTTCGCACCCAGCGAACGTCCTCTGCCGACGGGCACGTCGTATATGAAGTTGGAGGTGATGCGGTGCGTTGGGATCTCGTACACCCGCCCGACATCACCTGCGCGACTGAACGGGTTCTCGATGTAGCCCCAGCGGTTCACGTCTCCGCGGTCAGTCGCCAGAGTATAGTTGAACACCGCCTGCAGACCCTTGGCCATCGGCCGTTTCACCTCGAACGCCAGAGCGTTGTACTGGTGCCCGCCGCCGTCGGTCCGGTAATTGATCGTGCCGTACTTCGGGAACGGCCGGGGCTTCTCGATATAGAGCCGGCCATCCGCCACGGGAGCGTTGTAGTTATAGGCATACGTGCCGTAGCGCTGGCCGATGCCGGAATAGGTCAGGCGGAAGCCAGTGTCCCAGCGCTGGTGCTCCACCGTCAAGCTGTACTGGTGGCTTCGCGGGGTACGAATGTTCGGGTTGATCGCGGCCGGGATGTTAGCTTCCGTGATGGTATCGGCAGGACGCTCCGGGAATACCCTCGGGAACATCCAGGGATTCGACACCGGGTTCGTGGCCCAGGGCTCGGAGAGCAGGAACGGGCTGCCAATGCCGGCGACGTAGTCGCTGTTGATCGCCGGCACGTTCTCATACATGATCCCGAAGCCGGACCGGAGAACCGTATTCTTCGTTAGGTTGTAGGCAAGGGCGAGCCGCGGACCGAAATCGTTGCGATCTGCACGGATGAGGGTGTCCGCCGGCAGGCCGGCCTGTGAGGCCGGAATCACATCGACATAGCTCTTGGGGAAGACCGGGCTGACCTGGGACATGCCCTTGTCGGCCACCGCGATCGCGCCGCTCTTGATATCGAAGGCGGCCAAGCGGCCGTTGTTCTCGCGCCAGGGCTGCTTGAACTCATAGCGCAATCCGTAGGTGAGGGTAAGCCGCGGGGTCACGCGGAACGTGTCCGTGAAGTATCCGGCGTATGCCCAGTGATTGGCCGCCATCGGCAGGGACGGCCAGTCGCGCCCCGACTCGGACGGTATGCCGAGCATGAAGTCGGCGTAGGGATGGCCGTGGCCGTCAAGTCCGCCGCTCGTAAACCTGGAGGAAAACGTGGCGGCGCCAAAGAGCTTCTGGGAGATCTGGAAGTCATCGCCCTCGGCGCGGATCACCTCGACGCCCATCCTGATGTTGTGCCGGCCGCGATACCAACTTAAGTGGTCCTGGAAGTCCTCGTTGTGGTTGCGGAAGCTCATCTTGGCGCCGTTCCACTGCGAAAGCGATTGGAGGCCGACGCCGCTCCAGTTGATATTCAGCATGCCCGGCACATCCGGCAGATTTGGGGCGAGTCCGACTAAACCCAGCCGCTGAAGTTCCTCCTGGCCACTCACAGCACCCATACCGGGACCGTTATTGAACGACAAGCCCCAGCGAGCTTCGTTGAACATCGACGAATTGAATACGTGCGTGTAAGCTATGGTCGCAGTGCGGCTGGTGCGAATGCGCGGGGACAATCCGAGTGTGGGCAGGTTGGACTGGAACTGGGTGTATCGGGCGCCGGTCGGCTGGAAGCGGCCGAAGACGTAGTCCTTATCCGAGAAATGGTGGTCGATTTTGATCGAACCTAACCAGGGCGAATTCCATGGCCTCTTGAAGTTCACCTGGTGGTTCGTTCCGCCCAGGACGTTGTTGTCGCCGATGTTGGGTTGCGGATAGAATCTCTCCTGGATAAGCTGGGAGACTTTATTCAGCCGGGTCGAGGGAATCTTGTTGCCCGGGAACGGCAGTTTCGTGGCCGGATCGTAGATCAGCTGACCGGAGGGGAGGTTCGAAAAATCGCCCGTGCGCCAGGCCGGCAGTGGCACCGCCGCGTTCAGCGTCGTGACCGAGTCGCTGCCCCAGGAGCGTTCGAACGACATATAGAAGAAGGTCTTGTTCTTCCCGTTGTAGATCTTGGGGAGGTAGACCGGACCGCCTGCGGCAAAACCCCAGATGTGCCACGCAAAAGGACTGGGGCGCGATGCCGCGAAGCTGTTGCGCGCCTCCAACACGGTGTTGGTGTAGGTATCGAACACGTGGCCGTGGAAGGCGTTACCGCCCGAGGCCGTGACTACCGAGACCTGGCCGACGCCGCCGAACTCGGCGCTATTATTTGTCGTGTCGACCTTGATCTCGCTGACCGCGCCCATATAGTTCAACTGCGGTCCGATGGCCCAGCCCTGACCGTCGCCCATTGTCGTACCGTCGATGGTGAAGCTGGTCTCATTCCCGGTGCCGCCGCCGATGCGCCAGCCGTCCCCGCCGCCATTATTCATCTGCGGCATAAGTTGCAGATACGCCCAAACCCAGCGCGCATTCATCGGCACTGCGTTGATCGCGGTCTGGTTCAGCGTTGCGCTGACCTTGGCCGATTCGGTCTCCATCAGAGTGGCGCCGCCCGCCGTGACTTCTACCGTGGTGGCGGCAGTGCCGACCTGTAAGGCGATATCGATGCGGCGGCTGTCGCGGTTGACGAGCACGATTCTCTCGAGCGCAAAATCCGTGAACCCGGCCGCCCCAGCCTTCAGGTTGTAGGTGCCTTCCAGCAGTGGCGGCAGGATGTAATTGCCGGCGCTGTTGGAAGTTGTGGTGCTAACGATGTTGGTTTCCAGTCGGGTGACCGTGATTTTGGCGTCCGGGATGACTGCTCCCGAGGGATCCGTCACGGTTCCGTTAATTGTTGCGTAAATGGACTGCGAATACGCCGCGGTCGTCAGGACCAGCGGCAGCAGTGCCAGGACAAGTATGCGGAGCTTCGACATATCTACTCAACTCCCATGCGACCTTGAATCAACTGCAAATTGCGCCTACGGCCGGCTGTTCTCGGTTCCCACCTGCGCGGCCGTTCGTCCAAGACCTTCTCCAAGCTGGGGAGTTGAGGCCCTGAAACTCAATGACTGCTATATAGCAGCATACTAGGCGAATACTTGCGATCCGTCAATACCCTCGATGAGAATAGTTGTATAGCCCGAGAAAGCATGCGTTGACATCAGGGCCGCTATAGAGCAGAATACGGCTTGAGTGCGGCAGTCCTGCGGCACTCAAGCTGCCGGCAATCGCCTCACGCGTGAGATCTTCCGCAGATGGCGGAGGGTCGGGCAGCACGATAGCTTGTGAACCCGGATAGAGTGGTCTTAAGTGCTGTGAGCCGATTTTCTGGTGATGTGGCCGGATTAGGCCAGAAACGATCCGCCAATCGCACTTCGCGGCAGCGCCGGGGCAATCGGCGCCGCGCTGCTCGCCCGGCAAGACGGCGGACTACAAGGAGTCGAATGAACGCTGCGGAAAAGTATCACGAACACGCTCGCGGGCTAGTGGACCGGATCATGGCGACGCAGAGCGCGGCTATCCGGAAGGCGGCGTTGCTGGTCGCGGACACGGTCGAGCGCGACGGGCTCGTCTACACTCTCGGTAGCGGCCACTCGCTGCTTACTGCGGCCGAGTTCTACTATCGCGCCGGCGGTCTGGCGAACTTCGATGTCGTGCACGACAAAACCTTCGGCCGTGCGGAGAGGCTGTCCGGGTACGCTGCCGTGTTGCTCGAGTCCTACCCAATCAGCAGCAACGACCTGCTGTTCATCGTGTCCAATTCAGGCCGCAATGCGCTGCCTGTGGAGATGGCCATCGAAGCACGAAAGCGCGGTGTGACCACCGTGGCGATCACCTCCCTCGAGCACTCGCGGTCGGTTTCTCCCCGTGCGCCTTCGGGCCAGCGCCTCTTCGAGATCTGTGATCTGGTGATCGACAATTGTGGAGTGATGGGAGATGCTGCCGTGGCGGTCGGCAACGGGTCGGGCATGACGGTGGGGCCTACGTCCACACTTGCGGGAGTCTTTATCGCCAATTGCGTGGTGGGTCTCGCCGTCGAAGAACTCCTCAGGCGGGGCGTCAGGCCTCCGCTGTTCAGGAGCGCTAACGTTGACGGTGCCGATGCCGAAAACGAACGGCTCCTGTCATTCTTGCGAGAGAGAGTGCGCGGCCTATGATCAAGCAGCCCCGGCGTCCGCGCACCGCAGAGCTGCCGGCCTACCAGAAGATCCAGCGAGCGCTCCTGAAGCAGATCGAATCGGGCGCTTTGAACCCCGGCGACCCGATCGGTTCGGAACGCGAGCTTGCCAAGCGGTTCGGCGTCAGCCTCATGACGTCGCGGCATGCCTTGTCCGCATTGGAACGTGAGGGCTTTGTGGTGCGTCGCGCCGGCGCCGGCACGTTCGTGGCGCCTCCGCGCATTCACTTCAACAAGCTCGTGAGCTTCACGGAACACATGCGCAGTCGCGGGTTCGTCGCCCGATCGCGTCTCCTTTCGACGACGACGGCGACGGACGACGAGATTGCCGCCCGCCTCTCTATTCCGCCGGGCAGCCCCATCTTCAAGTTCGATCGACTTCGGTTCGCGGCCGATGAGCCGTTTGCGTTCGAGACTTGCTGCCTTTCGGAAGTTCAGTTTCCGGGAATCCAGGACCGGCCGTTCGATCGAAAATCGCTGTTCGACGTCCTCGAGCACGATTACGCGGTGAAGCTGGCGTACGCCGATGAGGAGGTGGACGCTTCATCGGCAGAGGGCCGCACGGCTGAACTGCTGAAAGTTCCTCGCGGCGCCCCGCTGCTCCGCCTCAGGCAAATTCTGTACTCGACGGCCGGCCAGGTGATTGCGTACTCGATCGGCCTGTACCGGTCCGACCGGCACTCACTTGTAATCCGCCGGTTTCGCTGAGCTCGTTACGCTACCGCCCGGCTGACCGCCTCGGAATGGCGAATGCGGCGACTGGGGCGCCGCCCTTCGTGGTCACGGTCACTTTCAGTTCGTCCCCCGATACGTCCACGCGCGCCAGGTCCTCCGGTCCGATGACGAGTTGGTGATAGCGGTTGTCCTTCTGCCCCGGCTCGATGTGCGCGAAACGGTGGGTGTGCCCCGAAATCGCAAGGTCGATACCGGCCTTGTTCGCGACCTCGGTCCACTTGGCAGCCTGATTGTCCGTCCAGCCCCAGTTCGGAGCGTGCATCAGGAGCACTCGAAACGGAGCGGCGGACACCCGCGGCTCGGTCTTCACGTGATTATCGAACCAGGTGAACTCCTGTTCCTTGTACTGCTTGAACCGGTTCAGCCCTGCATACACGTTCGTGTTATCGGGCTTGTCCTCGCCCGTATCCAGGAGGATAAAGTGTACCGGCCCGTGGTCCCGCGCGTAATAAAACTGGCCTTCCGGGATCTGGACATAATCCATCAGGTTCCGGGCCGCAGCGCCGCGAGACTCGTGATTGCCTCTTGTGTACAGCAGCGGCTTGGTGTGCCCGAGCGCTTTCGACAGCGGGTCAAGCCAGCGGTCCCAGATAAGCCCGTCCGTCTCGGTATCGAACGCGTCGCCAAGGTGCACCAGAAAATCCGTGCTCTTCCAATCGGCTCGTTCAACCAGGCCGTTGATGCGGCTTACGTCCGCATGGGTATCGGTGATCACGTTGAACGAATAGGCCGGCTTGCCGCGGTCCAGCGTCGTGAACGAGTAAACCGGGCTCTCGATGGACAGGCCCTTCTCAGACCAATAGGACTTCAGCTTCACAACGCGCGTCGAAACGAGCTTGTAGTGATACGTCTTGCCCGGCTCAAGCCCCGTGATGTGGACTGCGTGGCGCGTGCCAACAGGCGCCAGACCATGCCGCTGCGGTTCGGCTTCCGAGGTCAGGCTGCCGTTTGCACCGTAGAGGACCTTCGAATGGCACGGCGTATCCGTCATCCAGATCACTGTCGCCGAAGTCTCGGCCGGCGCAAGCAGCACCGGGCCGTTCGTGATCACCGGCCGCGTATCGTGGACGGTGATCGGCTGATTCTGGGCGGCAACGGGCAGAACCAAAGCCAGCAGTAGTAGCGATCTCCGCAGCATGTGTTCTTTTGTAACGCGAATCGCAGGCGCGATGCTCGGGTGAGCGCATCCGTGTAGCTAATTGGTGGCCGAGGTGGGACTTGAACCCACATGGGGAGTAATCCCCGGCAGATTTTGAGTCTGCTGCGTATGCCATTTCGCCACTCGGCCATGCTTCGTTGAGGGCGAAATCTCAGTATACGTTAGAGCACTATCAGGCGGTGATCCAGGCAATCCGGCTTGATGTCTTCGGCGAGCCGTGAAGTGAGGTCCATGCCGTGGCGGGCGAGGAACGGGAGGATGGAGTAGAGGCGTTCCTGCAGGTGTTTTTCCGGATAGACCAGGCCCGCCAGGTACGCCGCTTCCTCGGATGCGCGTTCGTTCCGCCGCAGCGCCGCACGCGCAGCCTTGCGGGCCGTTTTGTCGAGTTGATATTCCATCTTGCGGCGGCTCTTTGCGAACGCGGCTTCGAGTGACGGATCGAAGCGCGCCAGCGCGGTGGCGACCGTGTTGTGGATCTCGGCCGAGCGCGCCTTGGCGGACTCAATCGTCTCGCTGACTTCACTTGGCACGAGGCGCGCCGCAATCCGCTCGCGCAGGCCCTCTTCTCCGCGGAAGAAATCGCCCAGTGTAAGCCCATAGCGGTCGAACAGCTTGGCCGCGCGGGCATCCAGCAATGTGGCCGCCTGGCGCGGGACCGCAACCGGCATCCTGCCGAGCAATTCGTGGTACAGCACCTGCGATTGCGCCAGGTACGCCAGTTCCGCCGGGCCGCCGACATACGCGATGGTCGGTAGCATCCAATCCTGCGCCACCGGTCGCAGCAGCGCATTGGGCGAAAGCTGTTCGGCCCTGTCCGCCAGCTCGGGTGTGGAGAGCCGCCGGCCGTTGATCACGAACTCGCGCTCGTGACGGTGTAGAGCCAGGCGCTCGCCGTTCTCTAGCAGGAAGACGAACGATGTCTGGTCCTCGACGTGAACCTGCGCGTGGTAGCCGGCTTCGTTGAGTTCACGGTTGCGTTCCAGGACGCTCGCGTTCAGTTCCGGCATCCTCTCCACCGCGCGGCTGAGCAGTGGGGCGGCGAGGCGGCGGCCAGCGGGGTGCATCGGATCGAACACAGGAAGCGCGTTTGGTCCCAGCACTTGGGTCAGCAGCTTTGAGAAGGCCGATCCCAGCGTCTCGCCGGGCGCGTACGCTCCAGTGACCGCGTCGGCCACGTCATCGCCGTAGGGGAAACCGGAGAGTGTGCGCCGAAGCTCGTCGATGGGCGCCTGCTCGATTCCGATGCCTCCCACGGGCCGCTTGCCCGTTCCGTTCGCTGGCATCTCGAGACGGACCGGACGATGCGTGGCGTCGAAGACCCACGCGTGGTTCACTTCGGTGAAATCGTGGTCCTCGGTAGCAAGCCAGAAGACAGGCACGGAGGGCAGTCCAGCGGCGGTGAGGCGGCGCGCGAGCGCAACGGCGGTGAGGGCCTTATAAATCGTATACGCCGGCCCGGAGAACAGTCCCACCTGCTGGCCGGTGACTACGGCGTAGGTTCCCGGCTGGGCAAGCTGTTCGAGTGCCGGATGATCCCCGTTCATCGCTCGCAAAGCCGTGACGAGGGCGGCCCGGCGTTCGGCCGGGAAGTCCACGCGCGCGGCCGAGCGGCGATAACACTCGACGTCGTGAGGACAGTGGTCGTAGAAGCGGGAAACACGGTCAAACCGATACAAATAATCGGCGAAAAGAGCAGTTGTACCTGGAAGATCGGTGTACCGGACGCACGTTCCCTGCATGAATTTCCACCCTAACAGATGCTCATGATCGCTCGCGCGGATCGCTAAAATGGAATTTGGCGGGTGTTTACCTCAGCTTTCCGTTTTGCGCCCAGAAGTGCACGTTCTGCAACTTCGCGTCCGGCGTGTTTCCCCGCGGCCTTGAAGAGCGGTATGTAGAAGCGCTCCATTCGGAGCTTGCCGCTTTCCCCTGGCCGTGGAGGCCGGATACCGTCTATCTGGGCGGAGGCACGCCGAGCCGCATTCCGGAGGCCGCGCTTTGTCGGCTGCTCGCCGCGATCCCCGGCCGGCCGTGGCGTGAAGCCACGATTGAGGCCGCTCCCGGAACCGTTACGCCCGAAAAGGTCCGCGCGTGGCGCGAGGCCGGCATCAACCGCGTGAGTCTCGGCGTGCAGTCGTTCGTGCAGAAGGAGATCGCGCAGACGGGTCGCCGGCATACGGCCGCAATCGTGGCGGAAGAGGTTGCGCTGCTCCGGGCGAACGGCATCCCGAACTTCAATATCGACCTCATCGCCGGGCTCCCGTTTCAGACTTCCGAGAGTTGGGAAGAGTCGCTCGACTGGATCGAGCGCCTCGAAGCGCCGCACGTCTCCGTTTACATGCTCGAAGTGGACGAGGACAGCCGTCTCGGCGCCGAGTTGCTGCGTTCCGGATCGAAGTACGGCGCAACGGCTGCGCCTTCCGAGGACACCGTCGTCGCTCTCTACGAGCGCGCGGTGGAGCGCCTCGAACGCGCCGGGGTCCTGCAGTACGAAATTTCCAACTTCGCCCGGCCGGGCTGCGAGTCCCTCCACAACCTGAAGTACTGGCGGCTGGAGCCTTACGCGGGATTCGGCGCGGACGCGCACTCATTCGATGGAGCCGTGCGCCGGCAGAACGCCGAGGCCGCGGCGGATTACGTCGGGCGGATCGAACGCGGCGAGTCGCCGTGCACAGAACAGACGCCCGCCGCGCCGGAGGAGCGCTTCTTTGTCGGACTTCGCCTGAGAGCAGGCATCGAGCCCACGCCCGAAGAGTGGACCCGCTTCGCGGAACCCATTCACCGCTTCATCGAAGCCGGCCTGCTGGCGACCGACGGAAGCACGCTCGCGCTCACGCCACGCGGAATTGTGCTATCCAATGAGGTCTTCCAGGAATTTGTCTAGGAACTGAACTCGACAAAGGGTTATCGAGTTCTCGCGACCACAATTCACTGGACGAGCGGCACACCTTCGCACACCAGCGGAAATCGCTGATCACGTCTAGAGTTGCGAGGCTCCGTCATTGGTAGAACTGTGTTATCCAATGGGTCTCCAGGAATTCATCCGATGAGCGAATTCATTGATCTGCGCAGTGATACCGTGACCCGCCCAACCGCCGCCATGCGGCAGGCCATGTTTGAAGCCGAAGTCGGCGACGACGTCTACGGGGAGGACCCGACCGTCAACCTGCTCGAGAGGCGAGCCGCCGAAGTGTTCGGCAAGGAAGCCGCACTCTTCGTACCGACCGGCACGATGGGGAACACCATCGGCCTGAAACTCCATACCCGGCACGGGCAGGAGATCATCTGCGACTCGCGTGCCCACATCCTCAACTACGAGCTTTCGATGATGGCGTGGTTCGCGGGCTGCGTCGCGCGGCCCATCGCGACCGAGAACGGCATACTCACGTGGGAGCAGATCCGGAAAGAGATCCGTCCCCTGGGTCCCCACTGGGCGCCG
>DATMXS010000451.1:0-13536 GCA_035561355.1 Bryobacteraceae bacterium | reverse complement strand
GTTTCAGAAGGCGTGCGCGTAGCGGCGGAGCGCGTCGATCTCGCGCTGCGCCTGCTCCTGGCGCATCCTCACCATCACGAGCACCACCGCCAGCAGCAGCAGCGGCACCCAGTTCAAGAAGAGCATAGCCAACATTGCAGGGTCCATGGAACCGCCGCCCCCAATGACTGGTTGCGGGTGCTGTGTGCGCCACCACCGGATTGAGAAGAAGATGATGGGCACGTCGGCAAACGCGAAGATCGAAAGCACAGCGGAAATCTTGGCGCGCTCGGTCGGTTCCTCGATTGCGCGCCGCAGCATCATGTAGCCGGCGTAGATGAGCCAGCCCACCAGCATGGACGTCAGCCGCGGATCCCAGGTCCACCAGATGCCCCAGATGATGCGGCCCCAGATCATGCCGGTGATGAGGTTGACGGCGCCGAAGGCGAGCCCGACCTCCGTAACCGCAGCGGCGAACGAGTCATACTTCAGGTCCTTCCTGGCGAGATAGAGAATGCTGGCCACCATGGCAGCGAAGAACCCGACGAAGGCCGTCCAGGCAGCGGGCACGTGGAAGAAGATGATGCGGTAGATCGCCCCCTGCTGCGCCTCGTCAGGCAGCACCAGCAGGATCTGGAAAAGGTTCCGCACCAGCAGGATCGCCGCGATCCCACTCAAGATGATCATCACTTTCGTTCGCATTCAACGGCTCCTTGAAAGTGCATTACCGCAGAGGCGCAGAGACGCAGACAAAACTAAAGGAAAGCTTAGAGAAAATCGATTGAGGAGAACCTCATGCTCGTTCTTCTTCTCCCTTTTGTTTTCTTGTTTCCTCTGCGTCTCTGCGCCTCTGCGGTGAAGCTTTTCCCTATCTTACGAGTACCGTCTCGACCAATGCTAACGCCAGCGCTGTGAAGATGATGTTAAAGCCTACGAGGAGTTTGACCCAGGCCATCAGCTCTGATGTGATCGGCTGGCCCATAACGAGCGGTGTCGTGAGCTGCACGCACGCCAGCAGGCTCGGGATCATGATGGGGTATACCAGCATCGGCAGCATCAATTCGCGCAACCTGAGGTTCACCGTGAGCGCGCTGAACATGGTGCCGATTACCGTCAGCGCCCACGTCCCGAGCGCCACCACGCCTACGAGCGGCCAGAACTGCGCGGTCCACCGGACGTTGTAGAAAATTCCGAACACCGGTAGGCAGACCATCTCGACGGCCAGCAGAAGTACCAAATTGGCGAGTGCTTTGCCCAGGAACAGCGCTGCACCCGACATGGGCGCCGCCACCAGCGCATCGAGGCAATCGTTCGGCAACTCCCGCGCGAAACTCCGGTTCAGGATCAGAGCCCCCGCGAATGCGAACACAAGCCACAACAATCCGCCCGACATCTGGCGGGTCTGCTCCTGAGTGGGTTCGAACGCGAAGCTGAAAAGCAGCAGGATCACGAGCGCGAACGCGAAGCTGGCGTTGAGCGCTTCCTTGGTGCGGAACTCGCTGCGGAGGTCCTTGGCGGCGATCGTAAACGTCTGCCGGAAGAAGCTCAGGCGCGGGGTCTGGACTTTGGTTCCCCGTACTGCCGGTAGAGCCATCCCGTATCCTCCAGCATTTGGGCGGTGCGCACGCCGGTGTGGGCCAGTTGCCCGCGCACGAGCAGCGCGACGTGTGTCGCCAACTCCAAAGCTTCGCGCAACTGGTGAGTGGAAATGATGATGGTGCGACCGTCCTCGATCGCCTGCGTCAGCAACCCCTGGAGGAGCGCAATAGCGCGATCGTCGAGAGCGGTGAACGGCTCGTCAAGGAGGAGAACGTCGGGGTCGTGCAGGAACGCGCGGGCCACAGCGAGCCGCTGCCGCATGCCGCGGGAGAACTCACGCACCAAGCCGTCCTTCACGCGGTCGAGCCCCGTGCGCTCAAGCCATTCCATGGACACCCGCTTCGCATCCTGAATGCCGTACATGTTCGCGAAGAGGTTCAGGTTCTCGTACGCGGACAGCTCGTCATAAAGCGAGATGCCATGGCCGAGGATTCCGACGCGCGCGCGAATGTTCTTGTCGCGGTTCTCCGTCCCGTTGATCCGGACCTCGCCGCGCGCCGGCCGCGAGAGACCGGCCAGGATTCTCAGCAGGGTCGTCTTACCCGCGCCGTTGCGGCCGAGCAGCGCCATGCAGGCACCGGGCTCCACCGAAAACTGGATATCGCGCAGGGCGGGGAAGTCGCCGTAGAATTTCCAGACGCGCAACACCTCGACCGGGTTCATGCCTTGTAGGAGCCCGCGCCCTTCCTGTAAAGGATCACGAACCCGCACATGAGCGCGATCATCGCCGCGGCCACGATCCACGAGACGCGGTCATAAATGCGAGGCAGGATCTGCTGGATCTGCGGCCCGCTGTCTTCCTCTCCGGCAGCCGCGCTTGCCGCTGCGAGCGCGCCGCTGCCTTCAACCGTGAGCTTGTACGCGGCCGCCGCGGTCTCGTAGATCAGAGCCTGCGATTGCGGCTCCTGGCCGATTTGCGCCAAACCGTCGCCAGTAAGTGTCACGCCCGGGGGAACCGCGAAACGCGTCGCGACCTTATAGAGGGTCCTGCCGCTAAATGCGCCGGGCGCCGTGAACGGCATCGTGTACCGCACGTCGAAGCGGGTTTCACCCGGACGAACAGGGAAGTCCACCGAGTAGACACCGGATTCGTGCGTTTTTGGCTGCCGCTGAAGCGGCATTCCATTCGGCCCGGTCACGAGCACCGCCGGTGGATTCGCGCCCTTGGGCACGAAGAACCGCAGGGTGCCGGCGTCGGCATCGTGGAACGTAGTATTGCCGGTATTCGAAAAAAAGAAAGTCTCGGAAATTTGAAGCTGATCGCCCGTCGGCTCCAGTACCAGCATGTGCTGCGAAACCTTCGCCTGGCCCGGATCCTTCGAGGTTTCGTAAACCGCAATTTCGTGCGGAGCCGCCGTGCCTGGCTGGATTTGCTGGTTGTAGGTGACGTCTTGGTAGTGAACCTGGATCAGAGCCGGTCCGGCAAGATTCTGTTCGAAGTGGAACTTACCCTCGGCGTCAGTCTGGGCGCTACCGCCTGGTTGCATGCCCGCCGAAAGCAGCAGGAGCGTGACGTTCGCGCCCGCCTGAGGCTTGCCGCTTGTCTTGTTGATTACCACGCCGTCCACGGCCGCGAAGGCCGAAGCAGCGGTGAGGAGAAGCGCCAGAAACCTCATCGCGTCTCCACCGGCATCGGCGCGCCGCACTCGCCGCAGAACTTCATCGGAGCCGGCAGTTTCGCGCCGCAGTGCGGGCAATCGACTCCCGGGGAAGACGAGGACTTCACAGGCGCAGCCGGCTTCGGCGCAGCAGCGGCCTTAGCGACAGTCTTCGCCGGGGCGACCGCCTTGGACGGCGCAGCCTTCTGCGGCGAGAGCTTATCGATCTCGGCCAGCACGACGGCGAGCTCCTTCTGAATGTCGGTCTTGGTCGCCTGGTAATCTGCGTCGGATAGCTTGCCCACGCGGTACTCGAACTGCAAGTCGCGCAAGTTCTCGTAAATGATTGCTTTGCGCTGCTCGAGGAACTTCGTCGGCGATTCCGGCTCGGCAGCAGGCAGGTCCTGGGGGCGAATGAACAACGTGTAGACGAACACCCCGATGATCAGGACGGCGGCGGTAGCGATGATCATCGTATCTTATTCCAGCTTCTCTAAGTCTCTATCGATGCGTTCCTGGTACCTTGCGAGTACGGCGTCATCGATCGGCGGTCCGGCCGGAGCGGGCGCAGGCCGCCGGAAGCGGCGAATCACCAGCCAGACGAATCCCAACCCGGCCACGAACCAGGCAATCGGCATAATCCAGCCGACCAGATTGAACCCTTCCGTTGGCGGCTTTACCAGAACTTTGAGGCCGTTTTCCTTGACGAATGCGTCCAGGATCTGTTTATCCGACATCCCGGCCTGAACCATTTCCCGGATCTTCACCCGCGCGGGATCCGAAAAATGACAGTGTTGCATGTTGCAGGAGGTCACGGTGCTGCCGCACCCGCACAGGCAGAGCAGCATCTCACCGACGCGGCGCACGTTAGGGTCGGTCAGCGGCGACCCGCTCTGCGCGAGCGTGGCCGCCGCCAAGACTACCGCAAGGAGCGCAGACTGCAAAACCTTCTTCACACGCTCTCCTTGACGCGCCGTGAAGCGGCCGTAACTCCCACCACCTGCGTGCGCGCGTACTGCATTCTCACTTTCGGCGGAACCAGGCAGATTACGGTGCCTACGAGCACCACGAAGAACCCAACCCAGATCCACGAAACCAGCGGGAAGACGTACGCCTGAATAATCGCCTTGCTGCCGTCATCCGTCATGCCGGCGAAGTTGAGGTACAGATCCTCATGCAGCCGGCGGCGGATGGAGACTTCGGAGGTTGGCTGTTCGCTGGCCTTGTAGAACCGGCGCTCCGGTTCGAGTGTGGCAAGCTTGCGCCCGCCGCCGCGCTGATACGCGTCAACCACCGCATGGTGCGAAGAGAAATGCTCGTTGTCGCCCTCGCGCAGATCGGCCACCCGCAGGGTGTACCGCCCGATATCAAAGCTCGACCCGACGCCCACTTCCACCGTCGTGTTCAGATTAAACGCCGCGCCCGCGAACCCGATGAACATGAGCACGATGCCCATGTGGACGATGTAGCCGCCGTACCGGCGCGTGTTCCGGTGCGTCAGTTCTACCGCAGAGACGAACAGATTCCGGCCGTTCTTCGCCGCGATGGCGCGCGATCCCTTGTAAAACTCCGCCGCGATGGTCCATGCCACGAACAGGCACAGCCCGAAGCACATCAGCGCGTAGGTGTGCCGGATGCCCGTTGCGAAGAGGCCTGCCATCAGGACCAGCATCGCCAGGAACGGCCACTGGAAGTTCCGGCGCAGGCTCTCGAGCGACGTCCGACGCCATGCGAACAGCGGACCCACGCCCGTAAGGAGCAGCAGGAACAGCCCGATCGGAATATTGATCCGGTTGAAGAAGGGCGGGCCCACCGTGATCTGCTCGCCGGTTACGGCTTCGGAGATCACCGGGAACAGCGTCCCCCAGAGCACTGCGAAGCAGGACGCCAGCAGCATCAGATTGTTGAACATGAAGCTGGACTCGCGCGAGATCACGCTCTCGAGCCGCGATTCCGTCTTCAGATAACTCAGCCGGTCCAGGATGAAGTACAGCGTCACCGCGATCGTCAGGGCCATGAAGCCCACGAAGTACGTCCCGATCGACGATTGCGCGAAGGCGTGTACGGAGCTCACGATGCCGGACCGCGTCAGAAAAGTGCCGAAGATGCAGAGGAAGAACGTGGCCGATACCAGCACCATGTTCCACACCTTCATCATGCCCTTCTTCTCCTGCATCATCACGGAGTGCAGGAAGGCGGTCGCGGTCAGCCAAGGCAGGAAGGAAGCGTTCTCAACCGGGTCCCAGGCCCAATAACCACCCCAGCCGAGGACTGCGTAAGCCCATGCGGCGCCAAGAAGGATTCCGGAGGTCTGGAACAGCCACGTGACCAGGGTCCACCGGCGCGTTGTCGCGATCCATTCGTCGCCCGGCTGGCGCGTAATCAGCGAACCCATTGCAAATGCGAACGGCACGGCGAAGCCGACGTAGCCCAGGTACAGCATCGGCGGGTGAATCGCCATAGCGGGGTACTGAAGGAGCGGGTTGAGGCCGCGCCCATCCGGAACTGTCGTGATCCCGCCGCCCACCGAGAGCATGTGGAACGGGCTCGCTATGAACGCATTCAGCAGCAGGAAGAACCCCTGCGTCACCATCAGAGTCGTGGTGACGTACGGCATCATCGACCGGTGCTTGCGCCTGTTCGTGTATACGACGACGGCGGCATAGGTCGAGAGCAGCCAGCTCCAGAACAGCAGCGAGCCTTCCTGCCCGCCCCACCATGCCGCGAACTTATACAGCGTCGGCAGAGTGCGGTTGGTGTGGGCCGCAACATATGCCATGCGGAAGTCGCTCGTGAGGAGGCCGATGACGAGAATGCTGGAAGCTGTGGTGAGCAACGCGAAAATCGCGTAAACCGCGCGCTCGGCACTCAGCACGAGAAAAGCGTTCTTCTTTAGCGCGCCTACGACGGAGGCCGTAATCGCGAAGAGAGAAAGGCAGAACGCAAGGAGAATCGCGAGGGATCCCAGGTTTTCCATACAACCTGCGCTTTAGACTCCGGCTTTCTTGACCTGATCGGGATGCTTTGCCCCGGGTTTCGCTTCGTACTTCGACGCGCACTTCGCCTGGATGGCCTTCGCCTCGAACACCATGTTCGATCCGAGATGGCCGTCCGCCAGCGCTTGCGAGTTGTCCTTAAAAGTGTCCGGGAGCGGGTCCGTACCCGTGTAGACGCACTTCAGCAGTTTGCCGTCCTGCTTCAGCGTGAATTGGACCTGCTTGCCATTGCGGATAATCGAACCGGGCTCCACGTCGCCCGCAACCCGCAACCGCTTTCCGTGGGCCTCGCCGCCCATGGCGTCGAGTTCGGCCACCGTCTTGTAGTACGTCTTGGTTTCGCTGATGCCGCCTGCGGCAAGCCATCCGAGCGTCCCCACGATAACCACAACGAGAGCCCCGAATTTCCAGTAGGTCTTCATGTCCAGCCCTTTGATTCGAGTATACCGGAAGCGGAGAGGATGCAGTCTGAATACGGCTTAACGATTGTTTCTAAATTTCAAAGGTTTAGCAAACAATTGCGACGAGGCCCACCGCCAGAACGTAGCCAAATTCATCGTGCACTCGCAGTGCCGGAAACCGTTTGCTCATTCCGCCCCTGTGTGAGCCCGGAGGAAAGCTGCATACCCCGCTTCGTCGAGCCTGCCGGACGCCAACCCTATAACAGCCTGGGCAGCATCCGCTTCGGTAGCCGTGAAACGATAGCCGTTCAACTCGAGGAAAAGGATCCCAATGACGAATCCGGTGCGCTTGTTGCCATCCACAAATGGATGGTTGCGCACCATGCCCGCCGTATACGCCGCTGCCATCACAATGACGTCCGGCGCCTCTCGATAAGCATAAAGCTGCTGAGCCCGCGCCAACGCAGATTCAAGGAGGGCGACATCCCGAAAGCCATCTCCGCCACCGTGCAGCGCGAGCAGGCGGCTGTGCAACGTCAGTGCGTCTCGCCGGTCGATCCAGACCGGTTCCGTCACTTTGCGAGAACGTGCAGCGTGTTGCGATAGCGCCCGATGATGTCTTCGGCCTTCGCCATTTTCTTCTCAAAGGCGGGATCGTAGGGAGTCAGCCGGTATCCGCCATCCGGTGCTTCGATGAGGAACAGCGGTTCTCCGTCTTTGGTGCGCAGCCGGTTGATGACGTCTTTCGGCAGGACGACGCCAAGCGAGTTTCCGAATTTTCTGACCTTGAGTTCCACCATAAGTTATTACTATTGTAATAACCTTTGCGACGGGGGGCAACCGGAGACCCTCGTCGTAGAGGGCGGCGCGGTAGTTCGCACCGCCCTTGACTGATTCGAGACCTATACTACTTCCACTTCTTCCGTCGCTGCATTCCAACGAACCTTCCGCTGCTTACGGTAGCTCTCGACGGCAAGCACAACCGCCGCCAGTTCCTCGAATGCGCGGTCCATGCCGCAGCGCGGCGTCTCACGGCTCCGGACGCAGTCGACGAAGTCCTGCATGTGGTCCGTCACCTTCAGTTCGCCTTCCTTATAGGAGTAGTCCGGCAGCCGGACGGCGTCCTGGCGCTGAAGGCCGATTTTCTCGGATTGCCGCCGTTCGTAGGGCCGCTTCTTTTCGAGGTACTCCTGCTTCCACTCGCCGTCGTACACGCGGCAGAACTCGGGCGACACCTCCATCGTCTTCTCTCGTCCCAGGTACTCCACGATCTCGCCCACGTGCGTGTTTGCGAACGTGCACCCGAAGGTCATTGCGAGTTCCTTCTTCGGGTAGTCCATCATGACGTGCCACTGGTCCGGTACTTCCCGGTCCTGCTTCCACCAATAGAGGTTGCCCATGGTCATGACGGTCTCTGGAATCCCGGCGCCCGTCACCATATTTACCGAGTCCCACATGTGGGTCATCAGATCGCCGGCGATGCCGTTACCGTACTCCCACCAGCAGCGCCAGCGGAAGAAGCGCTCAGCGTCGAAGGGCCGGTTCGACGCCTTCCGGATGAACCTCTGCCAGTCGATGGTCTGTTCGTTGGCATCCTTCGGCAACTCGGTTGTCGCGTACCAGCCATAGAACTGCCATTCGGGGAACCGGCCTGTGCGGTCGATGTACATCCGGATCATCGGCACCTTGCCGAGTTCGCCTGAGTTCCAGATCTGGCGCGCCTTGTGGAACACGGGCATGCCGTTATAGTGGTGCCCGAGCTGCAACACCCGCTGGTTGTCGCGGACCGCCTTCCGCATGGCCTTGGCTTCCTTCAGGTCCATGCAGAGGCCCTTCTCGACGTAGATGTCTTTCTTGCTCTCCGCGGCGCGAATCGCGATCGGCGCATGCCAGAAGTCGGGCGTGGCGATCGTGACGACATCGACGTCCTTACTCGCGAGCGCCTCTTCCCAGTCCTTCGTGTACACAGCCTTCGCGTTCTTGTTGAGCTTCCTGGCCCGGGCTATGTGGCCGTCGTACAGGTCGCACACTAGCCGGACCTCGGTGCCCGGGCAAGCCTGGATCTCGGTGAGAAGTTGGTGCCCGCGGGTGCCCACTCCGATGCAGGCGACGCCGATCGTGTCGTTCGGGCTGCGCTGCGCCAGAATGGCCGGTGCGCCGGCAATTGCCGCGGCGCCGGCTGCGGTCACGGATTTCAGGAATTCCCTGCGATTCTCGCTCATGTCGGGTGTCCTTACGGAAGCGGTCCTTATCAAACTCTAGATGTTATCACCGCCTGAGCCACCCAATAGAGGACCAGGATCGGCAGAATCAGCGCCGCCACCAGGGTGACCATCACGGCCCCGACAAACAGCCAATCCCGTCCGGCGCGCCGCTCGCCGCGGATTGATTCGCGCAGGATCCCAAGGTTCTTGGTGTTCGCCTTGAACGCGAAGTCGAACAGGTCGCCCAGGAACGGAATCGCCCCCACCACGGCGTCGATCACAACGTTGAGCGTCATCCGCGCGATGGCGCCCCTGGGAATGCCGAGAGCGATGCCGCGCTGCACGATGACGATTGCTGCAAGCGCGGTCACCAGGTCGCCCGCACCGGGTACCAGGCCGATGATCGGATCGAGGCCAACACGGTACGGCCCGATGCGAAAAATCCCCTCTGTAAGCCACGCGATCTTCTCCGAGATCTCATCGCGCTGTTCCGGAATCGGCTGCCGTTTCACCGCACCCCCAGTCTGACACCATGGTAAGTGTCTGACACCATGGTAAGTGATGGAAAGCGCCACACTGCGGGATTACCTCGCGGCCGAGCGGACGCTTCTCGCCTGGATCCGCACGGGTCTTGCGCTGATGGGCTTCGGATTCGTGGTCGCGCGATTCGGCCTGTTTCTGCGGGAAGTGAACGTCGTCGTCGCGTCCGCTGCCGTGGCGCCCGGCCTCTCGGTTTGGTTCGGGACCGCGCTGGTGCTTCTGGGGGTCGCCGTCAATGCAGGAGGAGCTTGGCGCTACATGCGGATCGCCCGCCGCATCGAACGCGGCGAAGCGGCCCACCCTGTCTCGCACCTCGGCATCGCTCTCGCCGCGGCCTTGGCCGTCATGGGCATTGCAATGGCGGCGTATCTCATCGTGGTGCGGTGAGGATCACCGTTTCCGCGCCAGCAAGCGCACGATTCGCAGCTTATACTCCAGCCGGCCGGCGCTGGTCTGCTGCCAGTCGCCGAATCCAGTAGTGTCCTCGTAGAAGACGATCTGCAGGTCAGACCACGCTTTCGCGAGTGCGTTCGGCTTGTCCTGTTCAGTGTCAGGCCAACCGGGCTCGGGATTCGTTAGCGACCGGAACGGGCGGTCAATCAGCACCAGGCCGCCGGGCTTCAGCGCGTCGCGAATGCGTGCTACATATTTGGGCTCGACGATGGGTGCGTCCGTATAGACGAAGTAGATGAGATCCCAGCGCTCCCGCCCATAGTCGAAATCGTCGAACCGGGATTGGGCAGTGGTGATGCGGGCGCCCGCTCTGGCCGCATTCTGGCTCGCGACGTTCAGGCCCTCCTCGGCGATGTCGAAACCGGTGACATCCCAGCCCTGCGTGGCCAGGTAAACGGCATTGCGTCCCTGCCCCATGGCGACGTCGAGAGCCTTCCCAGGCTTCAATCCCTTGATGGTCGAGACAAGAAAGGCGTTCGGGTCCGTGGTGAAGCGAGTCTGTTCAGGAGCGCGGTACAGCTTGTTGAATCCGGTTGCATCCGCCTGTGTACGATACGCGGGGTTTTCGTTGTATAGCTTTGGGATGAGCGCGATCCGCGCGCCGGCCTCCGCCGGCGTGAGACCGGTCTCGATGAGCTTGGCGCGATACTTCTCCAGCTTGAGTTCGGCGCCCGGCTGGGCTTTCGCCCAATCCATGAACTGGTTCCAGAGCTTGTCGTTGTCCGTGGCTTGGGAGAAAGCCAGGAATGAAAGAAGCAGCACGAATAGGGGAAGCCTTACGCGTGTCGTGATCAAGGTGCGCTCCTGCCTGGATTGAAGACGCCAGTTGCGCAGGGTTTGTTCCGGCGGGGCGGAGTCAATTCGACTTTCCGCACCGGACCATCGAAAATGGACCTATGGCCGTGCTTATTTCACTGGGCTCCACCCCGCTCGATTCCGTTCAACTCGCCGCCAAGCAGGAGGCGCTGCTCGAGAACCTGCGCTCGCTGGGGCGCGTAATCGTCGCATACTCCGGCGGCACCGATTCGGCCTACCTGGCATGGGCTGCCGCAAAGGCGCTCGGCGATCACGCTGTCGCGATCACGGCCGATTCGGCGTCCATTCCCGAATCGCACAAGCGCGACGCGGAAGACTTGGCGCGGCGGTTCGCAATCCGGCATGAGTACGTTGAAACCCGCGAGTTCGAGAATCCTGACTACGTCAAGAACGGCCCAGACCGGTGCTTCCACTGCAAGGACGAGTTGTTCAGCACGCTCGAGGAGGTCGGCCGCGAGCGGGGGATCGAAGCCATCGTTTACGGCGTCAATGTCGACGACCTCGGGGACTATCGCCCGGGCCAGAACGCCGCCAAGATTCACCAGGTGAAAGCGCCGCTTGTGGAAGCCGGATTGACCAAGGCTGAAATCCGCGAGTTATCGCGCCTGGCTGGGCTGCCGACGTGGGATCGCCCGGCGTCCGCGTGTTTGAGCTCCCGGATTCCTTACGGCACTCCGGTGACGCGTGAGACGGTGAAGACAGTGGAGGCGGGTGAGGAGGCCATCAAGGCGCTCGGCTTCCGCCAGTTCCGCGTTCGCTTCCACGGTGAACTCGTGCGCATCGAAGTGGCCCGCGACGAGATGGAGCGCGCGCTCACGATGGAGACGGCAGCGCAGCTCACGGCCATCTTCAAGCCGCTCGGGTTCAATTACGTCACTCTCGACCTGGAAGGTTACCGCCAGGGCTCGATGAACGAATCGCTCGGACTGAAGAAGTAGCTCCGTTATTCGGCCCGCTTCGGGAGTACGCCTCCGGCCAGCGGATCCATCGAGCGGAACGCGGCCCTAATCTGCTCATGCGTGAGCAGATCGAACTGGCTTAGCGCGGGACGCGTGCGGTCGAGCGCCTTGATCTGTTCCGCGTGCGCATCCATCCAGTGCGCGACCGCATCGAGCATCAGCATATTCGCCTCGCTGGTCCCGTTATCGCGGCGGCCGATATTCGGACCGAGTATGCCCGCCTGGCACGTCACGGGATCGGGGCCGAAGAGCACCTGCGAAAGCGCGGCGGTCAGTTCGCGGTTGCCCTCTTTCATAACTTCGCGATCGATGATGTGCCGCGCCTCATGAGCCTGTACGCATCCGCGGTGGCGGCGCTGGAACTCAAGCATGAAGTGCAGGCGCACTTCGGCCTCCGGAACGCCCTTGGCGCGGAGCGATTCCAGGATTTCGCGGCCGGAGCGCCGGTACATGCGCAGGCTCAGCGCCGCCATGTAGCCCACCGGCCTCTTGCGCGCGACGTCGTCATCGAGAGCGGCGGCCGAGGCGATCCGCACATTCAGCTTGTCCCTGCGCTCGGGGTCGTTCATCGCCATCCAGGCGAGCAGGGCGTCGTCGCGGCGGACCTGCACTATAGGTGGCCCCGCCCAGCCTCCGATGATGGCCCGCCCGTCGCTCAGCCAGGTGACGTACCCATTCGACACCATCGAATCGAGGACGATGAAACCGACGCTCGCCTTGTGGCCGTACTGCTCGAAGCTAACATCTTCGTCCAGAACGTGGTGGCCGAACGTCAGGCCGAAGTTCTCGAACCCGAGATACGCGTTGAAGTGCCTCTTGAGATACTCGCCCAGCGCGTGCCCGGTCTCGACAGCGGGCCAGAACTTGCGCGCTTCGGCGAGGATCGGCTCGCGGAGCACCGTATGCGGAAGCTTGACTTCGCCGATGGCGATGCGCCTGTAGTGCTCGTCCGCGATGCGTTGTACGCGGCGGCAAAAGCGCGAGTAAGCTACGACGTTCTCCGGCTTGCCTGCGAGGGCGGCCTCAGGGTACAGCGGTGCGGTGGAGCCGCCCCAATGATACGAGCGCAGCGCTTCGTCCGCTCGCGCGGCCTGCCCCGTCAGCAGCGCGAGCCCGTACATCACGCGCGACGGTTCGAATCGGCCGGGTTCGGCGCGGACGACCTCGGTTATGAGATCGAGAGCCGCGCGCGCAGCCGCGGTCTTGCCGGTCTCGAAGGCTTCCTCGATCGTTGCGTAGGCGAAGGCGTAGCTGGCATCCTGCTCCTCACGCCGGTTCGTTGCGGCTGAGAGTGCACGGCGGGCGTACGCGCGGGCATCGCCGTACCGTCCGCGGGCGGTTTCGAAGCGGGCGCGGGCAGTATAGGTTGTGGTGAGGCCTGCCTTGAGAGCCTCCGCGGACCGGAAGTGACTGATCGCTTCGGCATCCGCCATATAAAAGCGCCAATCGAGCCAGGCGAGGCGCAGTTCGGCAGACACGCGGTCATCGGCGCTGCCCGCCGCCGCTGCGGCGACCAGGATCTCGCGCTCGCGCGTGAGATCGCCTTTCGTGTGAGCCTGCTCGGCTGCGGGAGGAACGGTTTGCGCGAACAGCCCCGCGGCGAACGTGTATAGAAGAAGCCGATTCACGCTTCAGTTAGACACCGTTCCGCCGCTGTGGTTCCGAAGTTATGCGCCTGCCGGATCTTCGGGCTTCTTGGGGAGCCCGAGCCAATCCGGATTGTGGAACGTCCCATCGAACTGTCTCGCGGTCTTGTACTTCTCCTGCGCTCCGTTCTGCGCGGCCTGTTTCGTCTTGTCGAGCAGCGCCGCTGTCTCTTTCTCGTTCAACGGGGTGAAATTCCGCGCCGCCTGGATGGCCTGTTCGAGATCCCGCTGATTTTGGCAGCCGGTGATCACGACGTCCGTCGGCAGGCTCATGGCGTACCGGAGAAACTCAGCCGGCGTCGCCGTGCCGGTCTTGAGTAGAATCCCGCCCCCCATGGGCTTCAT
>DATMXS010000450.1:0-3726 GCA_035561355.1 Bryobacteraceae bacterium | reverse complement strand
GAGCAGGTTGTCCAGCGCGAGGCCGTGCTTCCTCACCATCCATCCCAGTCCGCCGCCCACGGTGAGGCCGGCTACCCCTGTGGTCCCGACGAAGCCTCCGGTCGCGCCGAGACCAAAAGGTTGGAGCTCATTCGCGAGTTCGGCCCACGTCACCCCTGGTTCCACGCGGGCCCTGCGCGTTTCGGGATCGACGTGAATGCCCTTCATCGCGGAGAGGTCGATCACCATGCCCCCGTCGCAAAGGCTGGTGCCCGCGACGTTGTGCCCGGCTCCCCGGACCGCCACAACCAACCGCTGCCTTCGGGCGAAATTGACCGCCGCGATCACGTCCGCCACTCCGGCGCACCGCGCGATCATTGCGGGACGCCGGTCTATCATCGCGTTGTGGATCTTTCGTGCTTCTTCGTAGCCGGGCTGGTCCGGAAGAAGCAACTCGCCGTGCAGCGAGCCGCGGAATTCCTCGAGAGCGGAGTCTCCGATCATCTAGTCCCTCCGAGTGTTCTCTAACCCAGTTCACGCGGACACAGTGTCGCGTGTGTTATAGAGTCTACACCCGCCCGTAGACAGGCACCGCGACACTCATCCCTGCCTCGACCCCTCGACCGGCACGCCGTTCAGCAGCGTCGGGGGGTTAAGGGACCAGCGGGGTTAAGGGAATCGTGCGCCTCGGCATCACCGTCGATGGGCAAACGCGCAGGGCGGTGTGAAATGCGGAGTCAGCTTCGCGCGCCACCCTCCCGCAGTATAGGCTTGACAATCTTCACATGCAGTGATTCTATGTGTGTAGACACTCTAAGCATGGAAATCAAGAAGCCGGATCTCCTCCAAGGCACACTCGATCTTCTCGTTCTCAAAACTCTCGCTCCGGGCGCGCTGCACGGCTATGCGATCGCGCAACGCATCCTCACAACGTCGCGCGAGACGCTGGACGTCCAGCAGGGGTCGCTCTATCCGGCCCTGCACCGTCTCGAGCGAAAGCGCCTCGTTGAGGCCGAGTGGCGCGAGTCCGACAACGGCAGAATGGCAAAGGTCTATTCGCTGACGAAGGCCGGGCGGAAGCAGTTGGCTGCCGAGTTGGATCGTTGGCAGCTCTATTCGCGGGCGGTCGGCTGGGTCCTCGAGGCATAAAGATGCGTTTACCGTGGGGCAAGAAGGAGGCGGACCTCGAGCGTGAGGTTCGGTATCACCTCGAATCGCTCGCCGACAGTTTTGAACGCCAGGGGCTCAGCCGGGAAGAGGCCATGCTGCGGGCGCGGCGCGAGTTCGGAGGAGTGGAGCAGGTTAAGGAGCAATGTCGCGACGAGCGTTCCTGGCGGCCGCTCGCGCAACTCGGGCAGGACCTCACCTTCGGCCTTCGCATGATGCGCAAGACCCCGACGGTTACCACCGCCGCCGTGCTGTCACTCGCACTCGGCATCGGCGCCACAACTGCGATCCTGTCGCTCATGGACGCAGTGCTGTGGCGCAGCCTCCCCGTGCCGCACCCGGAGCAACTCACCGAGATCTTGTGGCAATCCAAGGGACGTCCTGAGGGGATCTACAAGAGTTCCAGTGGGAGCATGTTCCTGGATGGCCCGTCGCACGTAGCAGACTTCTTCAGCCGATCGGCTTTTGACGCTTTCCGTGCGCGGACAGCGGGGCGCGCCGAAGTGGCAGCGCATCTGAACCCCGATGACGTTAGCACCAGTTATCGCGGCGTAACTGCCGTCGCGAGACTTCGGCCCGTGTCCGGCGATTTCTTCCCGATGCTGCGCTTGCGGCCTATGGCCGGGCGACTGCTCGTTCCGGCGGATGATCACGCTAGATCCCCCTTGGCCGTTGTTGTTTCGCATTCGTTCTGGCGGGTGAACCTTCAAAGCGACCTGAAGGCGATCGGGCGCACGCTGCGAATCAACAATCGTGGCTACACCATAACCGGGGTGCTGCCGGCGCGCTTCGGCGGAATCGCCGCCGGCGACTCTACCGATCTCTACACCACGATCGAGCACGCTCCGTCGATGCTCGAGCCCGAAAGTTGGGAGAAGAGGGCGTCGGCTAATCCGTTTAGCTGGTACATTCAGCTACTCGCGCGCCGCGCCCCGGGCGTTACTGTCGAGGCGCTGGCACCCGCAATGGAATCCTCCTTTCGCGGGACCTGGGCAGCACAACCGGAGAATCCGGAAGCCGCTCCAACGCTCCGGCTTCAGGACGCCAGCGCCGGGATCGGCAGTCTGCGGCGTGAGTTCGGCAATCCGCTTTCGCTCCTCTTTGCGCTGGTGGGGTTTGTGCTGCTGATTGCCTGCGCAAACATCGCCAATCTGATGTTGGCTCGCGCAGACACACGGCGCAGGGAGGTGGCATTGCGCCTGTCTCTTGGGTGCAGCCGTGAGCGGCTGATGCGCCAGTTCTTCACCGAAAGCGCACTGCTCGCTGCTTGTGGCGGGTTGCTAAGCCTCGCCGTCGCGTATGCCACCGCAAATTTTGCCGTGACATTGATGCCCGGCGACCTGCGACTGGAGTTCCACGTCGACGCCCGCATGATTCTGGCGACGTTTGGCGTGACCGCTTGCACGGCTTTGGTCTTCGGGCTTTACCCGGCATGGCGCGCCGCACAGTTTGACGCCGCGCCCGCGATGAAGGAAGGAGCGGTGCGCGCGGGAGGAGCCAGGAGCCGCTGGATCGCTCCCGGCAAAATCCTGGTGCTCGCGCAAGTGGCGTTAGGCGTCCTGCTGGTGGCGGCAGGCGCGGCCTTCAACGTTCATCTCCGCAAGATTGTCACGAAAGATACGGGCTTCGAACGAACCCGCCTGCTCATGTTCGATCTACGTCCTGGTCAGTCCGGTTACCAGGACGCGCGGCTGCGGCAATTCTACTTGCTCCTCGAGCAGCGCTTGCGCGACGTCCCGGGCGTCGAAGCGGCGGGCTTGGCTCGCATACGGCCGATGAAGGGCGGCGGCTACTTCGACGGAATCCAGATCCAGGGCCAGGCCAAGGGGATTCCCACCGCTGTGAACTTTGTCACGGCCGGTTATCTCGAGGCTCTTGGAGTGCCTGTCATCGCCGGCCACGCGATTACTCAGCAGGACGTTCGCACCCAGGCCGCCGTGGCCGTTGTGAGCGAAGACGTCGCGAGGGAGATCGGCCGTTCACCGCTCGGACTGACTTTCCAGATGGAAGGCAAGGCGTTCGTGATCGTGGGCGTGGCGGCCCGGGCCCGCTACGCGCGCCTGACCGATGAGTCGACCGTACTCTATTTACCAAACTCGCTCAGGCAGGATACGATCACCGCGCTCCTGCGCACCGCTGTTCCGCCCATGCAGGTCATGAATGGTGTGCGTAGAGCCGTCGCGGATCTCGACGCCAATCTGCCGATCGTCCGCGCTGTGACGATGGAAGAACAGATCGCAGCCACTCTCCGCCGGGAACGGCTCTTTGCATGGTTGTGCGGCGCCTTCGGCGTACTGGCGCTGCTGCTCTGCATGGTTGGGCTTTACGGTGTGATGTCGTATGCTACAGCACGCCGAAGACAAGAGATCGGCATACGGATGGCGCTCGGCGCGTCACCCGGCAATGTATTGCGCCACATCCTCGGCGAAGGACTTGGGGTGGCGCTAGCCGGTTGTGTTCTGGGGTGCCCGGCCGCCTGGTGGGCTGCCCAGAGATACGTAGACTATAAGAAGCTCGGCATGGAACCGCTCGATCCCGCGATCCTCGCCTGGGCGACAGCCGCGCTGGGTGCATCTGCTT
>DATMXS010000449.1:0-6829 GCA_035561355.1 Bryobacteraceae bacterium | reverse complement strand
TCGGAACGGTATGCTGCTGCCGCTCAGCGGAAAACCGCTGGAACTCCACTACTTCCCCCGCCTGGGTGCGGAGTTCTTCCTATGGGAGCCGGATCTGGATTACATCTCGCAGTTCCACGCGAGCCCCACGGTAGACCTGCTCCGCCTCGAAAGCGAGTCGATCAAAGCGCGCGAGTTCGACTGGGTAGTCCACAATTTGGAGCCGTCGAAACGCGTGTACCAGGGCTCTCGCG
This sequence comes from Bryobacteraceae bacterium, assembly GCA_035561355.1. Classification (GTDB taxonomy): domain Bacteria; phylum Acidobacteriota; class Terriglobia; order Bryobacterales; family Bryobacteraceae; genus DATMXS01. The sequence goes on along the minus strand of DATMXS010000449.1, from coordinate 6,596 downwards.
ATTACCGGCGCGTGCGCTCTCCAGCCGCTCTCGAGCCCGGCGCCTGGCACTACGATGCCGCGCGCAAGACGCTCCGCGTTCGTGTGCTAGCGGCCGAGCACGGTAACGAGATCGTGCACGTCGAGTTCGCGAAGCCTTAGGAAGCTCCGCGTGGCTGACGGCAGTACCTAACTCTTGCCCTTCTTTGCCGGGGCCGAAGCCGCAGCCGGCTTGTGGTAGTTCGGATAGGCAGGTCGCGCGTGTTTCACGAGCGGCTGCTTCTTCAACGCCGCGAGCACAACCTCGACCGCTTTCTCCAGTTGCGGATCGTGGCCTTCACGCACAGCCTTCGGGTCCTGCTCCACTTCGAAATCGGGATCGATACCCGTGTTCTCGGCGACCCACTTGTTCGTGTCCGGATCCCAGAAGCCAACCGCCGGCGCGGTCACCGAGCCGCCGTCCATCAACCGGGGGTAGCCACCCAGGCCGCCCACCAGGCCGCCCCACGTGCGCTTTCCAACCAGGGGGCCGACGCCGGCTTTCTTGAAGTACCAGGGCATCGAATCTCCGCCCGATCCGGCGTATTCGTCGATGATCATCGCCTTTGGTCCGAAGATGCCCGCCAGAGGGCCGTTGACATCTTCGCCCTCGCGCATCGAGCGGTAGAACATCACCTTCCGGTTCATGTAGTCAATGATGTAATCGGGCTGCGAGCCGCCGCCGTTATAGCGCTCGTCCACCACCGCCCCTTCCTTGCCAGTCTGGGCGAAGTAGTAGCGGTTGAAATTCGTGTAACCGCCCATCGAGGTGTCCGGGAGGTACACGTAACCGAGGCGGCCGCCGCTCAATAATTCCACTTTCCTGCGGTTTCCTTCGATCCACGCGAGATTGCGCAGGCGCATCTCGTTCTCAACCGGAATAACGGTTACGTCGCGCGCGCCCGCGCCGTCCGGCTTCGAACCGACCTTCAGCACAACCTGCCTGCCGGCGGTCGCTTCGAAATAGCTGTAAAGGTTGTCCGCCGACTTCACGTCTTTGCCGTTCACAGCGAGAAGGTACTCGCCGGCGGTGACATTCACACCGGGCTGCGTCAGTGGCGCGCGCAGTTCCGGGTTCCAGCTTTCACCGCTGTACACCTTAGCGAAGCGGTAGCGTTCGCTGTCGATCGTGTAGTCCGCGCCGAGCAGGCCGCCGCGCACGCGCTTCGGCTGCGGAACGTCGCCGCCGGAGATGTACAGGTGGCTGCACGTGAACTCGCCCAGCGCTTCGGAGAGTAGGTAATTCAGGTCGGATCGCGAACCTGCCGCCTCGACGTACGGCTCGTAGCGCTTCATCGTCTCCGGGATATTCACGCCGTGATGGTTCGGGTCATAGAAGAAATCGCGCAGAATCCGCCAGGATTCCGCGTACATCTGCCGCCACTCGGTCCGCGGCTCGATGCGCGCCTCCATGCCGTCGAGTTTGAGGGCCCCTTCTCCCTGCTTCGGAACTGCTGCGGCTCCGGCGATGGTCCACTGCTGCCCCTTCCGGAAGAGAGCTTTCTCGCCGTTGGCCGAAAGCTCGAATGCGCTGACGCCATCCAGGTACTTGTCCGCTTTGCGCGTCTTCAGGTCGAACTTGTGAACGGTCGCGCCGCCCGGGCCGGGGCCGCGGGTTTCGGACGCTTCCGTGATGAACAGCACGCCTGCCTTTCCGGGCGCGAGGTTCGTGTAGTTACGCGCCGGAATCGGCAGCGGGATAATGCGCTGCTCCACGTTCGCCGCGTCGAACTTCACAACTACGGGCTTCTTCTCATCCTTCTTCGGTGGCTCAGCCTTCTTCGGCTCTTCGATCTTCTCTTCGTCGCTCTCCGGCGCCAGCGGCGAAGGGAGCGTCTTGTCGAGCACCACGAGGTACACGGTATTTGTCACTGGCCGGAAGTAAGCGGACATGTCGCGCCAGCCGATGTTCAGCCCCGTGTCCGTGCTCGCGAGGAAATACATGTACTTGCCGTCTCGATCGAACACCGGCACGGTGGCGTCGCTCATGCCGTCCGTGATCTGGTATCGCTCCCTGTTTTCGAGCGAGTAGACGAACACGGCGCGCAGCGTGTTCCGAAGCTGCTTCGTGTAGGTCAGCCACTTATTGTCAGGCGACCACGCGGCGTGCTGCACCCGCCTGGGGCCGTCGAAGCGGTCCGTATCCACCTTCACTACATTGCCTGTTTCGACATCCAGATAACACACCGAAAGGCCCTTGTCCCCAAACGCGATCTTCTTGCTGTCCGGCGACCATACCGGGCTGTAGTAAAAGGTTTGGGGACTGGAAAGCTTGAAGGTCCGCACATCGCCCTGGCCGTTGTGTTGCGCGATATTGAGTGCGTATTCGCCACTCGCGTCCGAGAAGTATGCAACCCACTTGCCGTCCGGCGACCATGACGGGTCGCGCTCGGCCGTCCCTGGAGTATTCGTCAGGTTGCGGACGTCGCCCTTCTCGGCGGGAACCGTGAAGATTTCCCCGCGTGCTGCAAAAACGGCTCGCGCACCGGTTGGCGACATTGCGGCGGAATCGACGGCGCTCGAAACCCGCTGGATGCGCGGGCGGGCATCCGGCAGATCAGCGTTCAGCGTGATCTCCACCTTCTTCGATTTCTGCGACTTCAAATCGAACAGGTAAATGCTGCCGAACTGCTCATATACGATCGCGCCCGGCCCCACCGAAGCCGACTTGATGTCGAGCCCGCTATTGGGCAGCGCTTGCGAGACCTTCTTCAGCTTCGTGTCGTATGAGAACAGAGTGAACGCGCCGTTGCGGTCCGAAAGGAAGTAGACTTTGTCGCCGATCCACATCGGAGTGAAGTCGTTCGAGTTCACGCGCGGGATGCGTTCGATGCTCGAATCCGCGAGCTTCGCGATCCAGATCGCCGACGTGCGGCCGCCCCGGTAGCGCTTCCAACTCTGAAACGCGGGCGCGAGCGGAGTGTACGCCATATGCGCTCCGTCCGGCGAGTAGGACCCCACGTCCGCCTGAGGCATCGGAACCTCGGCCGGAAACACGCCGTCCACAGGCATCGTGTACAGCCGTGCAAACCGCGAGTAACTGTTGCGCGGCGAGCGGATCAGCACGCTCTTGCTGTCGCGCGTCCAGCCCACCGCAACATCGGGGCCGGGGTGAAACGTGAGCCGCTTCGGCACGCCGCCCGAAGCCGGCATCAGGAACACATCAACGTTGCCGTCGTACTCGCCCGTGAAGGCGATGGTCTGCCCGTCGGGGGAGAAGAAGGGAAGCGCTTCATACCCTTGCGCGCTGGTGAGCCGGCGTGCCTCGCCGCCCTCGCGCGCGACGCTCCAGAGGTCGTCGGCGTACTGGAACACGATGTGCGTGCTGTTGACAGTGGGCTGGCGGAACAGTGTCGGCTTGTCCGCGGCCGCGGCCAGACAGGAGAAAACGAGCAGGGGGAGGTACGCGAAGGGGCGGTACGACATAAGCGTACGATTATCCTACAAAGCGCTTACACCAGCTTCCAGGGCGCCCGATACGGCCGGTTTATCAGGCTGTTCGCCGCGTCGTTGCCCTTCACGCGCCCGGCCTCGGCGTCCCACTCGAGGCGGCTCTTCGAACGTAAGGCGAGGTTGCCCAAGTGAGCGACGGAGGAGACGTGGTGACCGATATCGAGATTCTCCACAGGCGCCTGCCGCGACTTCACGCAATCCAGGAAGTTCCGGGCGTGGGCCGCCCTCACGCTCTCGTCCGTGCGCGCCTCCCGCTTCATCGCAACTACCGAATAGCGCTTCTGCGGCTCCGGGATCACCTCCCATCCAGCAGTGTCCACAATGAGCGTTGCGTCGGTGCCGGTGTACATCACACCGTGCTCGCGGCGATCTGGGCCCAGGCCGCACTGCACCTGGTGCTCCCAGATGAGCGTATAGGAGGGGAAGTCGTATACCGTGATCTGCGTGTCGGGCGTTTCGGAGTTGTCCTTCAGGGCGTACTTGCCGCCGGATGAAATGACGCTCTTCGGCCACTCAGGACCCATCGCCCACAAGGCAATGTTGATGAGATGCACGCCCCAGTCCGTCATCAGCCCGCCGGCATAGTCCCAGAACCAACGGAAGTTGAAGTGGAACCGGTTCGGGTTGAACGGGCGAGCCGGGGACGGGCCGAGCCACATGTCGTAATCCACGCCTGCGGGAACGGGGCCATCGGGCGGATTGCCGCAATCGCGGATCCAATCCAGGTACGCCCAGCAGCGCACCTGCCGCACCTTGCCGAGTTTGCCCGCGCGGACCATCTCCGCCGCCTCGCGGTAGTGCTCGCCGCTGCGCCAGTGCGTGCCCATCTGGCACACGCGGCCATATTTCTTTGCAGCGTCGCGGAGGATACGGCCCTCTTCGATGGTGGTCGCCAGCGGCTTCTCGACGTAGACGTCTTTCCCGGCCTGGAACGCTGCGAGCGTGGGGAGCGCGTGCCAGTGGTCGGGCGTGCAGACCAGGACTACGTCGATGTCCTTGCGTTCCACCACGCGCCGGAAATCCTTGGCGGTTTCGGGCTTTGGGCGGCCGAGTTTGCCGAGGCGGTCGATGGTCTTGGCAATGTTCGCGTCATCCACATCGCAGATGGCTGCGATTTCGCACTCCTTATGGGCGAGGAACGCCATCGAGTCTGCGACGGAGATCCCGCCGCAGCCGATCATTCCGATACGAACGCGGTCGCTTGGAGCCACCGGGCGTGCCTGCGCCGAGATGACCGCTGCAGCGGAGCCGAGAAGTGTGCGTCTGGTCATGGCCGACTATATTACCGCTTCGCCGCGTGGAGTTTTCCTGTTGCCTCTCAGTGCGCCCGGCGGTAATCTGAATCCAACTGGAGGGTGCGATGCTCAAGGGCTTCAAGGAGTTCCTGCTGCGTGGTAACGTCATCGACCTCGCCGTCGCCGTCGTGATCGGGGCCGCGTTCGGCGCGGTGGTTGCCTCACTGGTGAAGAGCTTCATCACGCCGCTCATCGCGGCGATTGTGGGGCAGCCGGATTTTTCGGCCCTGACCTTCACCGTAAACAACAGTAAGTTCACTTACGGCGAGTTCCTGAACGCGCTGCTGTCGTTCATCCTCATAGCCGCCGCGGTGTACTTCTTCGTCGTGGTGCCTGTGAACACGTTCATGGCGCGTACGGGAAGACGGGCAGAGGCGACCACACGGCCCTGTCCGGAGTGTCTCAGCGAAATCCCGATCAAAGCCCGCCGGTGCGCGCACTGCACTGCGGTCGTCGGAACGCAATCGATTAGCGCTTGAGAGAACTCCTGCTGGGTTTTCCGGCCGGCTGCGCGCCGAAGCGGTAGAGCAGGATACCGTAGCCGACGCCGGCCTCATCCGCGGTCTTCGCCACCTGAAAGGCCATATAGCGGCCGTCATTCGAGATCACGGGGTTTGAGGCCTTCCATCCGTCGTAGTCATTGAAGTGCGTGAGCCGCGTGTAGTCCTTGCCCGTCCCGTCCAGGGCCATCTTGTAGATGTCGATGGTACGATGCCCGCCCTGCTCCTTCCACGCGTACACGTGCCGGTCAGCTTCCACCAGCGTGTACTTGCCTCCCGGGAAGATCCCCTCGGGTTCGTTGTACGTGCCGGCCGCCTGTGAGTGGTTCGTCACCGCGCCGGTTTCGAGATCAACCGACATCACGGCAGCTTTGTCTCCGGGCTCGTAGCAACTGAAGGTGAGCTTGGTGTCGTCGTCATAGAAGTCCTGGGCCTCGATCACGCAGGAGCGGTCCGGGCTCTCGTGAACCACCTTCTGATTCGCCAGCCGCGGCTCCGCCCCGAGTTCTATGTCCGCGGTCACCAGCCGCGATGCGCCCTGCGGCAGGTCCGGGTTCTGGGCGGACGTTTCCGAGTACGCGATCTTGAGGGACCGTTTGGAGATCGCGGCGCCTTCGCTCATCCTCTGATTGAAGCGGACAGGGCGGGCGCCCGCAGCTTTCGAGAGGAACCACAACTCGTTATCACGCGCGCGGCTCGTCCGGATATCCGTGAAGCGTTCGGGGCCGATGAGGATGTAATCGCCCGTGGTGAGATGCATCACGCGGAGGAACGCGGCGCCGGGCACGCTACAGGTGAGGCAGCGGATGGTGCGGGTACGAAGATCGACGGTAAAAGCGTCCCCGAAGCTCTTCGCCATGAAACCGATCCGGCGGCCGTCGGGCGAGAAATCAGCCCGCTCGCCGAAATACGTAAGCTGCTGAACATTGCGGGGCAACTGGTTCAACGGGCTGCCCGGCTTCCGCTGCGCGGTGGCGATCAGGCAGAACGCGAAAAGCAGTAAGGCGATTCTCATCATGCGGGCGGCTCCTCGACCGCGCGTGTGCTACGGATACATGATAAGCCTGCGGCTTTTGGCCGCGCGGCTAAGCGGCAAACCCGACGTACTGAATTTCCTCTTCCAGTTCGATGCCGAACTGATCGCGAACGCGATGCTTCAATTCTGTGATCACCTCAATCAGATCTTGCGCCGTCCCGGCGCCAGTGTTATAGATCAGGTTGGCGTGGTAGTCAGCAACGTGGATACCGCCGCGCGTGACGCCCTTTGCGCCGGCCTGCTCCAGGAAGAACGCCGCCGGCACTTTGCCTTCTTTCACCACCTTTTCAGGGAC
>DATMXS010000448.1:0-21463 GCA_035561355.1 Bryobacteraceae bacterium | reverse complement strand
TTTGCTCAATGTACTGCGCCTGGTTGAAGGATGGCGTGAGAATCGAGATCCTGTGGCTCTGTGAGGAGGAATGATTCGGAACCATTCTCTATTGCCTCCAAGAGACACTGGCGCCGATAACCCGAGCCGTGCGCTCGGCAGGGAGTCGAGCAGGCGACTCGCACCGGGCCGTGACAACGCAGCGTGCTACGAAACCGCCGACAGCAGACCAGCATCCAAGGTCGCGGGAAGCGGGTTCCCTCGGTAGGGTTTTCCCGTTTTCGAAGAGGCTGAGGACTAGCAACACTACACGTAGTGCGAGTTTTGGGGAGAAAATCTCCTAGAAAAAGACGACGAAATCGAACGAAACCAGGGCCGTTGCGCGTAGAGTCGCTTGGGCCGCGCGGAACTCCTCTGAAATTGATGGTTATGGTGAAGAGATGGAGGGGGGCGCGGGTCACGTGCGAGATGGCGGCCGCGGGTGATGCCCGCGGTTGCGGTCATCGAGAAGGCCTTACAATCTCCTCCCGAAGACCTTCTCTCATGCGGGCGGCTTCCGCAGCACGCTACGAGTCAATCCGCTCCGGTTCCCATTGATCCACGTCGCCGCGATCGATACGGTCATCGTGATTCTCTCGCTTCTCCTGCTCGCGGCGCCTCTGAAGTTCTTCACGCTCCTCGCGACCGTCGCTCATGACACCTCCTCCCAGCAGACGAGGAGGGGGCGAGGCCAAGCTTCAGCCTCACCCCTCAGTAATTACCCCTTAACCGTGTGGAACTCCCAACCTTTGCGGAAGGTGGGTTTCAGCAGCTTGTTCGCCTCAACGTTGTTGGTGATTCGCATCTTCGCGGGATCGTATTCGAGCTTACCGTCAAACTGAAGTGCAATGGCGCCCAACAGCATCCATTCGACGAACGGCGCAGCGACATCGAAATTGGAGCAGGCCGGATCGCCGCCTTTGCAGGCTCGGATGAAGTCGCGCATGTGGCCGGGCGACCGGGTGAGCAGCGGCGGCGGCATGCGGTAATCCTTCATCTTCTCTACCGGAATCAGCCGGGTCACGTCGCCATAAGTCCCTGTGGTCAGCATGCCCTTATCGCCGATGAACAGGCTTCCGTCGGGTGACGGGAAGCGCAGCGGCTCTGTGGCGGCCTTCAACTCGTCGAAGGTCTGCTGATCGTACACACGGCCCGGAGACTGGAATTCATAGTTCGCGGAACGGCCTAAGCCGCCCGGACCGCCGGGTCGGCCTGGACCGCCCTGCCTGCGACCGCCGCCTGGACCGCCCGGTCCGCCGGCTCGAGGTACCATCGGCGGGTCGCCGATCCACTCGCCTTCCGGCACTGCGGCGATCTTCGGATTCTCCTTCATGCCGTCATACCAGAAGATACTCAGCGCGGGCATGTCCTCGTACGCCGCAAAATCGTAGCGGAGCACGGAGGCCGTCGGGAACATGAACGAGCTCGTGCCTTCCTTCTTGATGCACTCGACGCCGATGATCTTGCGCTTGGACAAGTGCAACGCCATGTTGGGGGCGCCCAGAATATGGCACGCCATGTCGCCGATCGCGCCGCAGCCGAAATCGTAGAAGCCGCGCCAGTTGAACGGCTGGTAGAAAAACCCGCCGAAGCGGTTCGGTTCCACCTGGCCGCCTGTTGTGAATGGCCGCTTCTCGGCAATACCCAGCCAGAGGTCCCAATCGAGCGTGGCGGGAACGGGTTCTTCCTTCGGGATCTCGGTCAGACCCTGCGGCCAGATCGGGCGATCGCTCCAGGCATGCACCTCGGTAACCTTGCCGATGTCGCCGTTCCAGATCATCTCGGCGGCTTGGCGCGTGCCTTCGTTCGAGTAGCCCTGGTTGCCCATCTGCGTCGCAACGCCGTACTTGGCGGCGGCTTGACGCAACTGCCGCGCTTCCCAAATGGTGCGGACCAGCGGCTTCTGCACGTAAACGTGCTTGTTGCGTTCCATGCACCACATGGCGGCGGTGGCATGCATGTGATCAGGCGTGGCAACAATCACGGCATCGATGTTCTTGCCTTCCTTATCGAGCATCTGCCGGAAGTCCCGAAACTTAGGCGCTTTCGGGAACCGTTCATAGGTCGATGCCGCACGTTTGTCGTCAACGTCGCACAGGGCGACGACGTTCTCTGTTGGCGCGGCGGCCGAAAGGTTGGAAGCGCCCTGCCCGCCCGAGCCGATCGCCGCGAAGTTCAGCTTCTCGTTGGGCGATTTATACCCCATGGACTTGAGGGAAGGCACGCTGCCGAAGCCGGCGGAGGGCACGGCTCCCGCCAGCAGGCTTCCATAGAAGAAGTGCCGTCTTGAAATTGCCATCTTGTCAATCCTCCAAAATTCGCGCGGACAGTCGCGCTACCAGCCGCCGGCTCAGCGCCGACGCGTAGCACTGGGAACACTCATCCTATCAGACGCGACCATAAGGCAAACAGCGCAGCCGCAACTCGGTGTAACCCCGAAGTCTCAGCGAAAGAAGGACTGAAGCGGCACCCCCCCTTGACTCTCTCCCGCTCCCGCCGGAGAATGGTTGATAGGCGAAATAAAAGCGAAAGGTATGTACCCCATGCAGGCCTCTGCCGCCCTCCTGAAAAGCCAAATTGAAAGCGCGTTGGGCGCTCCGTTTCTTACGTGGCGCGAGCAGAGGCATGGGGAACTCGTCCCGACGGGCGTGCCGGAGTTGGACGCCGTCACAGGCGGATTGCCCCGCGGTGCAATCACCGATCTTTACGGTTCGGCATCCTCGGGCCGCACCAGCCTGCTTCTTTCGACTCTGGCCGAGGCCACGGTTCGCCAGGAGGTCTGTGCCGTCATCGATTCGTCGGACGCCTTCGACCCGGCTTCGGCCGCGGCTTCCGGGGCCGACCTCGCGCGCATCCTTTGGATACGGTGTTCGGGCCGGCCGGATCGCGCGTTGAAGGCAGCAGACATGCTCGTTCAGGCAGGCGGGTTCGGCCTTGTCGCACTTGATTTTGCGGGCGTCGCGGCGTCCGTCACGCGCCGAATCCCGCTCGCGTCGTGGCACCGGTTTCGGAAGGCCGTCGAGAACACCCCGGCCGTGCTGCTGGTCGTTGAAGAGGAGCCGACCGTGAAATCGTGCGCCTCCCTCGTCCTGGAGATGCGCCGCGAGCGCGCCGCGTGGACAGGGATGGCCGGCTGTTCGCAACTGCTGCGCGGGCTGCGCGTGGAAGCCGTTCCGCGGAAACCGGTGCGCCCGCAATCCGCGGCATTTGAAGCGGCGGCATTTCCAGCAAAGGCTTCGGCGTAGATGTATGTTTGCGGCGATTCACTCTCGTGGCAGTTCGACGTTTGCATGCGCGATGGACTTTTCGCCGCTGATCGAGCGGACCTCTCCAGACACCGTGACCCTCGACGTCTCCGGCCTCGCGCACCTGTTCGGCAGCTTTGAAGACATCGCTCAGGCGATTGCGCGGCGGGCCAACGAACTCGGGCTTGATGCAAGTGTCGCGCTGGCGGCGAATCCGGACGCGGCGGTACATGCGGCTCGCGGGTTTTCAGGCGTAACCGTCATTCCTCCCGGCTGCGAACGGGACTCACTCGGCCCGTTGAGCCTGGATGTGCTGGCAGCGCCCGAATCCTTGTCCGCGACGCTTGCCATGTGGGGCATCCGCACATTCGCGCAACTCGCGGCGCTGCCGGAGGATGGCATCACCGAACGGCTCGGGCCAGAGGGCGCGCATCTTTGGAAACTGGCACGCGGCGCCGGCGATCGCCCGCTCGTGCCGGATCTGGAGGCGACCGCATTTGCTGAATCCTTCGACCTCGAATATCCAGTTACGCTGCTGGAGCCGCTGGCGTTCATCCTCGGCCGCATGATTAACAGTCTCTGCGCGAAGCTCGATTCGCACGGCTTCGCCGCGCACGAGATCCGATTGGTGCTGCGGCTGGAACCCGAGGCTTCAACCAGAGAAGCCGGCTTACATGAGCGCACCCTACGCCTGCCCTATCCGATGCGCGATCAACGTGCATTTCTAAAACTGATCACGCTTGACCTGGACATGCACCCGCCTGGCGCGCCCGTCATCGGACTGTCGCTGGTGATGGAGCCGGTGAACCCGCGCGTGGTGCAGCATGGGCTTTTCGTTCCGCTCGCGCCGGAGCCGCAGAAACTCGAGTTGACGCTCGCGCGCATTCAGAAATTGGTGGGGGAAGGGAAGGCGGGAGCCGCCGAACTGCCGGATACGCATCGCCCCGGCGCGTTCATCATGCGCAGGTTTGCGCCTCCGCCGGCCGATGCGCGTCCCAAGGCGCGTCCCACGACCACCCAGCGTCTCGCCATCCGGGTCTTCCGGCCCGCATTATCAGCCCGCGTTCACGCGCCCATGGGCCGTCCGGCGAGGGTGGAAGCACGTGGCATCCGGGGCACAGTCGTGGCAAGCGCAGGGCCATGGCGCACTTCAGGCGCCTGGTGGCGGGAGGACGCGTGGGCGCGCGACGAATGGGACATTGCCCTGAGCGATGGCGCGCTATACCGGGTGTATCGGGATTACGTGCAGAGTGAGTGGTTCGTGGAGGGAGAGTACGACTGAGGCTGCTTCACCGCAGAGACGCAGAGACGCAGAGAAGACAATGAGAGTAAGACAAAATCAGATCGGCCAGATTAGCTTACGCACACTCGGAGTTACTAAATCGCGTTTGCGCCCAGACTTATTAGGTCGGTTTACTGTTTTCTCTCTTTTTTGTTTTTCTCTGCGTCTCTGCGCCTCTGCGGTGAATAGTTTCGTATGCAGTACATAGAGCTTCATGCCCGATCGGCTTTCAGTTTCCTCAAGGGCGCTTCCCTGCCTGAGGAACTGGCGGGGGTGTGTGCCAAGCTCGGGATGCCTTCTATGGCGCTGCTTGACCGGGACGGCGTTTATGGGTCGCCCCGGTTTCACTTTGCCGCTAAGAAGGCGGGCTTACGGGCGCACGTCGGGGCCGAAGTTACTTGCACGGATGGAAGCGTCTGGCCCATTCTCGTGCGCACTCGTGAGGGTTACCGGAACCTTTGCCGGCTGATTACCCTGATGAAGCTGCGTGCCGCGAAATACGAAGGCGTGGCTGCCCCTGAGGAGATTGCGGAGTTTTCGAACGGGCTCGTCTGTCTTACTGGCGGCGTGGAGGGCCCGCTCGCGAATGCCCTCCATGACGGTGGTATGGAAGCCGGCCGGGTGTGCCTCCGCCGCCTGATTCAGGCATTCGGTCATGAGAACGTCTACTGCGAGCTTCAGCGGCACCGGAACCGCGACGAGGAGGCCCGCAACCAGGCCGCGATTGCACTCGCGCGTGAAGCCCGCATCCCGCTGCTCGCGACCAACGGGGTTTGCCACGCGGTCCCGGCAGAGCGTGAAATCTTCGACGTCCTTACCGCCATCGGCAACCATGTCACACTCGAGGCCGCCGGCCGTCTTCTCTCCGCCAATGCCGAACGCCACCTCAAATCCGCCCGCGAGATGACCGCCCTCTTTGCCGACTTTCCTGAAGCGGTCTCTAACACCGTCGAACTCGCCTCCCGCCTCGACTTCATCCTGACCGATCTCGGCTACGAGTTCCCACGCTATCCCGTCCCCGAGGGCGACACCATGAGCTCGTTCCTCAGGAAGCGCACTATCGAAGGCGCGCGCGAGCGCTACCAGCCCTTCCACGCCCGTGCCCAAGCGCAGATCGAACGCGAGTTGTCGCTCATTGAGAAGCTCAATCTCGCGGGCTACTTCCTGATCGTTTGGGACCTCGTGCGGTTCTGCCGCGAGCACGGGATTCTGGCCCAGGGACGCGGTTCCGCGGCGAACAGCGCCGTTTGCTACTCGCTTGGGATCACCGCCGTGGACCCCGTCTCCATGGAACTCCTCTTCGAACGCTTCCTGAGCGAAGAGCGCGGCGAGTGGCCCGATATCGATCTCGACTTGCCGAGCGGCGATCAGCGCGAACGCGTGATTCAGTACGTGTATGAGCGGTACGGACGGCACGGCGCCGCCATGACCGCGAATGTCATTACGTACAGGGGACGCTCCGCCGCCCGCGAGGTCGGCAAGGCGCTGGGGTTCGACGAAGCCTCCCTGGGCCGCCTTTCCTCTCTCGTCCATTCCTTTGAGTGGAAGGACCCGAAGGACACCGCCGACCACCATTTCCGCGACGCCGGCCTGGACCCTGGCAACCCGCGCGTCAGGAAATTTCTTGAACTATACCTGGCAGTTCAGGACCTGCCGCGCCACCTCGGGCAGCACTCGGGCGGCATGATCGTTTGCCAGGACGCCCTATCGAGCGTCGTTCCGCTGGAACCCGCCACCATGCCGGGCCGCGTCGTCGTCCAGTGGGATAAGGATGACTGCGCCGATCTCGGCCTCATCAAGGTGGACCTGCTCGGCTTGGGCATGATGGCCGTATTAGAGGATACGCTCGTCCACATCCGGGAGAGCTATGGCGAGGAGGTGGATCTGGCGCACCTGCCGCCCGACGACCATGCCACATACGATGCGCTACAACGCGGCGACACCATCGGCATGTTCCAGGTGGAGAGCCGCGCCCAGCAGGCGATCCTGCCGCGCAACCGCCCGCAGCGCTTCTATGACATCGTTGTGCAGGTCGGGCTTATCCGCCCCGGTCCGATCGTCGGCAAGATGGTGCATCCATATTTAAAGCGGCGCGCCGGCCGCGAGAAGGCCGAGTGCCTGCACCCTTGGCTCGAACCCGTGCTCTCCCGCACCCTCGGCGTCCCCATTTTTCAGGAGCAACTCCTGAAAATGGCGATGATCGTTTCCGGATTTACCGGCGGTGAGGCGGAGGAACTGCGGCGGGCATTCAGCCACAAGCGCAGCGAGGCGAAGATGCGCGAGATCGAAGTCCGGCTGCGTGCGGGGATGGAACGCAACGGCATTACCGGCTCGGTTCAGGACACCATAGCTCAATCCATCACGTCGTTCGCGCTCTATGGGTTCCCCGAGTCGCATTCGGCCAGTTTCGCACTGCTCGCGTATGCCAGTGCGTATTTGAAGACCCATTACCTCGCGGCGTTCACCTGCGCGCTGCTCAACAACCAGCCGATGGGTTTCTACCATCCCTCGACGCTGGTCAAAGATGCGCAGCGGCATGGTTTGCGGGTACTGCCGGTCGACGTGGCGAGGTCGGGGTGGCTGTGCTCGATAGAGGCTGGCCAAACGGGGATGGCACTTCGCCTCGGACTTCGCTACGTCCGCGGCCTGCGGGCGGGAGCTGGGCGATCGATCGAGCGCGAGCGTGGCCGTGGGTGTTTCGCATCGATCGACGATCTCGTCCGTCGCGTGCCCGAACTCCGGCGTGACGAACTGAACATGCTCGCAGGGGTGGGTGCGCTGAACGCGCTTGAAAACCTGGATCGCCGCGGGTCGCTGTGGGAATCGGAGCGGGCCATCCGGCCGCCCGGGCCACTGCTCGAAAACATGGAAGCCCTGGAAGACGAGAACTCAAAGTCGCCCTTGTCACCCATGAACGTCGACGAACGTATGCACGCGGATTACCATGGCACCGGGCTCACCATCGGCAAGCATCCCATCGCCTACCGCCGTTCGGAACTGCAAGCCAGGGGCGTCACCCCTGCAAGCGCTCTGGCCGCGCTACCGAATAACCGGTCCGTCCGCGTGGCGGGCACAGTCATCGTGCGGCAGCGGCCCGGCACTGCCCGCGGCTTCGTGTTCCTGAGCCTGGAGGACGAAACGGGAATCGCGAACGTGATCATCACGCCGGACCTGTTCGAAACGAACCGCATGACCATTGTGAATGCGCCTTTTCTCCTGGTGGAGGGAGCGCTCCAGAACATTGATAACGTGGTATCCGTAAAGGCCCGCCGGGTGGAACCCCTCGGCGCTGCCGCTGAAGCCTTCGCTGTTTCCCACGACTTCCACTGAAATCGCTTTACTCCACGCCTGAGCCGGAGTATCCTCGGTCAAACAGTCCGTAGGGAGGTCCGCCATGTTCCGATCCTTCGGGGGCGTCAAAGCCCAGTACCATCACCTCACGCTGTTGGTGATCTCCGAGTTCAATGAGTACAAGGTGCTCGTATACGGCCCTGGTGTCACCATCCACGGCGCCCGCCAGTTCGCCGAACCGAAGGCGCGGGAGCATGCCCTCACCATCGCCCGGGACTACGTCCGCGAACTGAAACGTGAGGATCTGCCCGAGACGCTGGACGTTGATTGGCAGCCCACGGCGACCGAGGATTGGCTCGCCTGGAGGAATTGACTCCGTGCGTTTCGCCCCTTACCGGCCGGAGGCGGCTGGTTGCGCCACCTGCACCACCGGAGCGGGGGTGCCAAGTCGGTTGAGCGGGCTCCAATGCATCTGTTATCCTCAACTTTGGGTTAACCCTACCATTCTCTTACCTGAACCGAGGTTCGCATGTCAGGCCATTCTAAGTGGGCGACGATCAAGCACAAGAAAGCCGCCCTCGATGCTAAACGCGGGAAGTCGTTTACCCGCATCATCAAAGAGATAATGATCGCGGCCCGCAGTGGCGGTGACCCCGACGCAAATCCCCGGCTGCGAACCGCCGTTCTGGCGGCGAAGGCAGCTTCTATGCCTGCCGACAACATCAAACGCGCCATCATGCGTGGCACGGGCGAACTCGAGGGCGGGCAGATCGAAGAGATTGTGTTCGAGGGCTACGGTCCTGCCGGCGTCGCCGTGATGATCTCCGTCGCAACGGACAACCGGAACCGGACGGTGAGCGAAATACGCCACCTCCTGAGCAAATACGGCGGGAAGCTTGGTGAAACGAACAGCGTCGCGCGCCTGTTCGAGCGCAAGAGCCAAGTCCTGATCGCCAACGAGAACGCTACCGAAGACCAGCTGATGAACGTGGTCCTGGATGCCGGCGCTGACGACATCCGCAACGACGGTTCAAACTGGGAAATCATCTCCGCCCCGGAGGCGCACGCTGCCGTGGTCGAGGCCATTCATAAGGCGGGAATCGAGACGGTTAGCGCCGAAGTCGCCATGATCCCCGTCATGCTGAAGAAATTGGAAGGCAAGGAAGCTGCGTCGATGCTCAAGCTCAGTGAAGCTCTCGAAGAGCACGACGACGTTCAGAACGTCTACGCCAACTTCGATATCGATGAGAAAGTAATGGAGGCGTTGGCGCAGTAAGCGCCGGACGCCCCAGACGCGATGCGCGTCCTCGGAATCGACTGTGGGACCGAACGGACGGGCTATGGCGTCGTGGAAACCGACGGCCGCACGCACTGCCTGATTGCGGCCGGCGTTGTGAAAACCAGTCCGAAGAACACGCTTGCGTCGCGGCTCGTGCTGATCGCCGCGGCGCTCCGGGATGTAATCCGGGAGCACTCCCCGGAATCCGCTGCGGTGGAAGCCGTCTTCCACGCGGCCAACGCGCAGACGGCGCTCAAGCTGGCCCACGTTCGCGGCGTGGCCCTTCTGGTCATCGCGGAGGCGGGGCTCGACCTCGGGGAATACTCACCATTGGAGATCAAAACCAGCGTGGTCGGATACGGTCGGGCCGAAAAATCGCAGGTGCAACTCATGATCCGCTCTCTGCTGCACCTCGAACGCGAACAGCCGGAGGACGCGTCGGACGCCCTGGCTGCCGCCATCTGTCACGCTACGCGGACGTGCGGGCCGGCGTTGCGGAAAGGAGCGGCCGCCAAATGAGCAGTCCCACGCGGCTCCGCCGCCTCTTGGCTCCAGCATTGCTGGTGTTACTCGGTGCGCAGGCGCTCCCCGCTGCCGATCTGCCGCGCATCTCCTACTCGAAGGCCTTTCCGAAGAGCACTCCTGCTTTTGTCGCCATCACCGTCGCCAAAGACGGCAACTCGGAATACCGGGAGTCGCTCGAAGAAGAGCCGCTCCGCTTCCAGTTGACCGCGAAGGAAACGGGCGAACTGTTTGCTCTGGCTGACAAGCTCGATCGCTTCAAGCGGCCGCTCGAGTCCAAGCTTAAGGTCGCCAATACCGGCATCAAGACCTTCCGTTGGGAGTCCGGCGCCGAAAAGCACGAGGTCCAGTTCAACTTCTCCCAGGACGTTGACGCCAGGGTCCTCTGGGACTGGTTTGAACGCATCACCGAAAGCGAGCGCCACCGGATTAACCTGGAACGATCGGCGCGCTTCGACAAGCTCGGCATCAACGACGCTCTGCTGCAACTCGAGGTCTCTCACGATCGAGCCCGCCTCGTCGCTCCCGCTCAGTTCCTCCCCATCCTGGATCGAATCATCAAGAATCAGAGCTTTCTGCACATGGCGCGGGCACGCGCCTCGAAGCTGGCCGACGCTTTCCGTGCAGGGGCGGACGGCACAACCGAATGAAGCATTGCGTCAGTTTCGAACGATCCGCACACCGGCTCCTCGCCCTGGTGTTTGCGATCCTGTGCATCGCCTCACCGGCGTTATCCCAGAAGAGCGCCAAGAAGAGCGGCCCCAAGGACGTTCAGGCTCCAGCGGCTCAGACTGATAAGGAGCAGGAAGCGCTCCAGCATGCGCTCGCCGAGGCCGGAACGAGCCCGGTGGATTTCATACGCGCGCTGGAGGGGCACCTCGCGAATTTCCCTGAGTCGCCGCGCCGCGCCGAGTTGGAACGGGCGCTCGCGAAGGCTGCCCTCGAAGCCGACGACGACCGGCGCATCTTGCTCTATGGTGAGCGCGTCCTCGCGGTTGAATCAGACGACTTCAAGCTGCTGGAGCGTGTGGCCCGCGCCCTGCTCTCCGCGGAAGACAAGCCCAAGGCCGAACGCGCCCTCAAGTACGCGCAGAGGTACGAGAGGCTGTTGAAGGATATGAAGAAGCCCTCGGAGCGCATCAGCGAGTCCGTGTGGCGCGAGCAACTGGAGCGGGGCATCGGTCGCGCGTACTCGTTGCAGGCCCGCGCGCAGGGCACGCTGGGCCATACCGCTGAGGCGCTGACGCTTGCGAATAAGAGCTTTGAGACGTATCCGAACGCGGAATCCGCGCGGGAGGTTGCACGCTGGCTCTCTCGAACCGGGAAGGACGACGAGGCGGTCCGGTGGTTCGCCTATGCCTTCACGATCCCCGATCCGCGACAGGACGATAAAACCCGCGCGGCGGACCGTGCGCGCCTCGGTGAGCTTTACCGCAAGCTGCATGAAGGGTCTGAGAAGGGGCTGGGTGACGTCGTGCTCGACGCGTACGACAAAACGGTCGCGATCATGACCGAGCGCCAGATGGGGCTCAGCCGCCTGGATCCGAATGCGCGTGTGACCAACCCGATGGAGTTCACGTTGACCGGACTCGCGGGCGACAAACTCGCGCTCTCGACCCTCAAGGGCAAGGTGGTCATCATGGATTTCTGGGCCACGTGGTGCGGCCCGTGCCGCGTGCAGCAACCGCTTTACGAGCAGGTGAGGGAGCGGTTCAAGAACCGTCCTGAGGTGGTCTTCCTTTCCATCAACACCGATGAGAGCCGCGAATCCGTGGCGCCCTTTATCGAAGAGAACAAGTGGGACAAGCGCGTGTATTTCGAGGATGGCCTCGGGGCCGCGCTGCAGATCTCCTCGATCCCAACAGCGGTGTTGATCAACAAGCGCGGCGAGATTCACAGCCGCATGAACGGTTTCATTCCCGAGCGCTTTGTGGAGATGTTGAGCGAGCGCATCGAGCAAGCACTGGCAGAATGACACCGGCGTTCGGGCGTGTTGTCCTCATTGTGCTCGATAGCGTTGGCATCGGTGAAATGCCGGACGCTGCCGATTACGGCGATGTCGGCGCGGACACTCTCGGCAATCTCGCGCGTGTGCGGCCGATGGAACTGCCGAACCTCTGCTCGCTGGGCCTGGCCAACATACGCCCCTTCGCGAACCTTGAGCCCGCAGCCGAACCGCTCGGGTGCTTTGGGCGCCTTGCCCTCGCATCGCCCGGCAAGGACACCACCACCGGGCACTGGGAGATCGCCGGCATCCACCTGCCGCGCCCGTTTCCGATCTACCCGCGCGGGTTTCCTCCCGAAGTGCTCGGGGAATGGGAGCGGCGCGTCGGACGGACTGCCCTCGCAAACAAGCCCGCCTCCGGCACCGCCATCCTCGACGAGCTCGGCGAGGAGCACATGCGCACCGGCAAGCCAATCGTCTACACGTCGGCCGACAGCGTTTTCCAGGTTGCCGCGCACGAGGACGTGATCCCGCTCGACGAGCTCTACCGGATGTGCGAGATCGCGCGCGAGATCCTCCGCGGCGAGCATGAGGTGGGCCGCGTGATCGCGAGGCCCTTCACTGGCGTGCCCGGAGCGTTCGTCCGCGACCACGCGAACCGGCACGATTACGCCGTCCCGCCGCCCCGAGGCATGCTCCTGGACCGCCTTGCCGAGCGGAGTGTGTGCGTTTACTCCGTCGGCAAGATCGCGGATATCTATCTGGGGCGCGGTTTCTCGCATCGCGCCAAGACGAAGAACAACACGGACGGGATGCAGAAGATCCTCGCCGCCATGGACGAACTCGGCAACGGGTTCATCTTCGTGAACCTCGTCGATTTTGATTCCGTATACGGGCATCGCAACGACACAGACGGCTTTGCAGCGGCGCTCGAGGCGTTCGACCAGTGGCTGCCTTCGCTTCTCGATAAGCTGCGTGAGAACGACCTTCTCATTCTTACGGCGGACCATGGGAACGATCCCACTACGCCGTCCACCGATCACAACCGCGAGTACGTCCCGCTCCTGGTCTACGGGCGTCGGGCGCGGAGGGGCATCAACCTGGGCACCCGCCGCACGCTGGCCGACATCGGCCGCACAGTGGCGGAGAATTTCGACACTCAACTTGAGAAAGGAACTAGTTTTCTAGCCGAGATCTTATGAGAACACCTTTGATGGCGGGCAACTGGAAGATGTACAAGACGGCCCAGGAGACCCGCGCGTTCTTCGAGAAATTCAACGGCCTCGTCGCGAATGCGGCCGGTAAAGACATCGTGATCTGCCCGACGTATCCCAGCCTCCCGGCCGCGGTTGAGGCCACAAAGGGCACGAATGTCGGCATCGGCGCGCAGAACCTTTACTGGAAGAAGGAAGGCGCGTTCACGGGCGAAGTGTCCGGTCCGATGCTGGCGGCGATCGGGGTGAAGTGGGTCATCATCGGCCACAGTGAGCGCCGGCAGTACTTCGGCGAGACGGATGAGACCGTGTATCAGCGGACCGTCGCCGCGCTCGAAGCCGGTCTGAACCCCATCGTCTGCGTCGGCGAAAAGCTTGAAGACCGCGAGGGCGGTAACACTGAGAAGGTCCTCGGCGCGCAGTTCGCCGGCGGCATCGCCAAGCTCACCCCGGAGCAGTTCGCGAAGATCGTCATCGCGTACGAGCCGGTTTGGGCAATCGGCACCGGCAAGACTGCCACTCCCGAGATCGCCCAGGACACCCACAAGTTCATTCGCAGCCAAGTGGATGCGAAGTTCGGGAAGGACGCTGCTGCGTCCACGCGCATCCTTTATGGCGGCTCCGTGAAGCCCGATAACACGAAGACTCTGATGTCCCAGGAAGACATCGACGGCACGCTGGTCGGCGGCGCCGCACTCGATCCTGAGAGCTTCTCGAAGATCGTCAATTACTAGGTCACCGCTCCAACACGGTCGCGGACCGTTACGCGCTCGGGGCCCGTGGTTTTCGAAATCGCGGGCCTCGAGCGAATCACAGTTTGTCCGCCACCGCTCCTACGTTTGCGGTACGGTTGATCGCATCTTTCTCGCCAGTTTTGCTGCTACGATCGCTTGCCCTACGTGACGTTGCGTGTGCTCCGCCATGTGAACGATCAGGCCGATGGCGGTAGTCGGCAGCCGCTTTCTTCCGACTTCGCGCGGCTCCATCAGCTTGTCGGGGTCGAGTGATCGCAGCAGCGCTTCCGCGCGGGCGAACGCATCGGTCATCTCCCGCAGCAGTTCGTCCCGCGAGGCGCCCGGCTTCGACTCCTGGTCGATTGCGGCGATCTGATGCTCATCCAGTTGGCGGCCTTCCAGATATGTAATCAGTCGATCCAGGCTGCCTGCGATGTGCCGGATCTCGCGCCCGGCCGGGTTCACGCCGTCCGGCGCCTTCCACATCTGCTCGGCACTCAGCCCTTCCGTGAAGCGTTCCAAGTCCTCGCGAGCCATTTCGAAACTGCGTATCAGCGGCGCAATGGCCGGATGTACGCCAGAGAGGCTGCCCCTCAGCCAGGGTTCAGGTTGCATATCTTCAGCTTAGAATGCAGAATGCCGAATGCCGAATGCAGCCTGAGCGGGCGGCCCCCGAGTTTCTAATACTGTTCAGGAGAATCCGGAATAGCCGATGCGTCGCCGGTGCTCGGCGTCGTGTGTTCCGACTGCCTTTTGCATTCGGCATTCTGCATTCTTCTCTTGACTCCTTGGCATCAAAGTGATATCACTATGATGTCAGCTATAGGAGGCTGATCTTCCATGGCGCGCGAAAAGGTCGTGCGAGGCTTTTCGGGTTGGCTGTCCATTGTCGTGCTGGTGGCGATTTTCGCTGCTGGCATCTGGGGCTTTGTGTCGGGTGTTCGGGCGGATAGCGCCGCTTTGGGTTTGGCTTCAGCAGTTGTGATCATCGTGGACGCGTTGTGTTTTGCCGGACTCACCGTCGTGAATCCGAATCAGGCCAAGGTGATCACGCTTTTTGGCGTTTACAAGGGATCCATCAAGGAGCCCGGCTTCTGGTGGGTGAACCCGCTGACCACCAGGCGGACCCTCTCGTTGCGCGTTCGCAACTTCGAAAGCGGCAAGCTCAAAGTGAACGACCGCGACGGCAATCCCATCGAGATCGCCTCCATCGTGGTGTGGCGGATCGTCGAGACGTTTGAGGCGGCATTCAACGTGGACGACTACGAAAACTTCATGCACGTTCAAAGCGAGTCGGCGGTCCGGGTGCTCGCGACGACTTACCCGTACGACTCGCACGAGGAGGGCACGATCTCGCTGCGGCTGTCTGTCGGTGAGATCGCGGAACGTTTGCAGCATGAGATCCAGGCGCGTCTCGAGAAGGCCGGCATCGAGGTGATCGAAGCGCGGATCAGTCACCTGGCGTATGCGCCGGAGATCGCGGGCGCGATGCTCAGGCGGCAGCAGGCGACAGCGATCATCGCAGCGCGGCAGAAGATCGTGGAAGGCGCGGTGGGCATGGTGGAAATGGCGCTGGACGAGATCAGCCGCAAGCACATGGTGGAACTGGACGAGGAACGCAAGGCCGCCATGGTGAGCAACCTGCTCGTGGTGCTGTGCAGCGACCGTGCAGTGGAGCCGGTGGTGAACACGGGGACACTGTATCAGTAAGTGGAACGAGCTAGAAGCAAGGAGCAAGAAGCAAGGAGAAAATCGGTTCATCGCAGCGATGCGCAGAGACGCAGAGATCTCAAGGAAGAGAAAAGCCGAAACCAATGCAGAGTGCTAGAGCGGGGTCATCCCTTCCCGCCTCCACTCGTGATTCTTATGTGCTTTTCTCTGCGTCTCTGCGGTGAAAAGCTTTTGATTCGGTAGTCAACTATGGCGCAGAGAAAGGCGTTTCCGCTACGATTGGACCCCGTGGTCCATGATGCGCTCCAGCGCTGGGCGGATGCCGAGTTGCGCAGCGTGAACGCGCAAATCGAGTTTGTGCTGCGTCAGGCGCTGCAGAAGGCGGGACGGCTACCGGCGGCCGAAGCGCACGCGAAGGACCGGACGGGGTCGGAGGAGGCGGCGTCGTGACCTACATTCCGCAGGAACTGATGCGGTCCAGCCCGAGGCAGGTTGAACTGACGGGCACGGGACGTTTCATGGTCGTACTGGCGTTTCTGATCGCCGTCGGCGGAACTGTCGGCGGCGCTTACCTGTACGATGCCGCCAGCCGTGATGCAGTACGTGCCGGAAACCTGAAAGCAGAGGGGCTTGCCACTCAAGCCGAAATCCTGCGGGTCGAGACGACCTCCGGCAAGAACAAGAAAACGGTCGCGCATTATCGCTATTTCGTGGACGGCCATCCCTACGAAAGCCGGGTGACGCTGCCGCGAAGAGATCGAAGCCGTTTTCAGACCGGGGAATTCGTTTCCGTGCGGTACCTGCCCTCCGAACCGGCGTTCAATGCCATGGAGGACTATGCGCCTCGAACCACTCCTTTGGCGGCCGCAATCGCAGTTCCGGCGGTCGGTGCAGTCATCGCACTCATCATCGTCCTGGTGTTTCGCAAGCAGAGGCGCTTTCTCTCGGAAGGCCGGCCTTCGCTCGCTCGCGTATACAAGGTAGAGAAACGGTGGACCGGCAAGCACCGGACGAACCGCGTCCATTACCAGTACACTGACCTCAGCGGCGCGATGCAAACGGGCTCCTACGACAAGAACTGGTCACCACCGCAGCCGGGGACCGAATTCGTGGTGCTTTACGACCGGGAGAAGCCGCACCGCAGCATGCGGTACCCCATGTCTCTAGTCACGGTGAGCGGGCTGTAGACTTCCGCTGCCACTCGTTAGCCAATCGTGGCTCTGTATGCCAGACTGTCACAAAGCCGCTCCGGGCGCCGTTTTACGTGCGATCGGATATGGAGCTACTCGGTGATATACCCATGCAACGAGGGCTGAATGATTCCCTCATGGCCGGACAGCGTGCCGGTTGGACGGATTCCGCCTTCGAGAGCATCTTCTTCGAATACTATCCCCGCGTCTTTGCAGTGCTGTACCGCATGCTGGGGGATCGTGCGCAGGCCGAGGAGTTGGCCAGCGACACGTTCCTCAAACTTTCCCGGCAGCCTCCGGCCCCCTTTGAGAACCTGGGCGGCTGGCTCTATCGCACCGCCACGCGGCTCGGCATCGACTCGCTCCGGGCGGCCCACCGCCGCAAGCGCTATGAAACGGAGGCCGCCCCGGGACTACTCGGCTCCGCCGCGGATCCACTCGGTGATGTCCTCCGCGAAGAGCGTGTGCGGCAGGTGCGTGCGACGCTCGCAAACCTCAAGCCGATCCAGGCGCAGATCCTCATGCTGCGCTCTACCGGGCTCTCGTACAAGGAGCTGTCCGATACGCTCGGGATCCGGTCCACTTCGGTCGGCCGGGTGCTGTCGCGGGCGGAAGCAGCCTTCGAGAAAGCCCATCGCCGCTTGAACAAGGAGAGTTGAGATGCATATCGACGAAGGGATCCTGCGGGCCAGGCTGGATGGCGAGTTGCCCGCGGTGGAAACGGAAGCTGTTGAACGCCATCTCGCTGCATGCGGCCGATGCCGCGAGCGCTCTGATGCGCTCGGGCGGCAAGCCGCCAACGTAAACGCAGTTTTCGCTGGCCTCGGGGACGTTCCTCAGCCCGATCCGGCCGTCGCCTTGAGCCGTGTGCGCGCCCGGCAGTCGCTTGCGCCCGCGGAGCGTCCGTGGTTCGGGATATTCCGCGGTGGGCTCAAGCCGGTGTGGGGAGCGGTTGCGGGCATCGCGATTGTTGCGACCCTCGGCGCTTCCGAGCCGGGCCGCGCTGCCGCTCAGAGATTCCTGTCTCTGTTCCGCGTGAAAAGCGTGGTTGTCGTGCCGATCGAGCGGCCGAATTTCGATCAGGGGAAGGGTCAGCTGATCTCGCAGTTCCTGGCCTCCAGCGTCAACGTGACTAAGGAAGAGAAGTCCCAGCCCGCGGCGAATCGCGAACACGCAGCCGAGCTCGCCGGCTTCGCGCTGCGGTTGCCGGCGGCCCTCACGGAGCGGCCGGAGATCACAGTGGAAGGTGAGCACGCCTTCCAGTTCACGGTGGATCTGGAGCGTGCGCAGACGCTCATCAACGTTCTCGGTCGGGAGGACCTGAAACTCCCGGCGTCGCTGGAGGGCACCCGAGTTGCGGTGGACGTGCCTCGAGGCGTCACGGCGAAGTACGGCGATTGCCGGAGGCGGCTCCACGGTCCCGGCGAGCCTCCGACGGGAGGTGAGTGCATCGTCGTCATGCAGGTGCCTTCGCCGACCGTGGTTACAATGCCCGAGATCGACTTGGCTTCCATCGCTGAGATCGGGCTGCAGTTCACCGGGATGTCGCCGGAAGACGCCAAGGCGTTCAGCCGCACGGTGGACTGGTCGACAACTCTAGCCATCCCGCTGCCGCCGGCCGTCGCCTCTCACCAGGAGGTCACGATCGAAGGCGTGCGCGGCGTACTCGTCACAGCGAAGCCGCGCGCCAACGAACCGACGCGATACGCTCTCGTGTGGGTGAAGAACGGGATCATCCACAATGTGGGCGGGTTTGGAAATCCGTCGATGGCGCTGCCGGTAGCGCAGTCGTTGCAATAGGCGTATACAGGGCGCGGTCCGCACAGCCGCGCCCTACCCCAAATGACAACCGCAATCGAGACTCACAATCTGCACAAAGCCTTCGGAGGCAAGGTGGCCGTGGAGGGCCTCACCCTGAGTGTCCGGCGCGGCGAGGTGTTCGGCTTTCTCGGCCCGAACGGGGCGGGGAAGAGCACCTCCGTGAAGATGCTGCTTGGTCTGGTGCATCCGACCGGCGGTGAAGCAAATGTCCTGGGCCGTCCTCTGGGTGATGTCGGGATCCGCGCAAAGACCGGCTTCCTGCCCGAGCATTTCCGCTTTCACGACTGGCTCACCGCGCGCGAGTTCCTTCGGTATCACGCACGTCTGTACGGCATGCGGGAACCACGGATCGATTCGCGCACGGCCGCCCTTCTCGAACTCGTCGGGCTCGCCGCGCACCGGGACAAGCGGCTGAAGGAGTTCTCCAAGGGCATGCTGCAGCGCATCGGCCTGGCGCAGGCTTTACTGAACGAACCCGAACTCGTTTTTTTGGACGAACCCACTTCCGGTCTCGATCCGGTGGGTCGCCTCCTGGTCCGCGACATCATCCGCGACCAGCGGGAGCGCGGCGCGACAGTGTTCCTCAACTCGCACTTGCTAGGAGAGGTGGAGGTGACGTGTGACCGGGTCGCCTTCATCAGACACGGGCGCGTGCTCGAAATGCGCGAACTGGGCAAGACGGGCGATGACGGGCTGGCCCTTGCGATTCGCGCGGCGGGCGTCTGTGAGGATGCGCTGCGCGGCTTGCGGCAGTGGGCTGGCGCCGTGCGCGTTAATGGCGATCTGCTCGACCTGGAGATCGCGACCGAGGACGTGATTCCGGCCATCGTCTCGCACCTCGCCGGCTCTGGCGCGCGCGTCTACTCGGTGACGTGCCGCCAGGCTTCACTCGAAGAGCTGTTCCTGCGCATTGTGGGCGTGGATGGAGGGCTGTGATGGGCATTCGAGTGATCGCCGGGCTCACTTTGCGGGAGGCGGTTCGGCGGCGCACCGTAACGGCAGGGCTGGTCCTCGGAGGGGCGTTCCTTGCTCTCTACGGTCTCGGCGTGCACCTGATGGTGGCCGACACCCGCTTTCAGGGGATCAGCGAAAACACGCCGCCCGTGGTGAGGCGCCAGGCGCTCAATGTCGTGCTCATGATGGGCATGTATGCCGCGAACTGGCTCGTGGTGCTGCTCACTGTGCTCAGTTCGGTAGACACGCTGGCCGGCGAGATTGCGTCGGGCACCATGCAGTCTCTCGCGACGAAGCCCCTGCCGCGGCGTGAGATCGTGCTCGGCAAATGGCTCGGGTTCGCCGGGCTGATCGCTCCATTCCTGCTGCTGCTCGGTGGCGGCGTAATCCTCGAGATGTGGCTCATCGCCGGGCATCTGCCGCCCAATGCGCCTGCCGCGCTGGCGCTGATTGGTATGGAGAGCCTGTTGCTGCTTGCTGTCACGTTCCGCCTCGGAGTGTCGCTTTCGACGCTCGCGACCGGCATCACGGTACTCGGGCTGCACATGCTGGCTTTTCTGGGCGGCTGGATCGAGGAGTTCGGCGCGATCGCAAAGAGCGAAACCGCGGTGAATATCGGCGTCATCGCGAGCCTCCTCATGCCGAGCGAGGCGCTGTGGCGTAAGGCCGCATCCGGCCTGCAGGGCGCGGCGATCGGCGGTTTCGGGCAAACCCCCTTCTCAACCAGTTCCGTGCCCAGCGCTGCCATGGTCGTTTACGCGGCAGTGTACATGGTCGCCGCGCTGGGGTTCGCCGTGCGACGGTTTTCGAAAAGGGATCTTTAGCGCACGATGTCCGAAACGGGAATTGTGACGGATCCGACCGCGCCGGAACGGGCATCCCGGGCAACGACGCGAAACGTATGCGCCGCCGGAAGGAGTCGTAGGTCGCGTCCGAATCGCGCTCCGCTGTGGATGAGTTGCAAACGACGTGCGCTGGTGACTGAAAGATTCACACTGTCGGTGACTCCCGCGATCGTCTGGCCGTCACGCGTCTGTTGAACGAACAGTAAATCGACCTGCCCGGTCCAGCGATCGCCTTCGGAGCCATCCAAAACAACACTGCGCGCATCCAGCCAGCCAGTAACGCGCCATGTGCCGTCCGGCTGCACGGCGATGCGTATCTCGAGCGGGACGCCGTGCGCGTCGAGCGGGCTCCAAACCGCATCCTGCAGCGCTCTCATTCGCTCCGGCGCGGTCTCTCTCAGATCGGCGAAGGCGAAGTATCCAGTCCGATGCCGGACGCGCAGCCCTGGACGCTTCACCCTCACTTTCAGGCTTCGGAATCGGCTGTTCCAATCACCGTGTGTGGGATAGAAGCCAAGTGTGTAACTGAGTTCGCCGTCGTCAAAGGACTCTTTCATCGCGCCCGCAAGGTCGTTGTTGTTGTAATAGGCCCGGCCGCCCGTGCGCTCGGCCAGGAACCTCATGGAATCGTGAGAGCTGTGGATTGAGTCCATCGGCTCTGTATCGAGCGTAGCGCGCTGTCTCTCGACGGAAAGCGCAGGATCCGCCGCGATGCCCCCGGCGTGCACGGGATAAATCGCAATGTCGGCATCGTTCAGCACACGAGCGCAGCGCTCGAGTTCTTCCGAGTAATCCCCGGGACGGGCCGAGGTCGTACCGGCGCGGCTCGCGAGTTCGCGGATGGTCATCGAGAACGGAAACGAACCTGAGAGCCAGATGAGAGTTTTGCGCCCTGGCAGGCGGGTTAGGTGGTGTGCGATGGATTCGAGTGCATTCAGAGTCGTCACCACGCGCACGTGGAGTTCGAGGTGCGCGCGCCGCTCCTCTGCCTCATTGAGCAGCGCGTCAGCTGCCTTGTCGCCCGTGCTGATCTCTGCCGGGACGGCGGACAGGAGTTCACCTCCGAGCCTCATTCGGTGCCGCTGGAGCGCGGCAAGGAGCGGTTCTACGTCGCTTGTGAAGTCATGCACCACCCGGACGTTGCGATGAAGCGCGTACACCGCGATTGGCCGGTGGCGATCGCTTTTCTCGAGGAACCGTATGAGGTGCTCCCTGGATCGCGTCTGGTCGGCATAGGACGTATTGAGCTGGTCAAACAGGATTACCGTTACGGAAGTCGGAAGATCTTGCTGGCCGAGTCGGTTGCTGAAGCTGTTCACGGGGAGTGGTTCCGACGCGCGCCGCGTGATACCTGCGGCTTGTGCCAAAAAAGTCCGGATCTCCTGCGGCCTGCCTTCGTCAAGCAACTCGAAATCCTCTCGTGCGAGGCCGGCTGCGGGGCGCCCGCCATTG
>DATMXS010000447.1:0-22368 GCA_035561355.1 Bryobacteraceae bacterium | reverse complement strand
TCTCTGGTCATCGTCGAATCCCCAGCCAAGGCGAAAACCATCGGTAAGTATCTGGGCAAGAAGTACGTCGTTAAAGCCTCGCTCGGCCACATCAAGGACCTTCCAAAGAAGGACCTCGCGGTGGATGTCGAGCACGGGTTCGAACCGACCTACGTCGTCATCGAAGGTAAGAAGAAGCTCATGCAGGAGCTGAGGCAGGCCGCTAAAAAGGCGGATGCCATCTACCTGGCGGCTGACCCTGACCGCGAAGGCGAGGCGATCTGCTTCCACCTCCAGGAGGAACTGGCTCCCAAGGGAAACGGTGCGGGACCCCGCGTTCAGCGGGTAATGTTCAACGAGATCACCGCGAACGCCATCCGGAAAGCTTTTGAAAAGCCGGCGGAGGTGAACCGGGCTCTGGTTGACGCGCAGCAGGCGCGACGCGTGCTGGACCGGTTGGTAGGGTACAAGATCTCGCCGCTCCTGTGGGACAAGGTCCGGAGGGGACTCTCGGCGGGCCGCGTTCAGACGGTAGCCGTACGGCTCATCGTTGAGCGCGAGCGCGAGATCCGCGTTTTCGACAAGCGCGAGTACTGGACGCTCGACGTCAACTTGGGCGCCAAGAAGCCGCCCGTCCTGACGGCACGTTTCACGAAGCGGAACGACGAGACCATGGAGGTCCCGAACGAGGCGGCGGCGAAAGATCTCGTCTCGCAGATTGAGAATACGGACTGGGTCGTCCGGACCGTGGTTACGCGCGAGAAGCGCCGCAACCCGGTTCCGCCGTTCATCACCTCCACCATCCAGCAGGAAGCGTCGCGCAAGCTGCGGTTCAGCGTGAAGCGCACCATGATGTTGGCGCAGCGCCTGTACGAAGGCGTCGAGATCGGCAAGGAAGGCCCCGTGGGCCTCATCACGTACATGCGTACGGATTCGACCCGCATTTCGAACGATGCTCTGGTGGAGGCACGCGAGTTCATATCTGAAAAATTCGGACCGCAGTACGTGCCTGAGACCGCGAACGTATACCGCAGCAAGAAGGGCGCGCAGGACGCGCACGAGGCTATCCGTCCGACAGCGGTAATGCGGACGCCGGAATCCATGGAGAAGTATCTCCAGGAAGACGAGTTGAAGCTGTACCGGCTGATCTGGATGCGCTTCCTGGCATCCCAGATGATGCCCGCAGTGTTCGACCAGACGACCATCGATGTCGCGGCGCGCGGGCGCGACGGCGCCGAGTACCTCTTCCGGGCCACCGGGTCGGTTCCCAAGTTCGACGGCTTCCTGAAAGTGTACGAAGAGGGCAAGGATCAGAAGGACGAGGAAGACGAGGAACTGAAGCACAAGCTGCCCGCGGTAACCGAGGGCGAGCTGTTGAAGTTCAGGAGCTTCGATCCGGAGCAGCACTTTACCGAGCCGCCGCCGCGCTACAACGAAGCGACGCTCGTGAAGAAATTGGAATCGGACGGCGTGGGACGGCCTTCTACGTACGCTTCGATCATCTCGACCATCCAGGATCGCGGGTACGTAAAGAAGGAAGGCGGCCGGTTCTCACCCACGGAACTCGGTTTCGTCGTAAACGACCTGCTGGTGGCCAGCTTCGATGACATCTTCGACATCCGCTACACGGCGCGGATGGAGGGAGAACTCGACGACATCGAGGACGGCAAGCTGGACTGGCGCGAGGCGATTCGGCATTTCTACGACAAGTTCAAGAGCGACCTCGAGCAAGCCGAGGCGCACATGGACAACATCAAGCGGATGGAAAAACCCACCGGCTTGATGTGCGAGAAGTGCGGCAAGGAGTTGGTAATCAAGTGGGGCCGCCACGGCAGCTTCATCGGCTGCAGCGGATACCCTGAGTGCACCAACACGCGCGAGCTGACGGTGGACCTGCCCGATGTGGAAGGCTCCGGCCTGGGCGAGCAGGACGCAGAGGAGTATTGCGAAAACTGCGGCCGTCCCATGGTTTTGAAGCGCGGCCGGTTTGGCACGTTCTATGCATGTTCCGGCTACCCGGACTGCAAGACGACCAAGCGGATCGGGGGAGAAGCCGAGAAGAAGGCGGACGAGCCGCTCGAGGAAAAATGCCCGAGTTGCGGAAGCCAGATGCTGAAGAAGCACGGCCGCTTCGGGGAATTCATCGCGTGCAGCAATTACCCCACTTGCAAGTACGTCAAGCAAAAGACCATCGGCGTGAAGTGCCCCGAGTGCGGGGAGGGCGACATCAGCGAGCGCCGTTCAAAGCGCGGCAAGACGTTTTACGGCTGCACGCGCTACCCCGACTGCAAGTTCGTGGCGTGGCAGAGGCCGTTGGCGGAGAAGTGCCCTGAGTGCGGCAGCCCGTACCTGATCGAGAAATTCCTGAAGTCAGGCCACATCGCCGCCTGCCCGAATCCGGAGTGCAAGTACAAGCACGACCTGGCGCCCGTCGAGGCTGGCGCGCAGTAAGCGGCGACGGCTCAGGCTTCGAGGAGCGTAAGATGCGCGAGCGCGGCGATTTTCTCGTCGAGCTCGCGCCGCTCCACGTCCAGTTCCCGGGCGATGGCATCCCGGTCACGCCCGCCGTCCATCAGTGCGATCAGGCGCCGCGCGCGATCATCGCCGATCTCGATTGAGGCCTGGCGTAGGCTCGTAACGAGCCGGGCGCCTTCCGCAGCCTGAAGCCGGGCCAGCGCGTTCGCGCGAGGACGGTGTCCCGGGTCGAGGGTGAAGCACGAGGGCCCCGTGTGCAGGTCAACCAAACCCGCTGCGTACGCGCCCAGGAGAAACTCCGCGACAGGCGCGTCTCCGGCATCGGCGGCCCGCACGAGTTCGCGGAACTCGACAGCCAGATGGCGGCGGTCCGTCAGATAACCCATAACGGCCAAAATATGCGGAGCGTCCGTTTTCACGGCTGCGCCTTTGCCGGCGCGGAACTCGTCATCGGCGACGCGCTCGGCACCCGTTGAAACCCACAAGTCGTGCACGGCCTCGGGCTGTGGCGGACGCTCCAACGCGATGCTTCCGTGACACAGCAGCGTGCTGCGGAAGCGTCTTACTTCCAGGAAATCCAGGTACTGCTGCTCGGCAATGATGTCGCCGGCTGCTGCGATGCGGATCGTTTCCGCCACGTCCTGCGGGAGCGAAAACAACTGTTGCACGTGAAATTGGGCTTCGGCGAGGAACTGGAGCCCGTGCCGGGCGGCGTGCGCCACAAAGTCGGAGAAGAACACCGGCCGGAAGTGCTCGGCGAGGTCGTCGTGGAAAAGCATCCAGGGCGAGCGCTCCAGCAGATGCTCCACCTCATTTTTGAGAACGGCGTGCTTTGAGCCGGAGAGCAGGTTGAGTAGCGCGTAAGTGTGCTTCAGCTTGAGCTCAGGCTCCTCGATATCGTGGGTCTGATAGAGGAGCATGTCGCGCACCATCTCGCGCAGGCGGCCGCCGGGGTAGGCGTTGTAGCTGATGTACGCGACACCGTGAGGCGCGAGGTTCCGGCACGCGATGGACATCAGCTTGTCCCGGACGCCGTCAGGCACCCACGCGTAAACGCCGTGAGCCGTGATGTAGTCGAATTCTCCGAACTCCGGGGTGAGGTCGAGGATGTCGGCCTTCAGGAAACAAACATTCGAAAGGCCGAGCGCAGCGGCGCGGGCGTTCGCCTGCTCAACCGCGACTGCGGAGAGATCCACGCCGGTGAGTTGCGCTCCTGGGAATGCTAAGGCGATCGGAAGAAGGTGGCCCCCGTCCCCGCACCCGAGGTCCAGCATGCGGCAGCTCGCGGGCGGCGCCGGGGTCATCCCATGCAGACGGCCGAGTACGGCAAGCCGGTCCGGGTGAGCCTGGGCGAACGGCTGTCCTTCATACGCGACCACGTCGTAGCTGAACACGAGGCGAGGATAGCACCTGGGCGCGCGTGGTGCGCAGCTCAGGGCAAGAAACAGCGAGAGCGGCGCGGAGAACGATGAGTGCCCTCCGGCGCCACCCATTACTGCGAAGACAGTGCTCGATTACTTCACAACCGCCGCCGGACGGCGATGACTTGCCCAACCAATCAGGGCCCCTAATGCCGCGACCGCGAGGGCCGCGAGGACCATTGTATTGAACGCGGATTGAGCCAAGGCCGTTGCCGCCTGATCACCGAGATTCACCCCGCGTGAAATGACAGCCTCAAAATTCAGCTTCGCGCCGTCCGCCCCGGCGGGCCGGAGAACGAACCCGATCACGCCCCCAACCAGAAACCCGAGGTTCGCGAGCGCGAGCGTTCGATCCAGCTTCGGAAAGCGCTCACGCGGCCCTTCGTCTTTGCGAAGGCGGCTGTGATAGCGGCTGTAGCCGAAGAAAATAATCTGCCCGATGACCAGCCAGATCACCAGCCGCGTCCAGTTGTCGGGACCGAGCGAGTACATCATGGCCGCATTCCAGACGATTCCGAGAATCGGCACCAGCGGCACGAGCGGCGTCCTGAAAGGCCGCGGGAGATCGGGTTGCGTGCGCCGCATGATCCAAACGCCGCCGCAGACGATCACGAACGCGAACAGCGTGCCGATGCTCGTCATATGACCGACCACCTGAAGCGGGAGGAACGCTGCCAGCAGCGCCACGAATCCGCCGAACAGGAGGTTCGAGCGCCACGGCGTGTGAAGCCGCGGATGCACAGCCGAGAAAACCTTCGGAACCAGTCCGTCGCGCGACATCGAGTAGAACACGCGGCTCTGACCAAGCAGCATGACGAGGATCACCGAGGTGAAACCCGCGATGATGCCGAGTTTGACGGTGGTCCGCAGCCACTGGTAAGGAGTGCGGTCGATCGCCACCGCGACCGGCGCAGCCACATTGAGGTCCTTGTAGCTGACGATCCCGGTGAGGACGATCGCGAACAGCACATACAAGACAGTGCAGATCGCGAGCGACCCGATAATGCCCTTGGGCATGTCTTTCTGCGGGTTCTTCGCCTCCTGCGCGGCCGTCGATACCGCATCGAAGCCTATGTAGGCGAAGAAAATCGTTCCCGCGCCCGCCATAATGCCGCTCCAGCCGAACTTTCCGAAGGCGCCCTGGTTCTCCGGAATGAACGGGGTGTAGTTGCTCGGATTGATGTACATCCAGCCCAGGCCGAGGAACACCAGGACAACCGAGAGCTTTATGACGACGATGACTGCGTTCGTACGGGCCGATTCCTTGATGCCTGCCATCAGCAGGACCGAGATGGCAGCCACGATCAGGACAGCGGGCAGGTTGATCACGCCCTGGACGACGGTGCCGTCGGACAGCTTCAATGCTTCAAACGGCGACGATACGAGTTGCGGGGGAAGGGTGATGCCGAACTCGTGCAGGAGCGAAACGACGTAGCCGCTCCACGAGATTGATACGGTCGCCGCACCGACCGCGTATTCGAGAACGAGGTCCCATCCGATGATCCACGCCAGCCACTCGCCCATGGTGGTGTAGGCGTACGTGTACGCACTACCGGCCACCGGGATCATGCACGAAAACTCGCTGTAACACAGGCCGGCGAATGCACAGCCGATAGCCGCCACCACCATGGACACCGCAACGGCAGGGCCGGCGTTCTGCGCAGCGGCGAGTCCGGTGAGCGAGAACAAGCCCGCTCCGATGATCGCGCCGATACCGAGCGCAATAAGGTTCAGCGGTCCAAGGACGCGCTTGAGTGCGTGCCCTTCGGCTTCGAGGTGAAGCTCACTGACCGATTTTCTCGCGAATAAATCGTTCGCCATTCGAAATCTCTCAGGCCTGGTGCACTTTCCGCCGCCAGACGAAGTATACGGGTACGC
This sequence comes from Bryobacteraceae bacterium, assembly GCA_035561355.1. GTDB lineage: Bacteria > Acidobacteriota > Terriglobia > Bryobacterales > Bryobacteraceae > DATMXS01. Next base: position 16,615 of record DATMXS010000447.1, on the reverse strand, counting down.
CAAGCAGCACTAGGATCAACCCCGGCCAGGTGTAATTCGGTTTGTAGAGCAGCAGCAGTACCTCGATCAAGCCCGCAACGCCGATATAGAGCGCCGGCAGAACGGGATACCCGAACGCCCGGTAAGGCCGCTCGAGCTCGGGCCGCGTGCGCCGCAACACGAAAACCCCTGCAATCGTCAGAATGTAAAAGAGTAAGACTGCGAATATAACATAGTCCAACAGGTCGTTATAGCGCCCGCTGAGAGTGAGAAGGCATGCCCACACGCATTGGGCGACGAGCGCGAGCACGGGGGTGTGCCGCTTCGGGTCGAGCTTTGCGACAGGCTTGAAGAACAACCCGTCCAGCGCCATTGCGTAGTAAACGCGGGCCCCGGCGAGAATCATCCCGTTCAGGCAGCCAAAGGTGGAGACCATGATTGCGGCCGCCATCACCTGAACGGCCACAGGCCCCATGATCACCGATGCCGCCGCGGTTGCGACCCGATCCTCAGGCGCGTGCTGAATCGCTTCCAGAGGCAGCACACTGAGGTACACAAAGTTGCACGCGATGTAGATCGCGGAGACAATCCCGACGCCGAGTGCGAGCGCGAGAGGTACATTACGGCGAGGGTTGCGGATCTCGCCGGCGGTGAAGGTTACATTGTTCCAGGCGTCTGAAGAGAACAGTGCACCCACCATGGCCACGCCGACCAGGCGGATGGTGGTAAACGTCCAATCCGCGTTGTCCCAGAAGTTCGAGAAGTTGCGCGTAATGGCGGCCTCATTGCGCCCGAACGCCAACCCGAAACCGACCAGGCCCAGTAGGGCGGCCACCTTCGCGAAGGTGAAGACGTTCTGGACCCTCGCGCCGGTCCGGACGCCGCGCGTGTTCACCCACGTCAGAAAGATGATTACGGCGATCGCCACGAACTGCTGCGTGTTGAAGAACGGCAGCAGCTTGTTTTCGGCGGATACAGCGGGGATGAACACGCCGGTGAACTTCGCAAACGCCACGCCGACCGCAGCGAGCGTGCCGCACTGGATCACCAGGAACAGGGTCCAGCCGTACAGAAAGCCGCTGAGAGGCCCGAACGCCTCGCGCAGGTAGACATACTGGCCTCCGGCCTGCGGGAACGCGGCGGCCAGTTCGCCGTATGCTAACGCGGCCGTGATGGTGAGCGCCGCCGTCACCAGCCAGGTAACGATCAGCAAGCCCGGCGATGACACCTGCCGCGCGATGTCCGCTGCAACGATGAAGATGCCGGAACCAATCATGGAGCCAACCACGAGCGTGGTGGCGTCGAGCAGGCCGAGCCCTTTGACGAGCCCGGTCCCGTCTACTTGCGCGCGAGATGTAGCCATTCCTGTAACCGGCTGCAGATCGATTCGGGCGTGCACGGTTCCGGCAAGAGGTCGCTGATGACTGCGACGGAATCGGCGCCGGCCGCGAGCACTTCGGCGGCGTTCGCGCGGGTGATGCCCCCTATGGCAACCAGCGGGCGGGCCCCGGCGGCGGCTTTCGCAGCGCGTACGCCCTCGATTCCGACCACCGGATCCGGGTTCTGCTTCGATGCCGTCTGGAACACCGGTCCGTACGCGATGTAATCCACAGGGGCGTCGGCGCAGGTGGCAAGCTGATCGAGGTTGTGGGTGGAGAAGCCGAGCGTCCGGTCAGGGCCGATCAGGCGGCGGGCGATGGCGACGGGGACGTCGTCCTGCCCGACGTGCAGGCCGGCGTCGAGCATCATTGCGATATCGGCGCGATCGTCCACGATGAAAAGAGCTCCGTGCGTGCGGCACAGCGCCGAGACGCGGCTGGCGGTATCAAACACTTCGCGCGTGAACTTGCCCTTGTGCCGGAACTGCAGGATACGCGCCCCCGCCTTGAGCATCGCCGCCGCGGCTTCCCCGGCGGGGCATCCGCGAGCTTCGAGCATCGCGGTATCGAGAATCGGGTAGAGAGGGGGCAGTTCCTGGCGCAAGTTTTCACCATAATAGCGGATGGCATGAGCTTGCACATCAAATCTCCAGGGGCGGCGCCGGGATTTTTTCCACTGGTTGAACGGGGCGGTGCGCTGAAGCACCTCTCGTTCGCCGTGCTCCAGTTGAATGAACGGGTCCCCGCTCACACGCTTGAAAGCGGCGCTGAAGAGTTGGCCATCGGATCCTACGCGGGCGCCGTGCGCCTGGAGGCCGAAGGCGCGTTCGGGCGCTGGAGCGCCGATATCCCTTCGCGCACAGGCTACCGCGATCCGCACCCAGTGGTTTACCTTCCCGCGGGCGCTTCGGTCCGGATCTCCGCACTGAGCGGACCGGCCCGGTTGAGCATAGCGGGCGCGGAAGGGAAGCCTGACGGGCGGCCCGTAGTCACTTTGCCGCACCTGACGGATGCCGTCGGGCGGGACAACTGGGCGCGCACGGTGTACACGCATATCGGCGAAAACGTGGACGCCGCACACCTCCTGGTTGGGGAAACGGTCGCGCAGCCCGGCGGCTGGACCAGTTGCCCCCCGCACAAGCATGATCGCGCCACGGCCACGGAGATCCCGATGGAGGAGGTGTACCATTTCCATCTCGATCCGCCGCAGGGGTTCGCGATGATCCGCGTCTATACCGATCCGGACGATCCCGAAGCCTTCGACGAGCCCTGCGTTGTGCAGGATGGCGATACGGTGCTGATCCCGCGCGGCTATCATCCGGTGACGGTGTGCCCCGGGTACACGTTGCATTACGCGTGGATTCTGGCCGGCGAAGGCCGCCGCTACGGCGCATGGACGGACGATCCGCGCCACTCGTGGATCAAAGCGCAGAAGGAAGGCTAGATTAACGCCCGGACGAGCCGAAGCCGCCTTCGCCGCGGACGGACTCATTCAGCTCGCTCTCTTCCCATTCGACACGCTCGTAGCGCGCAATCACCATTTGCGCGATACGGTCGCCGCGCTCAATGCGGTAGGCCTCGCTGCCTAGATTGAGCAGAATGACGCGAACCTCCCCGCGGTAACCGGGGTCGATCGTTGCCGGCGCGTTCGGCACGGTGATCGAGTGCTTCAGCGCGAGGCCGCTACGGGGCCGTAGTTGAGCCTCATAACCTGACGGCAATTCGATGGCGATCCCGGTGGGCACCAGCGCCGGCTTACCCGGGGCGAGCACCGCGGCTTCCGCGGCCCGCAAATCCATCCCGGCGTCCTCTTCGGGACCGTGGGCATATTCGGGCAGCCAGGCGTCGAGCCGGAGACGTTTAATGCGCAGAGTCACTCCGGTATTCTACCGAGGCCTCACGGCCGAAGGAACGATTTCAACGCAGAGGCGCGGAGACGCAGAGAAAAACCTGAACCTGAAAAGATATGAAAACTGGCTCGCACGAGGCAGACGCAAACATCTCTGGTTCAATCTGTTTTTAGCTCTGGTTTTTCTCTGCGTCTCTGCGTCTCTGCGGTCAATGCATGCCCGGATTGCTAGAATAACCAGTTCATGTCGCGCCGCGTCGTAACGCTCGGACCGCTTCCGCCGGAGAAGTGTGCCTATGCCCTGGCACGCTACAGCCGCTCGCCAGATTCGATTCGCGAGTCGCTTGCCTGGGTTCGAGAGCACGACTCACGGCGCTTCCTGGAATCGTTCTACTTTCAGTACGGCCACGCATCCATCGCGGATCTCGGGCACGCGGCGCTTTGCTTCGAGGGCATTTCCGAACTGGCCGCAACGGAACTCGAAGACGAGCAACTCTGGGATGGACAGGCCAAGAGCTCGCGCTATCAGGACTTTTCCCGCTCCGGTTTCCTCACTCCGCCGGAGTTGACGAACGAGCAGGCCGCAGCATACGAAGCCGCGGGCGCGCGGCTCATGTCGGCATACCGCGGCATTCACGCCGGCATGCTGGAGCACTTGCGCGAGAGGCTTCCCTGCCCGCCTGCGATGAAGCCGGACGCCTACGAGCGCAACATCGCTGCGCGCGCGTTCGATGTCGCGCGCTACCTGCTGTTCTTTGGGGTGCCGACCAATGTCGGCCAGGTAACCAGCATCCGCACCCTTGAAAAGCAGGCGCGGCGGCTGAGCGCCTCGCCCTACGCCGAGCTTCGCAGTCTGGCGCGCGAATTGGTCGATGCGTGCGCGGCTCCGCCCGATTGCTCGTGGGACGGCCCTGACGAACCGCTTTGCCCCACGCTGGCCAAGTACGTGGATGCGGACCAGCACCTGATCGCGGCGCGGCGCGACCTTGCCACATGGGCCAGCGTCAACCTGCCCGCGCCCGCGGGCACGCTGGCGCCGCGCGTGGACGCTCTGCGCCCTTCGAACGTCCCGGCAGAGATCGCCGCCACACTGCTCTACCCCGTCACGGACCGGCCGTTCCGGGAGTTATACGAGATCGCATGCTGCTGGAGCGAAGCGGTACGCGGCGAGGTCATCGACACGGCGCTCCGGTCCCGCACACGCCGCGACGAAATGATGCGCGAATTTCGCGGCAGCCAGTACGTCTTCGACATCGTGATGAACATCGGCGCGTACCGTGATCTTCACAGGCACCGCCGCTGCCAGCAGTTCCGGCAGGCGTACACGACAGATCTCGGATACGAGTCCCCATCACAATTGAAAGAGGCCGGTCTCGATCGCGAGTACGACGCCGCAATGGCTGACGCGCTCGGCGCGGCTCGTGCCCTGCCCTCGCCTGCCCGCGACTACTTGCTGCCGTTCGCGGTCCGCTCGCGCTTTCTGTTCAAGATGGATTTCGCCGAAGCCGAGTACATCATCCGGCTTCGCACCGGTGTCAAAGGGCACTTCAGCTACCGCGAAGTCGCGTGGGAGATGAAGCAGGCTCTCGAACATCTCGAGCCGGAACTGGCCCGACTCATCGAAGCCACGCCACCCTGGATCGAAGATCCCCTGGAACGCTGACGCGTGTAAAACTTAGCCACCGGCTCTCACCCGTTTGGCGCGCAAGTCACACATAACCCGAGATTTTCATATTTGGCACGCAGAATGCCTCTGTGTAAGTGAAACCGCGTGGCGCCGGCGCTGCTCACGCAGCAGCAGCCAAGCGCGCGGACATGGAGGGCAAATACCGCTATGAATCGCATCAAGGCATTCGCTGTTGCGTCCTGTCTCGGTCTGCTGGTTACAGCTTTCGTGCCAGCCCGGGCGGACGAGTGGAACAAAAAGACAATTCTCACTGTCAATGAACCCGTCGCGCTGCCGAACACTGTTCTGCAGCCTGGCAAGTATGTAATGAAGCTGATGGACTCGGCGTCCAACCGCCACATCGTCCAGGTGTTCGATGAAGGCGAACAGAAGCTGATCACGACCATTCTCGCCATCCCGAACCAAAGGCTCCAGCCTGCGGATGACACGTCGTTCAGCTTCTGGGAGACCGCGTCCGACCAGCCCAGAGCCCTTCGTTCCTGGTTCTATCCCGGGGACAACTTCGGCCATGAATTCGCCTATCCAAAGGACATGGCGACCAGGATCGCGAAGGCCACCAATCAAAATGTACCTGCGATCATGAACAGCTCGGAAGACGTGACGAAGGCTGAGGTCCAGACGATCACGCCTTCGGGCGAGGCACAGGACATCACGGCTGAATCGACCGAGTCCTCCTCGACTTCAACAGCTATGGCTTCTCAGGCAAGCACGGCATCGAGCGAGACTGCGCAGTCAAGTACGGCCTCCGCGGCTGCGCCGGCTGATCAGAATGTTCATGCCATGCCGCAGAACCAGCCGAGCAGCACCGCTTCGGCCCAACCTTCCACCGATACTGCTGCGAGTACGGCATCTGCTGACACGAGCATGTCGGCCTCCGCATCGACCGACACGGGCGCCCATGCGGGCGTTTCCGCCGATGCTTCGAGTGGCGCTGCCGATGCTTCCCTGAGCGCTCGGAATGAACTGCCGCAGACGGCATCACCGCTTCCGCTGACAGGCCTGGCTGGCTTGGCTGCAGCGGCCGCTGCTCTTGCTGCACGCGCGGCCTCAAAGCGCTGACTTAAACTGTAAAAGAGGAGCCCGCATGATCGGGCTCCTTACACTTTGAAGTTATGTTGCCGCTGTTGCTTTTAAGTCTGCTGTCTTTCCAGAAGGACGAGGACTTCAAGATTAGAGCAGACGTGCAGCAGGTTGTCTTGCCTGTGACCGTCACCGACCGGCGAGGTGGTTTTGTGAGTGGTTTGAACGAAAGCGACTTCACCGTGTACGAAGACGGCAAGCCCCGGAAAATAGCCTTCTTCTCAAGCCGCGACGTCCCCGTTACGGTGGGCTTGGTGGTCGATAACAGCTCCAGCATGCGCCCGCGGCGGGTTGCCACGAACCTCGCGGCGCTGAATTTTATTCGCTTGAGCAATCCACAAGACGAAGCATTCGTAGTCAACTTCAACGATCGCGTGTCTTTCCCCTTACAGGATCCATTCACTTCGGATCGGGAACAATTGCGATCGGCGTTGAGCACAGCCCAGCCCGGCGGCAAGACCGCTCTTTACGACGCAATCCTGGCGTCTCTCGAACATCTCAGTAATGCCGGACGTGACCGCAAGGCTCTCATTGTGATCAGCGACGGCGGCGATACTGCAAGCCGACTCGGGTTTCGAGACGTTCTCGAGAAGGCTCGAGCTTCGCACGCATCCATCTACACGATTGTTCTGATCGACCCCAATGACCACGACCCGGCGCACCGGCCTGATCTGATGGCCAAGCTTGCACGTGCCACCGGCGGCGAGTCATACCGCCCGGAGTCAATGCAGGCGCTGTTTGACGCCTGCGGACAGATTGCCCGCGAGTTGCGCTGCCAGTACACCATTGCGTATACTCCCGATCCACCAAGCCAAGAAGGCCGCTACCGCGGGGTTCGCGTGACGGTTCGTGCCCCTGGCCGCGGCAGGCTCGAGGTGCGAACGCGTCCTGGTTATTACGCGCCCGCCGCGAATAGCTCCGCAGCGAGGAGCGGGCAGTGAAGTCTCGGCGGCTGCGTGTCCTTGAGGCGACTCTATGGGTCGCCGCTGTCGTTCTGCTCAGCGTGTACGGATGGGTGTACTTGGATCGCAGTGTTTACCAGTCGTATCAGAACTGGGTCTTCGAGCGTGAACTCGACAGAAAACCCGCCTCATTAATGGGATTCGTGCTCGATAAGGTGCGCTTCGGCCGGACGCCCGCGAGTGCAGGCAAGGGCGAGAAAAGCGACGAGCTCGCCACGTTCGGTCCGCCGGCGAAACCCGAATCGCCGCGCCTGCCGGATCAAGCCGTTGTCGGCCGCATTGAGATTCCTCGGATCGGCGTGAAGGGGATGATCCTCGAGGGGACATCTAACGCTTGTCTCCGACGTGCAATCGGACACATCGAGGGGACGGCGCTTCCGGGTCAACCTGGAAACATCGGCCTGGCCGGACACCGCGACACATTCTTCCTCGGCCTCAAGGGGATCAAGAAAGACGATACGATCCGCATCCGCACGCTTGACGGCACGTTCACCTACAAGGTGGAATCGATCAGGATCGTGACACCGAGGGATGTCGGCGTGCTCGATCCGACGCCCGAACCTACTCTGACGCTGGTTACGTGTTACCCGTTCAATTTCGTAGGTTCGGCGCCGGACCGTTATATCGTGCATGCGCGAGAGATCCGGCCGTCACAGGGTTCGTGAACCCGTCAGATCATTCTTAGATTCTTTGATCTGAGAGCGTGATAGCACTCCGGCAGATCCGCCTGCCCGACCGCTCCCTGCACAAACGTGGACACGGGCCACGTATACATCTCAGATTGGCCGATGGCTGCGAATGATTCGAGCCCGCGCTTCAACGTAACCTGTGCAACATGCGGAGAGAGCACGGCCGCAAATGCAGCCGGCACCGAGCCCCACCCGAACGCCGCCAAATGGACTTTGGTATGGTCGAATGAAGCCAGCCAGTCCAGTACCGAAAGGATGTCATGCGCCTTGCGTCCCACATACGGCTCGTCCATCATCACGCCGTGCATTGCGTAGAAGTAGTCGCTCCCGTACGGCTTCAGGAAGCTGTCCGGGCCGCACGTATCCGGGCGCGATTCGCCAATGCCGCGCACGTCGCATGTGTAGAAGGCCGCGGTGGGATCTGCGGCGATCAAGTCGCGCACGAGCGGCTCGTTACGCAACTCCCGGTCCGCGGAGTGGTGCGAGACATATAGGATGGCGCGTTCCGGACCTTCCGGCGGCTGCGAATACAACGGCGTGTCGGAAAGCCGGTAAACGACCGATTGGATGCCGGGCTCGGTCTCGACGGCGTACGTGCTGAAGTGCTTCTTCGGATAGCCACGGCCTTCGGCCGGCCGTAGGATGCGGAAATCGGGTGCACCGCTGCGCTTCGGCAGCCGCAACACAGACGTCAGCCTTTCCTCGAGCGATCCCGCCGGACGGCGGCTCTGCAAATCCACGGCACGATCGCGCGTAAAAGAGAAAATGGTGCGCGAGCCCAGGTCCGCTACTTGGCCTTTCGGTGTGCACAGGAGCGTTTCGGGCTTCTCGATGTTGAGCTTCGGCTCTTCGGCCGGCTGCGCGCTGCCCGTGGCTCGGCCGAAGAAGCGGTACATCGCCTCGCGGCTATCCTGCGTGTAACCGTGCTCACCGTGGGCGACGTTGAGCTCGATGTTCTCCGGAGCGCCCAGCAGCGTGTACAAGTGCTTCAACCGGCCATAGGCTTCGCGCGACCCACGCACGTCGAAGAAGTCCCCGTCTTTGGCAAGAAGGATGACCGGCCGCGGCGCCATCGCGGCGATGAAGTCCTCATGCTCGAGCGAGAGGGCAAGCGCCCGCGGCGGGCACTGCTCGGCATCGGCCGGCAACTCGTTTTCAAGATTGCGCCGAAACATCGTGACGAAGCAGCCGGCCGCCGCCATGGCCCAGCGGTCGTCGAGCGCGCACAGCCAGGTCGTCATAGTGCCGCCGCCCGAATTGCCTGTGACCCCCACGCGCCGCGGGTCCACTTCGGGGCGCGTGAGCAGGTAATCGAGCGCGCGGATGCCGTCCCAGGCGCGCCACGCTCCGAAGAACTCGCCGTTCAAAAGCTGCTGGTTGCCGGCGTAGATGTGCTCGGCGACGCCGATCCCGATCCGCGGCTTGAGCTCCGGCGTTACGTATTGCAGCCGTTCGCCCTGCCCAATCGGGTCAAAAATGAGCACCGCGTATCCCAACCGCGCGAGGCCTTGCGAAAATGCCTGGTACGTATCGCCCGCCTTGCCCTCGTTGCTGTGCCCGCACGATCCGATCACCGCGGGCAGTGGGCCCTTAGGGCGCTTCGGAAGATAGAGATTCGCCGTTACGAGGAACCCCGGGCGGCTCTCGAAGATCACGTTTTCGATGCGGTACGCGTCGCGCTCCAGTGTCCCTGTGATGCGCGCGTTTAGAGGCGTTTTCTCAGGCATCGGCCCGAAGCACTCGCGCGCCTTGGCCCTCACGCCGCTCACATAGGCTTCCGCGTCCGCCTTCGAATTCAGTACCGGCCGCGGTATGTCCCGCAGGCGCCGCACGTAGTATTCCTGCACCATGCGCGGGAACCGGTTCAAGGCGGGCGGCTCGGACTTCGGTGACGCCGGGCTGCCGGTAGCCTGGTCAGCCGTTTGCGCAGCAGCCGCCACATCCACGGTGAGCGCGCCCGAGCCAGCCTGAAGGAGCGTACGGCGGGAGAAAAGAGTTCGTCGCATAGAAGCCTACGATGCTATCGCAGATGCGCGTGGCTTGTGGCGAGCCATTAGGCCTGATCAGCGCAGCGGTAGCGGATTCCGCCATACCCGCACCGGCGGCCTCAACACAACCGCATCCGTCAACTGGATATAGCGCTCAGAACACCTTACCTCCACGCCGATGCAGGTGTGTGTTTAGGCGTTTACAAACTTTACGCAACTTCAGTAGTTGCAGATCCGTTTGTAGTTTTGTCTCGCATTACACCGCTATCGCATCGGAGGTCATTGCTTGTCTGTGTTTCGCCTGAGTTGTGCTCGCGCGTCCCGACGTTGGAGCGCGGCGTGCCTAATGAGTTTTTTTGTGATCGCGCCGGCGGTCCCGGCGCAGGATTCCGCGAATCCTGAACCGGCGGCAGTCGCGGCGCAGGACGCCGGGGAGGCTGAACCGGAAGCGGCAGGTTGGTTCCGGCAGCACTTCAGATTCGGCGGACGGTTGAGCGTCGCCGGCAACGACCTTGTCGGGACGGATCCGTTCGTGCAGGCCACATCCAGTCCGGCGCTTCGCTTGAGCCGCTCCACTGAATGGAATGCCGGACGGATCGGCGGCGGCCCATCGTTCCAGTTCCGCGTAACGGACCGCCTGGGCCTGGCAGTCGACCTTGTGTATCGCAGAGCCGGATACACGTTCACCGAGGAGCGCATTGAAGGCGTCGATCTCGAGAGCACTACCAGCGTCAACGAACAGAAAACCATCAGCACCACCGAGACAACGCGGGTGAAGTACTGGGACATCCCTGTGCTGGCCCGCCTATACTTCGGCCGGCGTGGGGGCCCATCGGATCTCCGCAGGTTCATTGATGCGGGAATGACGGTACGGCGCGTCGGGGGTGTCAGGACGACCAGGAACATCGATGGTCCGGACGACGACACGAGCAACGACACCATCGCGCCGCGTGCCGCCAACCGGAACGTTCTCGGATGGGTAGCCGGCGCGGGCGTTCAAGCGACCGACGATTTCGGCTTGACCCTGATGCCGGAAGTCCGCTACACGCATTGGCTGCGTGACACGTTCGCGAGCACACCGGCGCGTCCCAACCGCAACCAACTCGAATTCCTGGTGGGAATCACGTTCTAAGGAACGGCCGTTCCCGGCAGTCTTTCAAAACAAAGGGAGTAAGTGGAAGATGAAAAACTTCATACGCTATAAGACTATCTTGCTTGCCGCCGTGCTATTGGGATCCACCCAAGTGCTTTTCTCACAAGAAGCTACCCAGGAAAAGACGCCCGAGCCCGAGTCGTTTTTACGGCGGTTTTCGATCGGGGGCCGCATGACCGTCCTAGGCACGAACGCAATGAATTCGGGCGACATGGCGCGCTCGGCTTCAGAGCCTCCCGTGACCGTAACGACCACCACCAGTTCTGACTCCGAACGCGTGGGCGGCGGCGTCACCCTCGAGTTTGCGCTGACAGAAAGGATCTCCGTCGGGGCGGACCTGCTCTATAAGCGCGCCGGCTACAACCGCTCGGTGGTCCGTGCCGAAGGCGTAGATGACACAGCTACTACCGATAAAGACGAGAGGTCGATTACGCAAGACCTGGAGAGCACACGTTCAGATTATTGGGACCTTCCCATCATGGCGCGCTTCTATAACAAAGCCCGGGGCGAGGGCGGCGCTCGCATGTTCGTCCTGGGCGGCATCGCATTCCGGCGTGCAACGGCAGTCCACACCGTCCGCGAGTTAGTGCGCGCGAATGGGTTGAGCGACACATACGATGTGCCGGTCGAACCCGGACATAAAACCGTAGGTGGCGTCGTAGTCGGCGCCGGGATTCAGTTGGTGGACGACATTCGCTTCAAGTTCACACCGGAGATCCGGTTGACGCGTTGGTTCCGTTCGACGTTCGACAACGCGCCCACTCAGTCTCCTAGGAATCAGATGGAAATCGTTCTGGGCCTGACTTTCTAGAGCTTGGACGCGGGCGCCGAGGCCCTGCGGAATTGTGCAGCCCGATCCGCGGCCGTCCTTGCTTCGGCGCCCGCGTCCAATTGCACCGCCAAGCTTTTACCTCCTTAACACAAGCTCTGCCGGATACTGATGGTATATTCCATCCCAGCGCACATGCTGTAGAGAGACTCCAGATGAACAGACGGCGAGCCTTGTTTTCGTGGCTGGTTGTGGGCGCGCTCATTCTCCTCCTCGGGGTCCTCGGGTTCCTGCAATATCGCTGGATCGGCGAGGTGAGCGTGGCGGCTCGCGAGCGCCTCAAGGGCAGCCTGCAGGTGAGCCTCAACCGCCTGAGTCAGGACTTCAATTCCGAAATTACCGCGGCCTGCCGCGCCTTGTGGCCCAACGAACCGCCCGACGACCCTGAAGCCGTGGAAGCGGAGATTGCGTCACGATTCGAGCAGTGGAAGCAATCTCACCCGCATGCCTCGATTTTCAGTAAGGTCGCGATCGCTTCGGCACACGCTGATCGGTTGACGCTTCGTCGGCTCGATCCCGATACTGGCCTGTTCTCCACGACCGAATGGCCATCCGACTGGGCGAGCACCAGGGACCGGCTCGAATCGAGGATGTTGCGGGAACCGTGGATGGGCCGCAGACCTCCCGACCCGCCACAAGACGCCGGACGGGACCTGATCGAACTGCCGCTTTTCGCAATGCGTTCGCCGGGCGCTGCCGGCCCCCCGTTCGCCATGACGCCGCGGGGTGGACGCTTCGCGGACTTCAGGCGCCGGGAGGCCGCCTGGCTCCTCCTGGACGTGAATGTCGCCTATGTCCGCGAGACCCTGCTGCCGGAATTGCTGCAGCGCTACCTCGCCGGCGGCCAGGAGGTGGATTACCAATCGGAAGTTCTGAGCCGGTCTAATCCACCGGTGGTCATCTTCCGTTCGGATCCGAATCAAACGCAACCAATGGGCAAGCGCGCGGACGCCTCGGTTGGTCTTTTCGAGATTCAATACGAGCAGTTCTTCCGGCGCAGGCTCCCCCAGGGAATGATGGGACGCGGAGGACCGGGCGGTGCCCCGGGACCACGGCTGATCGAGGCCGGGCTCGGACGGTGGCAGCTCTTCGTGCGGCACCGTGCGGGCTCACTGGATGCCGTGGTCGCGCGGGCGCGGATGCGCAACCTCGTCGTTACCGGCTGCGTTCTGCTCTTAATGCTGGCGAGCGTCGGAGCGCTCATGCAGTTCACCCGCCGCGCGCAACGGTTGGCCGAACTGCAAATGGATTTCGTGGCCGGGGTGTCCCACGAATTGCGCACACCCCTCACAGTGATCCATACCGCCGCCTACAACCTGCGGGGCAAAGTGGCCGCTAGCCCCGCCCAAGTGGAGCGATACGGCGCGCTGATCCAGAAGGAGAGTGGCCGCCTCAAGGACCTGGTGGAACAGGTTTTACGGTTCGCCGGCGCCAACGCCGGCCACATCGTGAATGAATCGGAGCCGGTGTCAATCGAATCCCTGATTGACGAGACAATGGAAGAGAGCAGGCAGTTGCTTGAAGGGCGTGTGGTGGAGAAGACAGTTGAGGCCGGGCTGCCGCCCGTTCCAGGGGATCGCGTGGCGCTCAAGCAAGTGCTACAGAACCTGATCAGCAACGCGGCAAAGTATGGCGGCGCGGAGGGAAACAATTGGATCGGCGTGTTCGCGTCCCGAGCCTCCGGTAAGGGACAGCCCATGATCGAGATTCGCGTTGCGGACCGCGGCCCCGGCATCCCGCAGGACGAGCAGGAGTTGCTCTTCGATCCGTTCTTTCGCGGGCGCCGTGCGCTTCAGGACCAGGTGCACGGCACTGGGCTCGGCCTGAACCTGGTCAAGAAGATCGTGGAGGCGCACGGAGGCACCGTCCGGGTCAAGAGCGAGCTGGAAAAAGGGGCCGAGTTCATCGTCCGCATTCCGGTGGCGTCCACTGAAGCAAAATCATGATTTCTCGCATTCTGTTAGTAGAAGATGAGCCCGGGCTTGTGCTCACCTTGTCCGATCTCCTGACCGCTGAGGGCTACGAAGTCGAAAGCGCCATGGATGGCCCCACCGGCCTCTCCAGGGCGGTAAACGAGCAGTTTGATGTAATCCTCCTCGACGTCATGCTCCCCGGCAAGAGTGGGCTCGAGGTGTGCCGCGAGTTGCGGCAGCAAGGGAAGGACGTTGCCGTCCTGATGCTCACCGCGAAGGGTCAGCTCGCCGATCGGGTGGTGGGACTAAAACTCGGTGCCGACGATTACCTCGTGAAACCGTTCGAGCCGCCAGAGCTGTTGGCGCGAGTCGAAGCGCTGTTGCGTCGCGTGAAGAAGGAGAAACTCGCTCCCGTGGTTCGTTTCCAATTCGCGGACGTCGAGATCGATTTCGAGCGGGGCGATGTCGTGAAGGCCGGCGTGCCAGTCAGCATGGCACAGAAAGAACTCGAACTTCTGCGCTATCTGGTGGACCGGCGTGGGAATGTGGTTTCACGGGATGAGTTGCTGGAGGGAGTCTGGGAGTATCAGCCCGGCGTGTCGTCGCGCACGATCGACGTCCACGTCGTATGGCTGCGTCAGAAGTTGGAGGACACTCCCCAGACGCCGAAATATATCCGTACGGTGCGCGGCGTAGGATACCGCTTCTCCTGTTGATTCAATTGCGCCAAAGCTTTACAGAACTTAACGAACCTCTTGCCGCGGATCTGGGTCTTAGCTAACAGAGCCCGGGTGGCCCGCACCAAGGCGGACCGACCCGGCGCAGAGAGACGGAGGCAAGAATGCGAAATAAACTCATTACCCTCGTGACGCTGGGCGCGCTTTGCGCGACCGCCACGCTCGCGCAGGGCCGCCGCCCGATGGGCCAACGTGGAACCGGCACCCCGCCGGATCCCGTCACGATGGTCGAGCGGCGAGTCGAGATGCTGAAGCGCACATTGAGCCTGACGGACGCTCAGGCAACGCAGGCCACGGCAATCTACAAGAACGCGGCGGAAACGGTCGGGACCGTCCACACTGAACTCCAGGCCGCCCACGAAGCGCTCAGAACGGCGATAAAGGATAACAACGATGCCGGCATCGACCAGGCAGCAGCAAAAGTCGGATCGCTGACCGGCCAGTTGACGGCAATTCACGGCAAGGCGGAAGCCGCGTTTTACGGCATCCTCAGTGCGGACCAGCGGACAAAGTACGACGAAATGGGCCCGCGTGGCTTCGGTGGAGGCTTCGGTATGGGCGGCGGCGACCGCCGCGGCGGCCCGGGTATGGGGCCCGGCTCCGGCCCGAATCACTGATTAATCGCCGCTTAGACTGACCCACAGGCAAGGGTCCGCCCTTGAAAGCAGGCGGACCCACTCAATCGTCGCATCGTAGCAGGGCGGCCGGGCTGCTGCCGTTCTCCGACTGGCGCCTCGCGGACGAGGGTTGTGCTCGTTTAACTCAGAGCGCTCATCGGCGGGGAACGGCAGCCCCATCCAGCCGGTCCCCCGCCCGCCTCTCCGCCAGCACCATTTCGAGTAATCGTTCGATACGAGCCGTGCGCTCCTTCAGTTCTGCCATTTCGGTATTCCCCGCGTGCTCCACGAAGTGGGCGGTGATCGAAGCCGAGAGTGTGGAGACGAGGCCGATCCCGGCCAGCATCATCGCGACCGCGATAGAGCGTCCGACCAGCGTGCTCGGCGAGATATCGCCGTACCCTACCGTGCTGGCCGTTACGACCGCCCACCAAACCCCATCACCGAAGCCACCCTTAGCAGTAGTCGGCTCGAGCAGCGCCAATGCACCGCCACCCGCAACGATCAAAAAGCACGAGAGTGCGAATACGTACAGCAATCCCTTGCGAGCGAAGACTTCCCTCAGTCCGCGGGTCCCACGCACGACAGTGCCGGCCAGCCTCGCGACCCGGAGCACTCGTATGATCCGAGTAAGTCTGACAAGGATAGGAACGTCGGCAGTAACGGGAATGACAGGATGATAACGGCCAGGGGCACCAGATGGTCCCTCAACCGCCGCCGCATTGGCTCGACGCTAACCCGGAACGCCAGTTCCGAGGCGAATACTCCCCAGATCAGCCAGTCAAGGGTGTTGATCCATGCCGAACCAGGACGGGATTCCAGTAAGACAATGACCGGAACCGTAGCCAACGCTCCGAGGATGACCGCCGCCTCAAGTGCCCGGCGCACCACTTCCCGGCGTCCGTCAACCTCGTCCGATCGCAGCGCTCTGCTGTCGCTCATGATTGCGGTCGAGTATACATGAACACCGTCGCCGCGCTGAACTTACTCAGACTTATGTGCTTGATGCACGATCGCAGAGGACGCGTCCGGCTCCCCATCCTGCTCACACGTGCTGATCGACCAAACTCGGATTTCCCATCGGGGTCCACGGCGATGAAACTGCCCGGCCCCGTCATTCCACTGGAAGGCCTCCAGTTCACCGAACGCACAAAAACATCTCCCGTGCCCTCAATTACTTGCCTCCAGGAATTTCGGAGTGCGCCCCCGCCCCGTGCTACGCTCCAATCGACTGCACGCAAGCGGCACGCCGCCGCACTCAACCCAACAGAAAGGCATCCACCATGACATCTCCGGCCCAAATCACCGCTAATCGCGTCAACGCCCGGCTCTCCACTGGTCCGCGCACCGTTGAAGGGAAGGCCCGCTCATCCCGCAACCGTCTCACGCACGGCTTGTGTGGAGCCCACACCGTGCTCCCCGGCGAAGATCCCGCCGACTACGAGTACCTTCTCGAAGCACTCCTCGAAGAGCACAACCCCGCCGGTCCGACCGAAACGCTTCTCATCGCCCAACTCGCCCAGGCCCAGTGGAAGCTCAATCGCATCGCCGTCATCGAAGCCGATCTGTTCGCCAAACAATTTTTGCCGAACGAACCTGACCGCAATCCCGATGGGGACATGGCTGTGCCTGTCCCCTCGGGCAACGCACCGCTGCAATACGAACCCAATCTCGCCGACGCCTTCCAGAAGGCCACCGCCAGCCTCGCCGCCCTCGCCCGTCACGAAGCCGCTGCGCGCCGCGCCTTCGACAG
>DATMXS010000446.1:0-25122 GCA_035561355.1 Bryobacteraceae bacterium | reverse complement strand
GTAGAAATCTTCCTGTACCTTGATGCCTTCCTCGACCATGCGTCACCTCAGGCCGTCAGGGCGCGCCTGCGCCGGCTCGCGATCCGTTCGTACACATTGAGATAGTCTTGCGCCATCCGGGTCGCAGTGAACCGGTGCTCGAAGCGCTTGCGGCACTCGCGCCGGCTCAGGTTCGCGACCCGTTCGACCGCCAGCACCGCATCGTCCACCCCCTGAACAAGGAAGCCTGTCACGCCATCATCGATGACCTCCGGTACCGACCCGCGCGGGTAAGCAATTACCGGAGTGCCGCACGCCATTGATTCGATCATCACCAGTCCGAACGGCTCCTCCCAATTGATTGGAAACAGCAGAGCGTGAGCCCCGCCGAGCAGTTCATCCTTGTCTGGGCCGCCCACCTCTCCGACAAAATCGATTCCGGGAGCCTTCAAAAGGGGGCTCACCTTCTCCTCGAAGTAGGTTTGATCGATCCTGTCCACTTTCGCCGCCACGATGAGCGGCATGCCGGAGCGTTTCGCAATTTCGATCGCCTGTTCGATGCCCTTTTCCGGCGAAATCCGGCCCAGGAACAACAGGTACTTCCCCCCCTGCTCGCGAAACGTATGCAAGTCCGACGGCAGGCCGTGATGCACGGTGGCCTGCCAGTTCAACCACGGCACGGGCGTGCGCTGAGAGTCCGAAATAGAGACGACGGGCACTTGCCGGAACGTCCGGAACAGCGGCATGCGGTCGCGAAGGTCAAGCCGGCCGTGCAGCGTGGTAATGTGCGGCACGGACTGGCGTTCCGCGAGGGAGTAATGCAGGTAATCGACATGGAAATGGATGAAGTCGAATTGCGACGCTTCATCGAAAACCTGTTCGAGCTCGATGATGTGGTACGGCAGGGGGTCTTCGCACTCCTTATCGAGCCGGAGCGCCCGTGGACACGCCGAAACCAGCCGGGCGCTTGTGCGCGAGTCTCCGCTCGCGAACAACGTCACGTCATGCCCCATGCGGACCAGTTCCTCAGTGAGCCACGCCACAACGCGCTCCGTCCCGCCGTACCATTGCGGCGGAACACTCTCATACAACGGAGACACCTGAGCGATTCGAAGCGACTTCTTCCCCAGCACAACTCGCCCCTCCTGCTCAAAATTGTAACGTGCTGCAACACGCACCCGCATGGCCGCTTTCACCGCAGGTGGTGCTTTTCGGCCATTATCCTGGCTCACCGAACCTTGCCATTTCAATCACTTACGCTTTGGATAAAGGCGTGCTTGGTAGAAGGCTCGGGAGCCTGAAATGATCCCGCGCACTCTGTCGATTCTGTTACTTACGGGCACACTGGCTTTCACCGCCGGCGCGGATAGGAATGCGGATAAAGAAGTCAGGCCCGAGGGCAAGACGCGTGTCCGGCTCGGAGGCGTGACGGTGGGCGCCGGTTACGCACGCTACAGTGGATATTACCCCTTCAACTTCGGCTATTACTCCGCTGCGTGGAACCCGTACTACTGGTCGCCGTTCTGGAGTTACTACGCCCCGATGTACTATCCGGGCTTCTATCCTGGATACCTGAGAAGTTCCGGCCCGGTGATGGGTGAGGTCAAACTGGCCGCGCCCGGCAATGCCGAGGTGTACCTGAACGGCGCATTCGCCGGAACTGCCGATGACCTCAAGACCATATGGCTGGAACCCGGCGCGTACGATCTGGAAGTGCGCCCGCCGACGGGCGACGCCTATACGCGCCGCATCTACGTCCTGAGCGGTAAACGATTGAAGATCGATGCGCTACAAGGGGAGGCGAAGAAATGAGACGTCGCGTATGGATTTTCGTGGCCGCGTGCACCGCGATGTTTGCGGCCGCTAAGGACGGAATTTCGCCGCGCGCCTCGGTTTCCGATTACCCCGCCAAAGCCGGGCAGGGGACCGTCGAGATCGGCGCCGCCCTGCTCTCGCCCGCCCAGGTGGCCGGAGCATTTTCGACAGACCTGAACCGAGGCTACGTGGTCGTCGAGGCCGGCGTCTTCCCGAAGGCCGGCACGACCTTGGACCTGGGCCCGGGCGACTTCATGCTTCGAATCGCCGGCACGTCCACCGCGTTCCGCCCCGCCGGTCCCAAAGCGATCGCTGGAACGCTGCAAAGAGCCGCATCGAAGGACCGCGATATCACGGTGAACCCGAGCGTCGGAGTGGGTTATGAGTCCGGTGGCGGCTATGGCCCGTACGGCACCCGCAGCGGCGGTTGGAGCACCGGAGCCGGTGTGGGCGTCGGAATTGGAAGTCCCGGCCCGCAGCCCGGGTCCACGGACGCTGACCGGCGAACCATGGAGACCGAACTGGCCGAGCAGCAGATCCCGGAAAAGGTAATCACGGGGCCGGTCGCGGGCTACCTCTATTTCCCGGTGAAGCTCAAATCCCGTAACGTGGATTGGGAACTAGAGTACAATTCGCCCGCCGGAAAAGCCATCCTGCGATTAGCCAATCCCGGATCGCGTCCTGAGCCGCGCACGAAGTAAGCGGGTTCAAGCAATCCGCTGTTTAACGGACCCGACAAACCACTTACCCCCGGCCCATCAGCACGTGTGCAGTTTCCTAACTCCGTCCGACCACAGGAGCACGTCACACCTCGACCATCACCAGCGCCTCCGCGTTCTCGCCGTACGGCAATTGCGCTAGCACGCCTCCGGTTCCCACGGCCAACGAGCAACCGATACACTTCCGTCCAGCCCAAGGCCCGGCCGTCAGCCACCCCACGTTACTTACTCCAACGACGGTCATCCCGCCGCGGGCGATCTCTCCGTATGCAGACATCCAAAGCTCGCCATAGGGATTGAGTGCATTGTCGTGACCCGCATCCACCGCCCAGGCGCAAGGCGAAAGCAGCAGCTTGCAGCCCATATGCCTGAGTGACCTCGCCAGGTGAAGAGAGTCCGGAAAGTTATCCGCGCAGATCAGGATGCCCAGCCGCCCAAGCGGCGTCTCCGCGACGCCCAGGCGGTCACCGGTGCTGTAAAGATCGAGCGCGATATCGAGCTCATTGATCTTCCTGTGCTTCAGGAGTACGTCGCCCTCCGGCGAGATCAACACAGCCGAGTTGTAGATGCGTCCTCGTGCGCTTTCCACCAGCCCGGCGGCAACGTAGACCCCCGACTCGCGTGCAGCGCGGATGAGACGGTCGCTGCGTGGTCCCGGCACAGGAACCGCGAGTTCCCGCGCGCAGGGGTGCGTCCATCCGAGGTCCAGACACTCGGGCAGCACAACCGCGTCTGCTCCCTGTTCTCCGGCAGCCGCAATCATCCGGCAAGCCCGCTTCAGGTTCGCGTCGGGAGCACCGCCTTCCACGTACATCTGAGCCATGCCAACGCGCATCATGACAACCTATCACGGAAGCGCGCGGTACGCCTGCCTATCCTGGCAGACTGCGCTCTAACGCAAAGGCCGCCTCAATGTTAGGCTGTTTCCAATGGCAGAAGGGACGTCGTCATCCGAAATTGCCCCCACTCCGCTCAGCCGCCGCGCTCTTATGCAGGGTTCGCTGATGCTCGCGGGAGTGCCTCTCTGCTGCGTGACGCCGGAGGCGCCCCCCGAGGGCGTAGCCTTCGACGGCAAGACGCTCATGCTGAACTTAAAGCTCGTCCCCGGCTTGAAGTCCCCCGGCGGCGCCTGCGCTGTTATTGACCTGTCTCGCAAGCTGGACATTATTGTTGCCCGGGTCGAGAAGAACCGGTTCGTCGCGCTGGACCGCTCCTGCACGCACGGCGGTGCGCAGTGCACCTACAATCACAAGCGTCGCTCGCTCCGGTGCACGAGCCTGAATCACGCCGAATACGACCTCAACGGCACCCTTCTCCACGGCCGCACGCACGGCAACCTGCGGTCGTACACCGCCCGCCTCAACGGATCAACCGTCGAAGTTCTGATCGCGGGAGAGAAAGCATGATCCGCGCACTCGCCGGCGTGCTCGCCTGCGCCACCGCGTTCGGACAGGCGCCGCAGTTCATGCGTATCCCCGCCGGCTCATTCAAGGACGTGCATTTCGAACAACCGTTCTGGATGTCCAAGACCGAAGTCACGGTTGAGCAGTTCGCTGCTTTCGTGAAGGCCACCGGATACGAAACCGCGGCCGAGCGCGCCAAATCGGAACGCACTTGGCGAGCGCCCGGCTTCAAGGTGGAACGAAAGCAGCCCGTCGTTTACGTCACTCCCACGGACGCCGCGCGCTTCTGCGAGTTCATCGGCGGACGTCTCCCCACCGACGCGGAATGGGAATACGCCGCGCGGGCGGGCGCCACCACGCGCCATTACTGGGGCGACAGCATCGATGGCCGCTATCTCTGGTACCGCGTCAACTCGGACGACCGCCCGCGTGCGGTCGGGAAGAAGCGCCCAAACGCCTGGGGCCTCCATGATGTCGAAGGCAACGTCTGGGAATGGGCCATGTCGGGACTCATTAACGGCAAGGAGCACGCCAACCGCCGCGGCAGTTCCTGGGTCAGTTGCGACGAGACCGCCTCCGCGCCCGGCGAGCGTCCAGGCACGCCGATGAGCATTTCAAAGTCATACAAGATCCCGGTGAGTAACGATCACCGCTACGATGACATCGGCTTCCGCTGCGCGCGCTCGAAGCCGTGACCCAGTCGCTACCGGACTTTGTAACTGACCGTCATGCCGTCGTTCTTCTCCATCGACGAGCGGATCGTGACTGTGTCATAATCCGCGCTGTTCTCGATGTACTTGAGAAAGTCCGCCATCGCGCGCTGGGAAACGATGACGTTATCCGCCACCACTACCGCCCCACGCTTCAGTTTCGGCTCCAGCGCCTTTAGATACGCAAGGTACTGAGGTTTTGCGGCATCGATAAAGACGAAGTCGAATTCGCCTTCGAGCTTGGGCAGCGTCTGAAGCGCATCCCCCTCCATCACCGTGACGGTCTTCTCGAGCCCGATCTTCGCCAGGTTCTGCTGGGCATCCTTCGCACGCGCCGGGTCGATTTCGAGCGTATACAGATGTCCGCCGGTCCGCTCAAATGCGATCCCCATGTTCATCGCGCCGAATCCTGAAGCCGTGCCGATCTCAACGCCCCGCTTGGCGCCGCGGCTTTCGACCAGAATGCGCAGCAACATCGCGTCGCCGGGTGTTGTGTTAAGCCCCGTCCGCTGGAAGGCCTCCAGAAAATCCTTCCTGAAGGCTTCGGTACGGTTTGCAGGCTCGGCTCCGATGAGAGGCATCGCCGCCGTGAGAAGAAGTGCGCTGAGGATGAGTCTGTTCATGTTGTCCTGAGTCAGGGCGCGCAGGCATGCGCGGGCCGACACTCAGTTCTACCACTACAACTGGCCGCCTGAGGCGATGCCGTTCAGTTCCCCATCAGTTTCAACCCGGCGATGCCGGTGAGGATCAGTGCAACGCACACAATGCG
Organism: Bryobacteraceae bacterium; assembly: GCA_035561355.1. Taxonomy (GTDB): domain Bacteria; phylum Acidobacteriota; class Terriglobia; order Bryobacterales; family Bryobacteraceae; genus DATMXS01. The sequence goes on along the minus strand of DATMXS010000446.1, from coordinate 19,727 downwards.
GGCCGGTTCGGCTGATTCCCCGAACAGCACGATACCCAAAGCTACCGTCCCGGCGGCGCCGATCCCGGTCCACACCGCATATGCGGTCCCGAGCGGCAGATACCGGACCGCGACGCCGAGCAGCCCCATGCTGATGGCCATCGACACCAGCGTGAGAATGGTGGGCAGCGGGCGCGTAAACCCTTCCGTGTACTTCAAGCCGGTGGCCCAGACGACCTCGAACACGCCGGCCACAACGAGCATAATCCAAGGCAAGAGTATTCTCCTTACTTCGGGCTATGGGGTCGTCCCCTGGTGGTTTACGGAGGCGTGAGGCCGTCCTCACTTCCGGCGTTCCGCACGTGGGCAAGCCGCGGAACACCCTCATTGTATCGGCTCCCCGGCGGAGGTCGCAAACCGCTCCGCCGTGCGGTACAGTTCTGTTGATGCGCAAGCACGTTGCCGTACTCGTCCCAGCAATCGCCCTCTTATTCATGGCAGGCTGCTCCAGCACCACGGAGAAGGCTCCGCAAACGCAGAAGCCTGCCGCCGAAAAGGCCGCCGAGCCCGCGAAAGAGGACGCGTCCAAAGTCTTCAAAGTGCGGTTCGAGACCAGCAGGGGTCCGTTCGTCATGGAGGTTCACCGGGATTGGGCGCCGATCGGCGCGGCCCGGTTCGAAGAGCTCGTGAAGGCCAAGTATTACGACGGCGCCCGCTTCTTCCGGATCGTGCCGAATTTCGTGGTCCAGTTCGGCCTCGCCGCCAGCCCGGCCATGACGAAGAAGTGGGACAAGCCCATCAAAGACGATCCCGTCAGCCGTACCAACCGGACGGGTTCCGTCGCTTTCGCGACCATGGGTCCGAACACCCGCACGGCCCAGCTCTTCATCAATCTGGCGACCAACCAGAGCCTGGATACCCAGGGTTTTGCCCCATTTGCCCAGGTAACCGAGGGTATGGACGTGGTCCAGAAGCTCTACGCGGGCTACGGCGAGCTCCCCGATCAGGACGCGATCACGAACCGCGGCAACGCGTACCTCGCGGGTAAGTTCCCGAAGCTCGACTACATCAAGACCGCCACGGTAGTCCAGTAGCGTTCCGGCGAGCATGCGGTGTATGGTAGCCGCATGCTCTCCTTCCTCTTCCTCGCGGCGGCACTCGCCACGCCCGCGGAGGCGCCGCTTCGCATTCTCATCGCGTATCACTCGGAGACCGGCAACACAGCGAAACTCGCTCAGGCGGTGCGGGAAGGCGCGGCGGCAGTGGGCGGTGTTGAAGTGACCATGAGAAAGACCGCCGAAGTCACCGGGCGCGACATGACCTCGGCGGACGCCGTTCTCGTGGGGACACCGGTCTACTGGGGGAGCGTCTCGGGCGAGACGAAGTCGTTCCTGGACCGACTTGCGAACACGCTGAGAAAGGCTCGTCCCGAGATGGGTGAGGGCCGCTTGGCTGGTGTCTTCTGCACCGGGGGCGCCGTGGCGTCCGGAAAGGATCTGGCGCGGCTGACCGCAATCGCCGCGTTCCTGGCGATGCGGTTTGCGGTTGTTGGCGGGGTGGACAGCGAGGGATACGGCATCCTCGGCCCCCAGGCGACAACCGTGAGCAACGCCCCAAATGCCTCGGAACTCACAGAAGCTACGGCGTTTGGCCAACGCTTCGCGCGCGTCGCCCGCCGTCTGCGGCCTTAATTCCAGCGGCGGCGCCACTCAGAGAATTCAGTCGCGTTTGAGGGGAATTCTGCTAGAATTGAGGGTGCGCGGCGGACTGCGCCGCATTGGACCTGCTTGCTAACTTCGCCAGTTCCTCTCCAGTTTCCGGCCGAGACTAGCTCGACAGTGATTAACCGAGGGTAAGTGACAACGCTGCAAGTGCAGCCTTTTGAGGAGTTTGAGAGTGACGAACATTTTCGTGGGAAACCTTTCCTACCAGACCAGCCAGGAAGAGCTTGAAGCTGCTTTTGGCGCGTACGGGACCGTCGAGCGCGTCAGCATCGTTCGCGACCGCGACACCGGACAGCCGCGCGGCTTCGCATTCGTGGAGATGACCAACGCGCAGGAAGCTAGCAAGGCAATTGCCGGCTTGAACGGCAAGGAGATAAACGGAAGGGCGCTCAACGTCAACGAGGCGCGGCCTCGTGAAGAGCGCAGCGGTGGCGGCGGCGGCGGCGCACGTAGCGGTGGTGGCCGTCCGGGTGGCGGTGGCGGCCGAGGTCGCGAGCCCCGCTGGTAAGTTTGCGTTTGGCTTAGTCTTTCCTAGGGGCTGCGGCCATCAGCCACAGCCCCCGTTTGAATTCTGCCCTCCGGTCCGCCGAAGGCGGATCTCCCTGCGAGACAACACTTGTGAGTACTCCCTGCATCCGTAATATAGCCATCATTGCCCACGTCGATCATGGCAAGACGACGCTGGTGGACGCCATGCTTCACCAGAGCGGCATTTTCCGCTCCAATGAGACCGTTGCCGAGCGCGTCATGGACTCCAACGATCTGGAGCGCGAGCGTGGCATCACGATCCTCTCCAAGAACACTGGCGTCCGTTACCACGGCACTAAGATCAACATCGTCGACACACCTGGACACTCCGATTTCGGCGGTGAGGTCGAGCGCGCGTTGAAGCTCGTCGATGGCGTCATGCTGCTCGTGGACGCCTCCGAGGGCCCGCTCCCTCAGACCCGGTACGTCCTCATGAAAGCGCTCGAGGCGGGACTGCCGCCCATCGTGGTGATCAATAAGATTGATCGTCCCGACGCTCGAATCCAAGCCGTCCTCAATGAAGTTTTCGACCTCTTCATTGATCTCGACGCCCGCGAAGAACAGCTCGACTTTCCCATCATCTACACCAATGCGCGTGCAGGTACGGCTACGCTCTCAATGGATGAGCCGGGCGAGGACCTGCGCCCGCTGTTCGAGATGATCCTGACCCACTGCCCGCCTCCCTCCGGCGATCCCGAAGCCGTTCTTCAGCTTCAGGTGGCGAACCTCGACTACAGCGATTACCTCGGGCGCCTCGCGATTGGCCGCATGTTCTCCGGCACGCTGCATCTCGGCGATGAGGTCGGGATCACGAAGCTCGATGGCTCGCTCCAGAAGACGCGCATCACCAAGCTCTACACTTTCGAAGGCTTGAACCGCGTCGAAGAGAGCATCGGCCGCCCCGGCGACGTGATGGCGATTGCAGGCGTCGAGGGCATCACGATCGGCGAGACCATCACCAGCGCCGAAACGCCCGCGCCGCTGCCCCTCATCCACATTGATGAGCCGACCATCGCGATGACGTTCACCATCAACACGTCTCCGTTCTCCGGACGCGAAGGCACGTTCGTAACATCGCGGCACCTGCGGGACCGCCTCGATAAGGAACTCCTTACCAACGTCTCCATCCGTGTAGAGGAAGCATCTCACGACGCCTTCAAAGTTATGGGCCGCGGCGAACTCCAGCTCTCCATCCTCATTGAAACGATGCGGCGTGAAGGCCACGAACTAATGGTGGGCAATCCCGAGATTCTGACGCGCACGGTCAATGGCGTTCTGCACGAGCCGCAGGAACTGCTCGTCATCGACTGCCCGGAGCAGTTCATCGGCGTCGTCATCGAGAAGATCGGCCAGCGCAAAGGCAAGATGGAAAAGATGGTGAACCACGGGTCCGGCCGTGTCCGCCTGGAATTCCATGTGCCGTCGCGCGGACTGATCGGGCTACGGTCGGAGATGCTGACCGATACCCGCGGCACGGCCGTGATGAACTCGCTGTTCCATTCCTGGGTGCCGTGGCAGGGCGACATTGCGCGCCGCCCGACCGGATCCCTGGTTGCCGATCGCGCCGGAAGAGCCACCGGCTATGCGATCTTCAATCTCCAGGAGCGTGGCGTGATCTTCATCTCACCGGGCACCGAGGTTTACGAAGGCATGATCGTTGGTGAGAACGCGCGCGACGCCGACCTCAACATCAACATCGTCAAAGAAAAGAAGCTCACCAACATGCGGGCTTCGACAGCGGACGACGCAATCCGCCTCATGCCTCCGCGCCTGCTCAACCTGGAGCAGGCCATCGAGTTCATCCGCGATGACGAGTTCGTCGAGGTGACGCCTCAATCCATCCGGCTTCGCAAAAAAGTCCTGGCGGGAAACCAGAGACCAGGGCGCTAATCTGCGTGTCGCAGCGGCCGGGGCATGCCCGGCCGCAATTGCCCGCGAGTAGCGCGGCCCCTCGGAAGCGCCCTACTCCGCCACGGGCGCCGTCTGTTCGGGAGATGTCACGCCGGGCGGTAGCTCCATAATCCGAACGTTCTTGAAGAAGATCTTCGCCCCCTCGGACTCGAGGCAGATATAGCCCTTCTTCTGCGTTGCCCGGCTGATGCCGTTGACGAACTTACCGTTCACCGCGAGTTTGATGACCCCATCCACCGCGACCACGTCATAGGTGTTCCACTGGCCCCGGCCTTTTGCGCGGTTCTCGATCGACATGCTCCGCTCGCCCCTCGGATTGTCCGGCACGGTCTTGAGGCTGCCGACACCAAAGAGTTCGCCGTGTACATATGCGTCCGGCGGAGTCTTCCCGTTCCTGGTATTCAACTTGGGCCAATCCAATTCCAGCATCTGCACCTCGACGCCGTTCGGAAACGGACTGCCCGGATTCGCCTGAGGTCCACTCCACAGAAACACGCCCGAGTTTCCTCCCGGTTCGGTGTGCATCCACTCCACGTGCAGAACGAAATTCTCGTACTGCCTGTCGGTTCGCATCACCCCGATCGGTTTTCCCGAACAGACCAGCACGCCATTTTCTACGCGCCAGGTGTCCTCGGCGGTATTCACGTTGACCCAACCCTGCAGGTCCTTCCCGTTGAACAGGTCCCGGAACTCCGGAACGCCGCTTGCCCGGATACCGCTGGCGGGCAGCAGAAGCGATGCAATCATGACTGCGAGCATTTGTTTCATGTGAGCTTAATCTCCCGGAACTATGGCGATTCTATCGCAGGCGCTCCACACCGCGCCGAATCGGTGTTGCGCTGCGTGTCCGCTTCCTCCGTATCTGATGCTTACAGGCGCAGACATCTGAAGCCGAATTAATGCGCTGCAGGTGCATCCTCCCATTGCACCTGAACATCCGATATTCGTGAGCACTCGACACCCTGGAACCCAATTCGACGGCGGCTGCAGGATCCTGGTCGTCGACGACGAACGCTCGATCGCACAACTGGCTGCGTTGATGCTACGCCGGCAAGGCTGGAAGGTCGAAATTGCGTGCCATCCGGCGGACGCGCTCGAGATGTTCGGCGACGGATCCGGCTTCGATCTTGTCGTCTCGGACTTTGTCATGCCTGAGATGAACGGATGCGAGATGGTGGCGGCGATGCGCCGGCGCAAGCCCGACCTTGCAGCCGTGTTCATCAGTGGCTACGCCGAAGAGATCGCAAAGTGCCACTGTCCGCTGCTGTCGAAACCGTTTCGCGCTGACGACCTGGTGGAGCACGTGCGTAAGGGGCTCGCAGCGATCGTTCCAACGTGTACCGGAGACCGAATCCCAGGTAATCGGTTGGCGCTCGCCATGGCTTGAGCAACGGTTCGAGCCGATCAGGCCGGGGAGCACTCGACGATAAACCTGCCCGACGGCTGTCGCCCGAACGCGCGCACACCGAGGCCGGCTTCGTCTGCCAGTTTGCGGAACTGATCCAGCGTCCGATCCCTTCCCCCCACCAACACCATCATCAGCAGGGCCGGCGATGGCTCTTCGCCGGGCCCGACGCCATTCAGGATCACCACCCGGCCGTTGGGGCGCGCCGCATCGGCGCAGCGTCTCAGTATGAGCTTCGCCTCGGCGTCCGGCCAGTCGCTGAGGATGCTCTTGAGCAGATAGACGTCGCCCCCAGGGGGCAGAGGTTCAAAAAAGCTCTGCCCCACCGAGGTCACCCGCTCCGCAACCCCGGCTGCCTGAAACACCTTATCCGCGCGAGCCACTGTCCGCGGAAGATCCACAAGCGTGCCGCGGACCCCAGGCCTCGCACGCAGCACTTCGGCCAGAAGCGCCCCCGTGCCGCCGCCCACGTCCACCACCGTACGCACGGAATCCCAGTCCTCCGGATTGACCAGCACCTGCGGATCCGGCACACCGTGTCCCGAGGGTCCCATCAACTCGTCGAAGCTTGCCGCGATGTCCGGGTGAGCGTCCAGGTCTTCCCAGAACCCGCGACCGAAGGCTTCGTGATACGCCGGCCGGCCAGTCCGGACGGCAGAGAGCAGGGTTCCCCAGGCGTATGCCATCCGTCCGCCAAACGCTTCGAGATCGAGGCCCAGGCGGACCTGCTCGTCCAACAGCGCCTGAGCGTCGTCGTTGAGCGCGAAGCGGTCCGGCGAAAGCTCTGTAAACACGCCCTTGCTCACCAGGTGGCGCAGCACCCTCTGAAGCGAGTCGGCATTGGCGCCTGACGCGGCAGCCAACTCGTCAATAGCAGTGCAACCCGCAGCAATGTGATCGGCGATCCGCAGCGTCGCCGCGACGTGGACACACCAGGGCGTGCAGAGGTCGCTCAGTTCCCAGACATGCATGCCGCAATCATGACACGCCGTTGGGGGCGCGGGTCTCAGCGTGATCCAAAGAGCTTTCGGTCGAGCGAAAATCGCCCCGGGCCCATGGCGATCAGCACCAAGGCAATCGAGAAGTACACCACTGCCCGTTCGGACGACGGCCCCCCGGTCATCGACACGTAAGGGTCGCCGCGCATGAACGCATGAGTGGTGAATGCGACGGCCATCGTGAAGCCGATGGCGATTGAAGCAACGGGAGTCAGAAACCCCAAAATCCATGCCAGCCCGCCGCCAAACTCGGCGATGGCCGCAAGCGCCTGCAATGCGCCCGGGGCGAACCCTTCCGGTCCCATCCAGCCGAACGGGTTCTGGATCTTCGACCATCCATGCATCATAAAGGCCAGGCCAGCCGCAACGCGCATCAAAAACAGCGCAATGTCTGCAAATGTGGAGTCTTCCCCTTGAGAGTAGAATCTCTGCATCGTGATCGAGTCACGCTGGATGTGCCTTAGTCGCATGATCGCAACCGCATGTCGCAACTAAGCTGCCGCCGTCCGAAACCGGCGGAGCCGGAACGCGGCAAAGAACATGATGATGCCGAAGGCCAATGCGTAAGCGCCGATCAACCACACCATCGCCAGCGCCCCGGCCGCCGGATTGATCAGCAACAGAACGCCGAAAAGAATGGAGAGTGCGCCGCTGACGACCAGCAGCCATTCGTGTGTCATCTCTCTGCGCAGTCGAATACCTGCCATGATCTCGAAAACGCCTCTTGCGATCGCCCATGCCGCAAGAAGGATCACCAATGCGACTGCCGTCAGCCCCGGATACATGAATGTCACTATGCCGGCGATCACGCCTATCACGCCGGCGATAAGCAGTCCCCAGGCGCGCGCACGTCCTCCCACAACCAGCGCCATCACGCCGTCAATGACGAAGTAGATGCCGCACAATAGCACGAGGCTCACCAGCGTCAGGCCCGGTAGGAATAGGGCCATGCCGGCGAACAACACAGCGACAATGCTTCTGAGCAACAGTACCCACCAATGGCGGGCAACCGCTCGCACCATCTCAGGTCCTAACATTTCTCCCTCCTGTCTTCCTCCTCCTCACGCGCGTAAATCCCATTGACTTGGCTATCCACGCAATTCGGGTGGAGCCTCTGGTTCGCCCGCGCTGTACGGACCCCATTTCCAGTCGCGCACCTCGGGCAGGTCGTCGCCATGCCTCTCGATGTAGCGGCGGTGATCGACAAGCTTGTCCCGCAACTCCTGCTTCAGGTAAGCGCCGCGCGCCCCTTGCTGCGGCAACCGGTCAATGACGTCCATGGCCAGGTGGAACCGGTCCAGGTCATTGAGGACGGCCATGTCGAAGGGTGTCGTAATCGTCCCCTCTTCCTTGTAACCGCGGACGTGAATGTTATCGTGGTTAGTCCTGCGGTAAGTCAACCTGTGAATTAGCCAGGGATAGCCGTGGTAAGCAAAGATCACCGGCTTATTAGTGGTGAACAGCACATCGAAGTCCTTGTCCGGCAGCCCATGCGGGTGTTCGCTCGGGGACTGGATCTTCATCAGGTCCACGACGTTCACAACCCTGATCTTCAAGTCCGGCAGCCTGCGCCGTAGAATCGCAACCGCCGCCAGAGTTTCGAGTGTCGGCACATCGCCCGCGCAAGCCATCACTACGTCGGGGTCGGAGTCCTTATCGGTGCTTGCCCATTTCCAGATGCCAATGCCCGCCGTGCAGTGGCGTATGGCGGATTTCATGTCCAGCCATTGCGGCGCGGGATGCTTGCCGGCCACCACCACGTTCACATAATGCCGGCTGCGCAAGCAGTGATCCATCACGGAAAGCAGGCAGTTGGCATCGGGCGGCAGGTAGACCCGCACGATCTCGGCCTTCTTATTCATCACGAGGTCGATGAAGCCGGGATCCTGATGGGTGAAGCCGTTGTGATCCTGCCGCCAGACGTGGCTAGCCAACAGATAATTCAGCGAAGCGATCTTGCGGCGCCACTCCAGGCCGAGCGTCACCTTCAGCCACTTCGCGTGCTGGTTGAACATCGAGTCCACAATGTGAATGAACGCTTCGTAGCTGTTGAACACGCCGTGCCGCCCGGTCAGGAGGTAACCCTCCAGCCAGCCCTGGCATTGGTGTTCGCTCAGCATCTCCATCACCCGGCCCTCGACCGCCTGGAACTCGTCGGTGGGTTCCGTCTCCGCAATCCATTGCCGGTTGGTTGCCTCGAACACGGCGCCGAGCCGGTTGGAGAGCGTTTCGTCCGGACCCCAAATCCGGAAGTTCCGCTGGCTCTCGTTCATTCGGATGACGTCCCGTAGAAATCTGCCGAGCACGCGCGTGTCTTCGGCCAGCACAACTCCGGGCTCAGGAACATCGAAGGCATAATCGCTGAAGTCGGGCAGGCGCAAATCCTTCAGGAGCAGGCCGCCATTGGCATGCGGATTCGCTCCCATACGGCGGTCGCCCTCGGGCGCCAGCGCTTGTAAGTCCGGCCGGAACCGGCCCCGGGCGTCGAACAACTCCTCGGGACGGTAGCTGCGCAGCCAGGCCTCCAGTTGCCTGAGGTGCTCCGGGTTGTTCGCAACGTTGGCCAGCGGCACCTGATGGGAGTGGGACGTCCCCTCGACGGGGCGGCCGTCCACCGTCTTCGGCCCGGTCCAGCCCTTAGGCGACTGAAGCACGATCATGGGCCAGCGCGGACGCCCTTTGACTCCGTGCTCCCGCGCCACCTGCTGAATGTCTCGGATCTGCGTGATGACCCGATCGAGCGTGGATGCCATCAGCGGGTGCATGGCCGCGGGATCATCGCCCACGACGAAGTGCGGTTCCCAGCCGCACCCGCGCAGCATCTGTTCGAGTTCCTCCCGCGGTATGCGGGCAAATATAGTCGGATTTGCGATCTTGTACCCGTTCAAGTGCAGGATGGGCAGCACGGCGCCGTCGTTCGCCGGGTTCAGGAACTTATTCGAATGCCACGCGGTGGCAAGCGGTCCGCTTTCCGCCTCGCCATCGCCGATCACGCACGCGACGATGAGGCTCGGATTATCGAACGCCGCTCCGAACGCATGGCTCAGCGAATACCCCAGTTCCCCGCCCTCGTGAATCGAACCCGGCGTCTCCGGCGCCACGTGGCTCGGGATGCCGCCGGGAAATGAGAACTGACGGCATAATTGCCGAAGCCCCGCCTCATCTTGTGTCACTAGCGGATAGACTTCGCTGTAAGTTCCTTCCAGATACACGTTGGCTACGACTGCCGGTCCGCCGTGTCCCGGACCGGAGATATAAATCATGTCAACGTCATACTTTAGGATTATGCGGTTCAGGTGAACGTAGATGAAGTTCTGGCCCGGCGTCGTGCCCCAGTGCCCGAGCAGGCGCGGCTTGATGTGCTCCGGCCGTAGCGGCTCCTTGAGCAAAGGGTTGTCGTATAAGTAGATCTGCCCGACAGAAAGATAGTTGGCCGCGCGCCAATACGCGTCCATCTGCTTCAGATATGCCACATTTTCCGGAGTAAGCGACTCCGACTCAGCAACCTGATCGGAGCCCCTTTCTGTCACGGTTTTGGAGCTGTCCATAATGCCTCGTTCGTCACTGTTTGTGTTTGGCTCGATCTGCGATCAGATCGAAAACGATGTTCGCGACCATCAACTCTTCGTCCGTCGGGATGACCCTCACAGCCACGCGCGAAGCCGGAGTGGAAATCACCGCTGCGGAGGCCGAGTTGAGGGCGGCATCGAGGTGGAGCCCCAGAAACTCCAGCCCCCCGCAGATGCCCGACCGCGCCTCCGGCGAGCGTTCCCCGATGCCCCCCGAAAAGACCAGCGTATCCAGGCCGCCCAGGACGGCTGCGTAAGCCCCGATCCACTTCTTTGCCTGGTAGCAGAACAAGTCAACGGCCTCCGCGGCTTTTGTATCAGCCGCGCGGCGTGAGATCAACTCGCGCATGTCGGAGATGCCGTCAGAAACGCCCGTCATGCCGCATCGGTGGCTGACGAAGTCATCCATCTGCTCCGGCGTCAGCTTCTCCGTTCGCATCATGTAAACCAGCAGGCCCGGATCCAGATCGCCGGGGCGCGTTCCCATCATCAGGCCGGCGGTGGGCGTGAACGCCATGCTGGTGTCCACCGGCCGGCCACTTAACAGAGCGGCCATGCTCGCGCCGGAACCGAGGTGCGCGATGATCACCCGTCCATCCGCCGCGGAGCCGGCAACGCGGCGCAATTCGCCGATCAGGTACATGTATGAGAGCCCGTGGAAGCCTAGCCGCCGCACGCCCGCATCGGTGTAGCGGCGGGGGATGGGCAGAAGCTTGGCGATGCGCGGCAGTTCACTGTGGAAGGCGGTGTCGAAGCAGGCAATCTGGGTGATGCCGGGGAAGCGGTCTCGAAACGCTTCGATCAAGGCAATCTCGCGCGGCAGATGAGCCAGGTCGAGCGGCTGCGTCCGGCAAAGCTCTCGCATCAACTCCGGCGTCACCACCTGGTGCTCGTCGAGTGTCAAACCCCCGTGCACCACGCGGTGGCCGATGGCAGCGAAGCGATCATGGCCGTTCCACTGCGCAATCCAATCGATGAGCACGCCTGCGGCCTGGCGGTGATCCGAAGCGCTGACCGGCACATGATGAGACTGGGCTGTGGCTGGTTCTGTTGCATTCAGGACGGCGCCAGACGGCCCGATGTGCTCCAGTTGCCCGCTCAGAATCCGCTCAGGCGGTTCCTCAGACGTAAAGACCGCGAACTTGATCGTGGACGATCCGCCGTTGATCGTAAGGATGCGTGAGCCGGTGGACATACCCGTTCCGAGCCAGGTAAGCCGGACGGGGACATGCTCTGTTTTGCCCCTCCGGCACGCCGCGATAAGCACCCAGAACGCCGCCCGACGCGGGAGGCGCAATACTCTCTGGCCTCAGGCTAGCATATGGTGCGTTCAACAGAAGCCGGCACGAGCAGCTCAGTTCAGGACCCTGCGCGGAGCACACGCAGAGCCAGTCTACTCAGCAAGCCCCGGTTACGCCCCTCGAGAAACGCCCACGTCAGCAGCCCCAGCAGCGCCGGCGTTTCATACGCGGGGTTGAAAGCCCGGCGCCGCTCGATCATGCCGGCAAGCGTGCCCCGGGGGTCTTCGCGGAACGCGTCCAGCATAGCGGTCTGGTGTACGCATGAGATCGTACACAACGGAGCGCAGGCCTTCGGGCGCGCAGCCTCGCGTTTCAGGTGATCGCGCGTGTACTGCGCAAGCGGAATCGCCGGACACCCCCGCTGCTGCGAGCAGTAATGGACCAGCCCGTCCTCACAGATGTAGAGGAACCGCCCGCCGGCCCGGCAATGCCACTCGTTCGGCAGCCCGCGCGCGACGTTGCGCTGGAAGCGGTCGTACTGCGCGAACGAGAACAGCGACTGCTCGAACCCGAGGATGCGCTCATAAACGGAAGCATGGTCGGGGGCAAGCGGCCGAAGCTGCCCGCCGCCGTCGTGCAGGATGCCGACCGTGCTGGTCAAACCGAGCGCCCGCGCCCGTTCGGCGATCGTGAGCGCGTCGGCCGGGTTGCGTACGGGACTCCCAAGCACGGAGTTGACCGTGACGGCGAATTCGGCGTGCGCGGCCAGCCACTCGAGCTTGCGGTCGAGCACCTTCAGGCTCTTCTTCGAGGTCTCGTCGGGGATGACATTGTCGATACTGATCTGTAGGTAATCGAGCCCCGCCCGGTTCAGCCGCCGGATGCGCTCCGGCGTGAGCAGATACCCGTTGGTGATCAGCGTAGCGAGCGCGCCCCGGCGTCGGATATGACGCACGATCTCATCCAACTCAGGATGGAGCATCGGCTCGCCGCCGCTGACAGTGATGATGGTAGTCCCGAGCCCGCCAAGCAGATCGATGCGCCGCACCATCTCCCCGAGCGGCACAGGCTGCGAGACCGCATCGAACTCGTTGCAGTAAGAGCACGCCAGATTGCACCGCCGCATCGGCACAATCTGCGCCACGATCGGATGCTCCGCCGAGTGCATCGCGCGAGCAAACATCCGAGCCTCCCGCAACCGCCGGTCAACGCCGCGCACGCGCCGCCGAAGCGACAAGACAAACGATCCCCCAGCATCCCGCCCCATTTCCGCATTGTAAACGGACCATGTCTCGGGCTGTCGGCTCCGCGCGAGCGATTGACCCTCCCGAACGGGAACAGACGCTCTAGGAGCGTATATGTCTGTTTCGGAATCGCCGCAACATCATTCTCACTGTTAGCGAGCGAGGTGATGCGAACGTAACGTCCAGTGGATGTGCAACAAGTGGAGGTAGCCACAAAAGTGCCACCGCCGCGAAAACGGCACGAATGATCGGATAGTTCGGCCTGATATATCTTTAGTCCCGTCTATCTTTACCTCCCGTCTAGGGTATGTTAAATTGGGCTCAAATGGACCTGGGGAGTCCGTACGCTCTTGAACTCCCGCCAGAACGGCTATCTCAGTCTCAACTCACATCTATCAGTACGGTGGATTTGGTGTGCCATGCGTATCAAGCGTGTAATGGTGGAGGTATATCTCTGGACGTATAGCTCTGATTGTTATTCGTAACTATGTGACCCTATAGCCGGCGCGGCAACGGAAACCGTAACCGTACTAAAGAGGCATCCGCGAAACTAGCTCGAGGTCACGGGCGAGGCTTCCAGGCCAGTTCACAAAGGAGCATTGAAGTGGGTAATTCGGGAGACACTCAAGTCCGGGAAATCAAGGCCGCCGTGGTTCGTGACAAGGGTGGACCTTTCCAAATCGAAACACTGACTCTGGAAGCCCCGCGCCGGGACGAAGTGCTGATCAGGATCGTGGCCGGCGGGATGTGCCACACAGATATGGTGGCCCGCGATAAGGTCTACGACGTTCCGCACCCGATCGTCCTCGGTCACGAAGGCGCAGGAATCGTCGAGAGTGTAGGAGAGGATGTCCTCAAAGTCGTCCCGGGCGATCCGGTGGTCCTCACTTACATGTGGTGCGGACACTGTAAGCCCTGTTATCTGGGCAAGCCTTTCTATTGCGAAAGAGCCTACCCGCTATGCTTCGGCGGCGCACGTGAAGACGGCAGCACCGCCACCACGGACCGGCATGGCGCGAAGGTTTACGATCATTTTTTCGGGCAATCGTCATTCGGTACGTACGCGCTTGCCCATGAACGTAATGTCGTGAAGATTCGCAGGGACGCGCCCCTTGAGATACTCGGCCCGCTCGGTTGCGGCATTCAGACGGGCGCCGGGGCCGTGATAAACGCGCTCAAAGTGCGGCCGGGCGCAAGCTTCGCCACTTTCGGCGCGGGCGCTGTCGGTTTGGCGGCTGTGATGGCAGCGCGGATCGCCGGAGCAACAACCATCATCGCCGCGGACGTGGTGCCGTCGCGCCTTGAGATGGCAAAGGAGCTGGGAGCAACGCACACCGTCAACAGCAGGGAGACGGATCCGGTCAAGACGATCGCCGAAGTTACCAGGGGGGGAGTGGACTTCTCGCTCGAAGCAACGGGGCGACCTGAGGTGTTGCGGCAGGCCATCGATGCGCTCGGACCTCTTGGCGCCTGCGGCATCGTGGGAGCCGCACCGCTCGGCGCCGAGGCTAGCTTCGATATAAACGGCGTTATGCTGCCCGGCAATAAAATACTCGGCATCATTGAGGGAGAGAGCGTGCCTGATCTTTTCATCCCGCAGCTCGTCGAACTTCACATGCAAGGACGCTTGCCGTTCGACAAGTTCGTAAAGTTTTACTCCCTGGATGAAATCAATCAGGCTGCCGAAGACAGCGAAAAAGGCGGCACGATCAAACCAATCGTCCGCATGGCATAGGTGACCGTACGTCTGCGGCCAAGTGTGTTATTCGGAACTCTTGCCTGTAGGAGATGAGATATGGACCAGTACCAGATTGCTCTAGTGGTCGGCAGCCTGCGCCGCAAATCATATAATCGTCAACTGGCCAACGCTGTCATCAAACTGGCGCCACCCGAGTTATCGTTCCACGACCTTCGGATCGATGACTTGCCGCTATACAACCAGGACGATGACGAGCGGCCGGCCGAGCAGGTGAAGCGGTTGAAGCGCGAGGTCAATGGCGCCAATGGGCTGTTGTTCGTCACGCCGGAATACAACCGTTCAATCCCCGGTGTACTCAAGAACGCGATCGATCACGCCTCACGTCCCTATGGCCAGAATGCCTGGGCAGGCAAGCCTGCCGGAGTGATGGGCGCCTCGATCGGCGCTCCCGGTACTTCAATGGCGCAGCAGCATTTGCGCAATATGCTCGCCTATCTCGACGTACCGACCCTTGGCCAGCCCGAGGCGTTCATCTACGTGACTGAGGGTTTCTTCGATGAAAACGGCAACATCGCCAGCGCAGACACCCGCAAGTTCCTGCAGAACTGGATGGACCGCTATGTAGCTTGGGTCAAACAGATCCTGCAAGGGCAGGCATACAAGGCCCCAGTCAAAGCAGGGCAGCCGTCCGAATCTCGGAGGTGAGCCGCAACTTAGAGATACTGCTGGCGCGCCCGCCTTCGCCGCGGTTCTCATGTCGGCAAGCAGGGTAATTGTTGTATCAACGCGCAATTACCGCGCCGCGTCCGGCCTAGAAGAAATATGACGGAGGTTAGAGGTGAGGAGTCGATTTGAAGGCAATGCAGCAGCGCGTGTGCTAATCGTACTGCTGCTGACCCTTCCCATCCTCGTCCTGTTCCTGCTGCCCACCGGCGCTATGATGGGCGCTGTCTGGTTCTGGCTGGTCGTGGCCTTAACCGTGGTGCTGATCTGGAACGTACTTGGACGACCGGCCAACGAGAGCGTGCCGGCCTTCGCAGGTCCCCGGCCGCTCGCGCCTGAGGAATACCCGCCTTCTCTGCGGAGCGTCCTCCAGGTAGATGAAGCGGTTGAGATGGAAGCTGGCGTCCAGGTCTTCCGCGGCGCGCTTCGCGAGGATGCGGACCGGGCCTTCGCCGACCTGAAGCAGGGGTTGGGAAGCGGCACGGTACCGCTGCTTCAGGATGGAGGAGGCGGTCGAACCTCGGTTGTGCTGCTGCCCAAACCAGTGGAGGAGGCGGCCCTCGAAAGGCGGGTTCGACCATGGCTTCATTGGCTATTGTTCGGGTTGACATTTCTAACCACAACGTTCGCCGGTGCCGCCCATCGGGGTGTGAACCTCCTCCGCGAGCCCTCGCTCTTCACCGTTGGGCTGCCCTATTCGGTCGCCCTGCTCGCAATACTCGGCTGCCATGAATTGGGCCACTACTTCACCGCCCGGTATCACCGGATGAGCGTTACACCACCGTTCTTTATCCCGATACCATTCGCCCTCGGCACGTTCGGCGCGTTCATTCAGATGCGCTCGCCGGCCGAGAATCGGAAGGCACTGTTCGATGTAGCAGTCGCTGGCCCTTTAGCAGGGCTCGTGATCGCCATTCCCGCGCTCTATTTTGGCCTGAAGTCGTCCGAGGTGGTCCCTGCAGACTCATCCGTGCTCGAAGGCATGCGCGGATCAATCTCGCAGGCATCGATTCTCATGTCAATCATTGTCGAGGCCTCTCTTGGACAAACCATTCGCGCCGGAGATGCACTTCGCCTCAGCCCGCTCGCTTTTGCCGGGTGGCTCGGTCTTCTTGTCACCGCGCTGAATCTGGTTCCAGTGGGACAACTGGACGGCGGTCACATCGCCCGCGCACTGTTCGGCACCAGGATTGGAATGGTGGTCAGCTCAGTTGCCGTGATGTCACTCTTTCTCTTGGCGCTCTTCGTCTGGCCCGGCTTGATGATGTGGGCAATCATCGTATTCTTTATAGCCGGCCGTGGGACTCCGCCACTCAACGACGTGTCCCCGCTCTCATTCGGTCGCAAACTGCTGGGGCTGGCGGCATTTGTGATTCTGGCGTTGATACTGATTCCAATGCCGGAGGGGCTGCATTCGCCAGAGGCGCAGGGTATGCGCTGCCCGTACCTCTGAAGCGCGGGCACGGATGGACAGCAACGGTTTTTCCAGGCGTCTTTTTGCAGGCTGCCAGTGCATTTGGTGCCTTGGCGGCGATCGAGAGCATTCTCCCAACTTGGGCAAGCCCGGCGAGTGCTGCACAAGCTACTGGCTTCAGCGGCAATGTGATCGATCTCGCCATCGTCGAGACTGCGGTTCGCACAATTTTGGGGTGCAGTCCAAAGCATCGGCTGCGCGATTACGCGCGTCCCTAAATAACGGCTCGTTGGATTATCGAGCTGATGTCATCAAGAAGATGCCCTTGGCGGTTGAACCACTCATCACCCTCCCGGGCTATAAATGATTTCCGAACATAGAATTTCCTGTGAAGATCGAATGAACAGAGAAGAATATGCACGAAGCGGTTAGAAGAAAAAGGCCCCTGAAAATGCAGACAAAAAGCCATGTGTAATGACAGGCCTTCAAGGGTGCTCGCAAAGGCTTCTCTTCGAATGACTCGCTTGACGTACTTCTTTCGGGCAGTCGCTTCTCCAGGTAATAACACGCCGATCCACTCTTCGCCATACGTACACTGTTCTCGAGACGCACCGTCAAAGCCTTTCCACGTCGAACTGAGGGACACGTCTTGAAGAATGGTCCGGCCAGCGTTCTTCACTTCGAACTCCACCGTCACGACTCCCTCGTCAGAGAAGGCGTTCTTCAACTGCGATATACCACAGAAAGGCTCTGCGTCCCGTTCCAACATCCGTTTAGTCAAGGCTACGTTAGCCTCCGTGGAAGCCCATAGCCTTTTCGTTAGCAGCGCATACCAGACCGTTGCACCGGCCGCTACAGCCGCTGCGAAGGCAGCTGCCACCGTTGCGACCAGTTGAACCGTAGCCGACATAGCTACATTGTCATTCAGGCGTAAGGGCCCTGCAAGCCGTTGACGCACCTGCAAACTTAACCTCCGCCCTTGTGCCACCGTTCTCTCCAGCGAGATTCCGTATCCTGTCCGAGTAGTACGTGCAGATCAATTTCGCAATTTGCGTAGCCTGTGTGCGATGGGCCTTCGGCGCACCGAAGCGATGAAGATGCTGGGAGGTGGCACGGTCTCGACCTAAGCTTCCGGCGCGATTTTCGAGAGTGTCCCGAAACGCGCATGCCGAAAACCCCTTGTCAGCGCCTATAAGGTGCAGCATAATAGGTTCCGGTATGACGAAATCGCTCGATCCGGAACGCGCCGCGCAGCTAAAGCAGAAACTCGTGTCATGCGCCAAGGAAGACGGAGTAGACCTTCAGAATCCCGACAGGAAGTGGACACTTTGGGCGAGAAACGGCCCATCGCAACTGCTATTTAGGGGTGGCGCTTCCTATCCATACGAGGCGTACCGGCTCATGGGTCACTACATGGACGACGATGCGCTTATACTCGAAGTCACAGACCAGGGGCAATACATCGTTCGTGAGTTCTCGTGCGCCGTTGGATGACCGCCGGACCGCGAAACCAGAGTCCCAACCTTATTTCGCCTACGAAATGCCGAAACCTGTTTGACTCAGTCCGGTCCCGGCTCGCGGTTGCGGGTCGCCCGCTTCTACGGCCGGAGTGATCCTCCCAACCGCCATGTCAGCAAGGTTGCCCGAAACCCGAATCCGGAGTAGATTTTGTCGGGGCTCAGCGTCCGTGCGCAGCCAAACCGGCGATTGCGGGCACGACGGCATAGGCCCAGAATAATTCAAGTGATATGCAAATGCCGGTTTCAGTCTCTTGGCACGATGGCGTCATCCTTGTCGGAGGCATCCTGATCGTGGCTCTTGCCACTTGGTTCTATGTGGATAGAGAGCAGGACCCCAGCAGGCGGGGCACTCGGAGACTCCTTTCGACTTTGGGCTGGTGGATACTTGGCGTGATAGTACTCGGACTGTTGATCCTGTTTACGAGCGGCGGGGAGATCGACGAAACCAAATTTCCGTATTAGCTTTGCCGTCCGCACGCCCAAGTGAAACGCACCACGGTCCGACCGGGTTAGAGTTCCGGTACTTTCGGGGACAGCCTGGACTAGTCCACCCCAGTTCACCGAAGCCAACAGAATATCTCGCCTACCTTCAACAACTTGCCTCCAGCAATTTCGGAATCGAGCCCCACCCCGTGCTACGCTCCAATCGGCAATAACCACGCGGCACATCCGCCGCAATCAACCGTCAGAAAGGCATCCACCATGGCATCTCCGGCTCAAATTACGGCCAATCGCGCCAACGCACAGCAGTCCACCGGACCTCGCACCTTCGAAGGCAAGGCCCGCTCCTCCCGCAATCGCCTCACGCACGGCTTGTGCGGACCCCACACCGTCCTCCCCGGCGAAGACCCGGCCGAATACGAACGCCTTCTAGATGCGCTCCTCGGAGAGCACAAACCAGCCGGCCCCACCGAAATACTCCTCGTCGCTCAACTCGCCCAGGCCCAGTGGAAGCTCGACCGCATCGCCGTGATCGAAGCCGATCTCCTCGCCAAACATATGCGACCGAACGAACCCAATCTCAATCCCGACGGGGACATGGCTCCGCCTGTCCACTCGGCCAACGCCCCGTTGCAATTCGAACCCAATCTCGCCGACGCCTTCGAACGCGCCGCAAAGAGCCTCGCCGCCCTCGCCCGTCACGAAGCTGCTGCGCACCGCGCATTCGATAAAGCCCTCAGCACTCTTTGGAAGCTTCAGGGCCCCCGCCGCCACGACGACGTCGAACGCGCCGTTCACGCCGAACTGGAAGGCTTCATCGATGCCTACGTCAACGCCCCCATGCCCGGCGCCTTCCGCGGGCACGATCCCGGCGGCAGCTATGGGCCACGCGCCACAAACCCCGAGCCTGATTCTGACAATTCGAACCCAATCCCGACAAACCGCGCTCTCACAGCGAGTTCGCACCATACCGCCAGCGGCACAAAACCAGGAAGCTCCAGCGAACTCCGGTCAACCGGAAGCGCCCCCGAATCGTCGTATACTCGACCGTAACGGTCCTGCATCACGCTCAGATGCAGATGCGGACTGAAGAGGGGCACTATGGCGACCGTAACCGAAATTGCGCCGGACGTCTTTCGAATCTCTGTATTCGTTCCCGAGATAAACCTCGAATTCAGTCATTTCCTGGTTAGGGATGACGAACCGCTGCTGTTCCATACCGGGTTGCGCGCTATGTTCCCTGCCCTGCGCGACGAAGTCGCCCGTCTGATAGAGGTCTCCACGCTGAGGCACGTCGGTTTCAGCCATTTCGAGTCCGACGAGTGCGGAGC